>JAKEIB010000111.1 GCA_022614705.1 Planctomycetota bacterium | reverse complement strand
GCATCCGTTTCTGATCGTCTACGGGACAGTGGACGACTATGACGGCTTGGTCGTTGATACGCAAGACTTCCAGGCGAGGTCGATCAAGAGCACGGTCTTCGACTTCAACACCGCCGGCGACTGGGCGCACGTTGTAGTTGTCCGAAATGGCGACGCCTCAGGCGACATGGACGTTTACGTCAACGGGGTAGATCTGTCGCCCAACTTCGAATTCAGCCTCGATTCCTATTCGACGCCATCGGCGGAGCCCCACATCGGGGCCCGGACAGCGGCGTTTAACCCCGGCTGGGGCGCCCTTGCCGGCGACCTCGACGAGTTTGTGTATTGGAATCGCTCGCTTACCGCCGCTGAAGCGGCTGCGCTCTACACCGCCGCAATCACCCCCGGCGGACTTGATGGCGACTATAACAACGACGGTAAAGTCGACGCAGCAGATTTCGTCGTCTGGCGAAAAACCGACGGCTCGCAGGCCGGTTATGACACTTGGCGCGCTAACTTTGGCAATGCTTTAGGTTCTGGCGCGGCTGTTGGGTCGGCAGCGGGAGTTCCCGAACCAGCCTCGATTGCGTTGATCGTGGTGGCCGGATGTTTGGGAATCCAGATCTTACGGTCTAAGCGTAATTAGGAAGCAGTTTCGTCGTCGGCTTTCGGGCAGTGGCTGGCGAATTTGTTTGTATGAGCGGCATCGAGCACTACGCGATGCAGCGCAACCTTCACATCGGTGACGGGGCGACGATTCGCAACGTGCGAAAAGTGAAAACGGCGGACGATTATGTTTTGAATCGGAGCCTACATTGGGAGCCGTCGGTTGCGGGGCAGGCGACGGCTCCCGTTTAACGGTTCCACTCAAGGAGCCGCCAAAATGGGTCGACGGAACGTTCGCGTTTGGGATTGCCTGTGCCGCCTTGAAAGAATCATGACTTGTTGATTGTTGATTTTACACCCTTGAACTTGGAGTCGTCTCATGAATCGTAGTCCGATCGGCTTGTCCGCGGCGCGCGTGGGTTGGCGTGTCGTCGTGTGTGCGTTGCTCGTCGCCGCGGCAGAGCCGCAGCCGGCAAACGCTGCTTATGTACTCATCGATAACTTCGAAAGCTATGTGCCCGGCACGTCGATGAATGGCCAGTCCAACGGGAGCGGCGTCTGGACCACGGACAAGGGGGATGGCGGGGAGAACTA
Organism: Planctomycetota bacterium; assembly: GCA_022614705.1. Classification (GTDB taxonomy): domain Bacteria; phylum Planctomycetota; class Planctomycetia; order Pirellulales; family Lacipirellulaceae; genus JABDGM01. Next base: position 4,393 of record JAKEIB010000111.1, on the reverse strand, counting down.
TTTTGCCGCCAACGATCAGACAACGCCCGGAAACAAGGTTCTCAACGTGGTGAATAATCTCACCGAAGGCGCCGCCGATCCAAGTCTGGTGTCAGGCATCGGCAGCGCGCTCTTGAGCGATCCGAAAATCAATATTCCCGACGGCAGCGTCGCCACCTTCTTTTTTCGTTTTTGGCGCGGCCACCCCAGCAGCGACGTCGTGTGGGGGTTTGTGGATTCGTCCGCCTCGACGGACGTCTCGGTTCTCGAGTGGGGCGACTTTAACACGGGCCTGCGAAACTCGATTACCGAACAGAACGGAGTCAGTGTGGGCGATCCCGGGCGGCGCTCGAATTTTGACGGCCGTAACATGAATAGAACTAACGGTAATGAGTTGGCCAACATCGACATCGATCCGTTGCTCGAGGGTGAATGGTTCAACGTGTGGATGGTCATCCACAATGATGGAGTGTATGCGCCGTTGAACTTCATTACGGACACAGCCGACTACATGAACCTCTATATTCAAAGCGATCAGACTTTCCCCGTCCAAACTCAGTTGCAAACGCTCCTCGGCGATATGAAGTTCACGTTCGCCCAAGACTTTACAATGCCGCCGCCAGGCCCACCGACCGCTGGGACGAACAAGGCCCTCACCGCATTCTTCATGCGCATGGGCCTGGGGCCGTTTACGGAGTCGCTCGGCCTGGAGAACAACCACGCTGGGCCCTGGTACCTCGATGACCTATATCTCGATGTGACGGGGGAAAATCTGACAAATCCTATTCCTGAGCCGGGAACGGTGGTCTTGGCGGTGATTGGCTTGGTTGGTCTGTTTCTTAAGCCGCGCAGGAGATGATTGGTTTCACGAAACTCCTCGCAGGTGTCACGAAGCAAACTAGCGTCCGAATTGCGCGCGGTCGGGCGGTGGAAATGGGCCGCTTCGGCGGCACCGATAGTCGAGCACTCGCTTGCCAGCGTGGGCGGATAGCAGCCGCAATTTGATATCTCCATGCCTGCTAGGTCTGACTTTCATATTCCCGCCGTCCGGCGACAGTTGAAGCAGGCTGGCGCGGAGAGGTTTCAGACGCCCGCCACGGCTTTCGCTGGTCCGGCGAGAATCCACTGAGAATGCAGACGGAGGCGCGTGCGCGGTACTTTTGGGATTGATGAACCCTAATTTGAGAAACGCAACACACTTTTGTGGCCTGATTCTGCTGAGCGGCCTGGCCCGCGCCTGCGTTCTGGAGACGATTGCGTGGGGGGCGTCGGAGCCGCTTTTCGAGCAAACCGATCTGTTCGTGGGTGGACAAGACGACATCAATACTTACCGCATCCCCTCACTGATCTGTACGAGCAAGGGAACGGTGCTGGCCTTTTGCGAGGCGCGGCGCGACAACAACATCGACGGCTCGCCGACACACCTGGTCCTCAAGCGAAGTCTCGGCAACACGAATCAATGGAACCCGCCGCGTCGTCGCGGGCCGATTCCCGAGGGCCGTTCGCGGCAACGGAACATGACCTGGCAACCGATGCAGACGTTGATCGCCTGCCGAGGGATGGAAGCCTACATGAACCCAGTTCCCGTGATCGACAACAGCGATGGCACGATCTACCTGCTCGTCAACTACCACGCTCAATTCGATGCGCGGAGGGACGAGTTTGGTGGAGACACCCGGGTCTGGCTGCTGGTGAGCCGCGACGACGGCGCAAGTTGGTCGGCGCCGCTGGGCCTCACGCCGAGCGTGGGCAAGAAGGCACTCGGGCCAGGCGTCGGGATTCAGACGCGAGATGGGAGGCTGGTCATTCCCACCTACGAAGGCATCATCTTTAGCGAGGACCACGGCAAGATGTGGAAGGCCGGGGGCAAAACCACTGGCCCAATCAACGAAAGCCAGGTGGTGGAACTGCGCGACGGCACTTTGATGCTCAACACGCGCGGCGCACCCAACCGCACCGTGGTCCTCAGCCAGGACGGCGGTGCGAGTTGGGGCGCGCCGTGGCGAGATCCGGCGCTCACGGATTCGGAGGTTTATGGCGGTTGCCAAGCCAGCCTAATCCGTTATTCGCGGCGCGACGCTGGCTCCGATGAGGACCGCCTGCTCTTCGCCAACCCGGCGGACCGCAAGTATCGCTTTGACCTGACGGTGCGTCTCAGCGACGACGAGGGAAAGACCTGGCCGGTCGCGAAGCTGATCAAGAAAGGTCCCGGCGCCTATTCTTGCATGACGGTGCTCCCGGACGGCACGGTCGGCATCATCTATGAAACCGGAGAAAACTACGGAGACATCGTCGAGTATTATGCCAAGCTCTCGTTTGTGCGCTTCAATTTGGAGTGGCTTACCGATCGAGAAAAGCCGTGACACCCGTGAATCGATCGCGAAACCAGGCGCTCGCCAGGGGCCGCCGCAGCCGTAACGCTTTGGTTGGCGGCTCAAGCAAGTTGTTCAGACCGCCTCGCCGTACGAAGCGTTCCCGCCCGAGGAAGCCCGAAGGCTGATCGACCCCCTGGAAATCCACGACACCCCCAAGCATGGCAGGCGGCTCAGCATGGCCGAGACCCAACTGAGCGTCCTTACGAAACAGTGCTTGAACCGACGTATCGCCGACCAACCGACCCTCGTCCCCGAAACGGCCGCCTGGGAAACGTCTCCCGACGCCGCCCGCTGCCGGATCGACTGGCAATTCACCCCCGAAAACGCCCGCATCAAACCCAAACGCCTTTTCCCGTCAATTCCGGTCGGGTGAGCCACTGGCACTGGAAATTGGGTCAAATGCTTCGGCTCCCGCCTAGTTGACAGAAGTGTATTCACTAGTAAAATTGCATCCAGTACCCGGCACTAGGTTCGGCGAGCGCCTCCCATTGCGGTTGGATTGGCCCCGCAAGATGGCTGAGGCGCGGCGACGGCGGTCAAAGTCACGGTGCACTTGTGCAAGTCGACTCCCACAAACGATTGAACCGTGCTAATGGCGAAACTCTCCGTGTACGGGGCCAAAGGGTAAGAACAACTACGGAGAAGCGTACCAACTTCTCCCGGCCCCTACATGGTTTTACCCTTGTCGAAGTGTTGGTCGTCATTGCCATCATTGGGATCCTGGTGGCGCTCTTGTTGCCGGCCATCCAAGCGGCGCGAGAGGCGGCGCGACGCAGCAGCTGCCTGAACCAAATCAGACAAATAAGCTTGGCGTGTCTCAATTATGAGTCAGCGCAAGGGCATTTTCCGCCGGGGTGCGGCGAACTGATCGGGCAGCCGGAAGGAATTTCCAAGGATTGGAGCTACTTGGCCATCGTGGCGCCGTACATCGAATTATCGAATGTTCTCGCGCAGGCCGACCCGAAGTCGAACTGGTACGATCCTCCGAACAAGGAAATCGTCTTGACCTCTGTTCCGGAATTTAGATGCCCTTCAAGATCAACGTTGGAGCATGTCAACGCCCATGGCCCTGGGGGTGTGACGAGAGGCTGGGGAATCTTTGAGGAGTCTGATCTCAATGCGCATTACCATGGCGTGACAGGCGCCAACGATCGGCAGTACTGCAAGCAGATTCTGGGTGGGGCAACACCGTCGAGTCCCTACAAAATGCTTCGCAAGAAATTCCCCAGTGGGGCGGACGCCCCACTGTGCGAAGCCATCACGCCGGGTGGCATTGCGATCAACGGAGTCCTACTTTACCAGGATACCGTCGAGATTAGCCAAATCACGGACGGCGCAAGCAAAACTTATCTTTTGGGCGAGCAGGCCTTCCGCAATCTACCCTGCGATCACCGACCGTGGGCGACCGGCGGCGCTTACGGCTGGCTGCATGCGATCGATAATCTCGCCCACCCGATTAACTCGTTCGCAGAGTATTTTGGTTATGACCATCCAGGGCACACCTACAACGACGACGTCTTTGGTTCCGAGCATCCCGGTGGGTCGCACTTCTCCCTTTCTGATGGCTCGGGGCGTTTCTTTTCTGTAAGCACCGAGTTAAACATACTTTTTGCATTCGCAAGTCGCAACGCCGAAGAAGTCATTCAAGAATAGTACGGTCACATGCTGCCTGCAAACTTGCTTTGCAAAATGCGTGATGTCACTCGGAAGAAGAAAGGGGACGTTCTGGAATATTGCCAAGTTAGTCTGCAACCGCTTTGGTCGCCAGGAGTTCTCATAGGTCAGCTCGGGGTTTGGTCATCCGGTCGCATTCCTTGGGCCGACGCTTGCCGGCGCGGGGTTCGAGGCTACAAAGGTAGCGAATTCGTCGATGATCTCACTGCATTCACTTGCTGAAAACAGGTTTTGAAACTGCTGCTAACCAAATTGGGATGGGATTCGAGTATCCACCAAGGACGAGCGACAGCCATGCGAAGAGGGTTTCTGCTTTTTATTGCGACGGTTCTGGCCTTGGTGATCGGAATAGGCGTTGTCGCCTC
>JAKEIB010000110.1 GCA_022614705.1 Planctomycetota bacterium | reverse complement strand
TGCTTCTTCATCGCCTCGATGTCGAACTCATACACCGACTCAAACACGCTGTGCAGCGTTTGCTTGAGCCGCGCCGCCGAATCGGCTGGGTTGACGAGCGGCTTGAGTGCGTCGGTCAACTCGCGAATCGTGCTCACGCGAACTTCATTCCAGCCGAAATAGTCTTGCTTGAGCGTCGCAAAAGTCTGTTCCGCCGCCTCCTGCGGCGAGTCTTCCAACAGACAGGCGAACAGCAGATGCTCAAAGAGCGTGCGATCCTTCGCCGGTGCGACGGGCTTGAAGTGCTTTCTTAGCACCTTGAGCGTGCGCCCAATGAGTGCGGAACGATTTGGTGTGGCCATGGATACTCGTGATGATTCTTGGAGTAGTCAAACCTTACTTAATGTGTAGCTTGCCGATGAGCCGCGATCCCAACGGGTCGTCGGGAGTACGGTAATCGGCTTTTCCGGCGACCCGACCACGGCAGCCGTGGTGCCCGGGTCGCGGCTAATCCCGGACCTGCACGGTCGCATCGTTGCGCCGCGACTTACTTCTCCTGATTCTCGTCGGCGATTTCGGTCGTCGCATCATCCGTTGAGACCGATTTGTCGTCCGGCAGCAGTTCCTGCAACATCCGGCTGATGGCGAGCGATTTCTTCACGCCTTCGTCGATTTCGAAACGCAGCCGCGGCGTGTACCGCGTGTCGATGCGCTCCGAAATCTTGCTTTGCAAGTAACCGGCCGAGCTGCGCAGACCGTGCAGGCAAAGACGCTGCTGGGCATCGTCGCCCATGATCGAAACGTGCACCTTGGCCTGTCGCATGTCGGGTGAGACTTCCACGTACGTCACCGTCACGCCCTCAATCCGCGGATCGCGCAGATCGGTGAGGATCGCCATGCTGACCACTTCGCGGATCGCTTCGGCGGCTTTTAAAACTCGGCGGGAAGACATGGTGGGGCAGGGGGCGGGGGCATGGAACAGGGGGTTCGAAGACTGGAAGCAGCATACTACTCCCTGCCCCATGCCCCATGCTCCCTGCCCTAACTTTCAAACGTTCGATGGACTTCTTCGACCTTGTAAATCTCAAACAAATCGCCTTCTTTCACGTCGTTAAAGCCGGCCAGCTTGATGCCGCACTCGTAACCTTCGCGAACTTCCTTGGCGTCGTCCTTTTCGCGCCTCAGCGTGTCGAGCGGGTAGTCGCCGATGATCGTGCTGTTGCGGATCACGCGGGCCCGGCTGCTGCGCTCGACCACGCCGCTGAGCACGCGGCAACCGGCCACCGTGCCCACGCGGCTGATTTTGAACGTCTGCTGCACGAGCACGTGACCGAGCTCTACCTCGCGCTCTTCGGGCTTGAGCATGCCTTCGAGGGCCAGCTTCAAGTCGTCGGTGATCTTGTAGATCACGTCGTACCGGCGAATCTGCACGCCGGTCTTTTCCGCCAGGCTACGGGCCTTTTCGTCTGGCACCACATTGAAGCCGATGATGACTGCGTCCGACGCATGCGCGAGCGTCACATCCGCCTCCGTTATGCCGCCCACGCTCCGCTGCAACAGCTTGATCTTGACCTCGGGATGCTCGAGCTTGGAAAGCTCCTTCTCGATGGCTTCGATCGACCCGCGCACGTCGGCCCGCAGAATGATGTTGAGCGTTTGCGCCTCGCCGGTGTGGTCGAGCCGGTCGAACAGGTTTTCGAGCGTGACGTGCCGGAAGCCGGTAGCGCCCAGATTGAAGGTGCGTTCTTGCTCGGCGCGGGCATGGGCGATTTCGCGCGCTTTGGCGATGTCGTCCAGCACGTAGAACCGGCTGCCGGCGCTGGGGGCCATGTCGAAGCCCGTTATGTTGACCGGCACGCTCGGCCCGGCCTCCACCAGGCGGTGATGCTCATCGAGCGTGTCGTACATCGCTTTGACGCGCCCGTGGGCCTGGCCACAGACGATGATGTCGCCCACCCTCAGCGTGCCATTCTGCACGAGGACCTTGGCCACGATGCCGCGCTCCGCTTCCTGTTGCGCTTCAAGACACGTGCCCGTGGCGGGCCGATTCGGATTGGCCTTGTATTCGTGCAGCTCGGCGACGGTGAGCAGCGTTTCCAGCAAGTCGTCGATCCCGGTGCCCTTCGTGGCACTGGTCTTCACGACTTCGATTTCACCGCCCCATTCGCTGGGTTGCAGCTCGTTGGTGCTGAGGCCCGTGTAAACGCGCTCGAGGTTGATGCCCGGCAGGTCGATCTTGTTGAGCGCGACAACGATCGGCACCTCGGCCGCGCGAGCGTGACTGATGGCTTCTTCCGTTTGCGGCATGACGCCGTCGTCGGCCGCCACGACCAGCACGGCGATGTCGGTGACGTTCGCCCCGCGGGCTCGCATCTCGGTAAACGCTTCGTGGCCTGGCGTGTCGACGAAGGAAATCCGCCGGCCGTCTTTATCGATCGTGTACGCCCGGATGTGCTGCGTGATGCCGCCGCTTTCGCCGCTCACGACGTCGATGCCGATGATGCGGTCCAGCAACGAAGTCTTGCCGTGATCGACGTGGCCGAGGAACGTGATCACTGGGGGTCGCTCGACGAGCAGGGCCGGATCCTCTTCCGCTTGCTGCAAATCGGCCAGCAACTGATCTTCCAGGCTGACCGCTTGTTTGAACTCCACGTTGATACCGAGCTCCGCCGCCACGAGCTCCGTCATTTCCGGATCCATAACGGCCGTGATGGTCGTCATCACGCCTTCGTTCATGAGAATGCGGAGAATCTCGGACGCGGGCACGCCGGCCGCCTCGGACAATTCGCGAACGGTGCACGGCAATTGGATCGTGACGCGCTCCTTGCGAGGAGCGGCCGTGCTGGTACCCGTGGATGAGCGACGATGTCGGCGGGCGAGGGCTCGCTGCGGTCGATCCTCCGAATCCGTGAGCTGTGAACTGCGGCGTCGCGCGAGTTGCCGCTGTTCGCGGCCGCCCAGCATGGGGCGATCTTCGTCGGTTGCAGGCTCCCCGTCTTTGCCGCGACGTTGACGCCCCCCACGGCCAGCACGGCGTTCCTCGTCCGCATCGGCGGGCGCCGGACCCGGCGCGCGGGGTCCTTTGACGCCTCGTTGCTGCTTCTTTTCCTCTTCGAGCGTGCGCTCGTGACGACGCAGATGGGCGGCCAGCGGCTTCGCCCCTTGCTTGCCCGCGCCCAGGATATCGGCCGGTAATCGCAAATCGGGCTTCTGCGCGGGCGGCTCGTTCAAGGCGGGCGCTTCGATTGGGCGCGACGTCTTCGGCATCGGCGCGAGTTTCACTGCCGGTCGGGCACGCTCGGTGGTGCCAGGGCCGTTGCCCTTCTTACGCTCAGACGGTTTCGATTCACGACCGACGACCGGCACTTTGCCGGTCGCCGCGCCCGGTCCGATGTATTTCTCGCGTCCCATGGCGCCGGCCAGCGGACCAGGGCGACGCGCTGTTTCAACTACGACGGCCGTTTCCGTGGCCGCCGAGGAAGCGGCTAGCGTGCTCTCGACGAGGGCCGGTTCGTCAACGGCTTCGGCCGGCTTGGGCCGAGCTGTCGGAGCGGGCGGTTTGGGCGTCACAATCACGGGCATCTTGCCCGCGCGCGCGGGCTCCGAGGGCCGTTGCGGCATGAGCGGCACCGCTTTGGTCGGCTTCGCCTTGGCCGTGCCGCCGCCGCGAAGGAACAGCTTTACCTTCTCGGCTTCTTCCTCAGTAATGCTCGCCAGCGCGGACCCTTTTCCCGGGACACCGGCCTTCGTGCAGATGTCGACCAGGTCCTTGCTGTCAAGTTTCAGCTCTTTCGCTAATGCGTAGATGCGTACCGCCAAGAGTTATCTCCATTTCAGGCAAAATACCGTTCAACAAACCATGATGCGAGTCTCCTCTACCCAATTGGTCGCGTGCCGCGAGCCGATCAGCACGTCTTAGCATGGAGCCACCCAGAGGGTACCCGGCTTGGAGCAGGGAGTAAAAATTCCAGCTCCCAGCTCCTCGCTCCATGCTCCTCGCTTTTTTGTCCGGCTCGGCTCGCCGGACATTCCCCATTTACTTTGCACTTTCCGACGGTTCGTGAGTGGAATCTTCCGCGGAATCGTCGTCCGCGGCGCCATTCTCGTCCATCACTGCTTCTGAGATCGCGTCGGAACCCTCCGATTCAGCCGCGTCCGATTCCGGTTCGGAATACGCTTCGTCCGCTTCATCCGCAACCGCCCCTTGTTCCTCGCCGCCCTCGTCGGCCGACTCGCCATCGACCGGCGCGAGCTTCATGCCCGCTTCCGCAGCCATTTCGGCCAGCCGCTCTTGTTCGCGTTTCTGTCGTCGCGCCTCGGCGGCGGCCGCCTCGGCCACCTCCGCCCGCTCTTCGGCCTGTTCGACAATCAAATTCGTCGTCTCTTCGTCCAAGTTGCCCATCGCCATCAGCGCATCGGGCTCGATGATCGACAGGTCGTCGTAACTCAAGAAGCCCTCTTCAACCAGCCGCTCGGCCAGTTCAACTTCCACGCCTTGCAGCGAGCTAAAGCCGCCGACCGCCCGGTCGATCGCTTGGGCCAGCTCCTCCTGGGTCATGATTTCAATGTCCCAGCCGGAGAGCTTGCTGGCCAGCCGCACGTTTTGTCCGCGCCGGCCAATGGCCAGCGACAACTGGTCCTCGCGCACGAGCACGATCGCCCGGCCCAGCATTTTGCAGAGAATTACCTGTTCGACCTCCGCCGGCTGCAGCGCGTTGGGAATGAGCACTTCGAGGTTCTCGTCCCAACGGACGATGTCGATCCGCTCGCCCGCCAGCTCATCGACGATGTTCTTGATGCGGTTGCCACGCACGCCAACGCACGCGCCCACGCAATCGACGCGCGGATCGCTGCTCAAAACGGCCACCTTCGATCGGTAGCCCGGCTCGCGCGCCATTGCCCGAATTTGAATCACGCCGTCGGCAATTTCCGGAATCTCTTGCTCGAACAATCGCTGAACGAGCTGCGGCCTGGCCCGGCTGAGGATTACCTTCACACGGCTGCCCGATTTGCGCACTTCGAACACGGTCGTCCGCACGCGTTCGTTGACGTGGTGCGTCTCGCCCGGAATCTGCTCGCCGCGCGGCAGGATTGCCTCGACGTTGGTGAGCTGCACGGTCGCCGCGCCGCCCTCATAGCGCTGAATGACGCCGCTGACCATGTGGCCGATGAGCTCGGTGTACTCGTCGTGCAGGGCGTCGCGCTCCGCCTCGCGGATCTTCTGGATCATCACCTGCTTGGCGGTTTGCGCACCAATGCGGCCAACGGTTTCTTCCGAGTCGAGCTCGCGCCCGTCGTGGGTGGCCCGGATCGAGCCGTCCTCGCGGTCGATATTCACCACGATGTCGGCTTCTTCGCCGTAATGCTTCTTGGCGGCCGAAACTAGTGCAGCCTCGATCCCCTCGAAAACAATTTCCTTGTCGATGTTCTTATCGCGGTGGATCGCATCGACGATGCGCAAGATTTCTTGGGGATTCATGGCCACCTTTCCGCGACGTATGACGCCCGCCGCGAGGGCAAACCGAGTTGACCGAATTGTTCGAGTTGTTCGTACGTCAGGCTGTCCAGCTCGCCGTAGCGAGTCGCCGTGGCGACCCGACACTTTTACGCCCGCAGTCAGGCTGGAAAACCTGACGTACAACCGCCGCGCGGCTGCAAAATCTCCCTGCGCACTACTTTCGCAGAGCGGCGACGCGTTGTCGGATCGAAACTCCTTACGCCAACGCGACTTAAAGCGGTTGGCGAACCCCTCAAGATACTTAACCGATCGTGAGGGTGTCAAGCGGCACCCTGTCGCATAGACAATGTGGAACCACCGGATTTTTCACTTTTCAGTCAGAAGGGAAGCACGGCAGGCATCCTTTGCCGGCGATGTTCTAAGGCTCGCGGGCCGCGTCATTTCGATTTTGCATGGGTGGTCAAGCGTTTCAGCCGACGATCGCCACGCTGGAAAACTGACCCTTACCACTGGAGAATAAAGTGCGAGTGTTGATCGGAATCACTGAACGGCTTGTGAATGTTATGCAAAAACTGTTTCCTGCCATCTTGAGTTGGTCCTTGCCGGCCCGCGTCGTTGTGTTCGTGCTCGCCGCGACATCGATTTGGTGTTTGCTATCGGAGTTCTACGGGCTGTGCACCATGCGGTGGTTTACGTTTGCGATTCTCATACCGGCCAATGCCGCGCTCGCCGTCCTCGCGATCGCCGACTGGATGCGCGGCCCAGGCTTGCTGTGGCGCAGCGCGGTGATTGGCGCGGTGGCCGGTTTCATCGCGGCCTGCGCCTACGATCTGTTTCGCATCCCGTTCGTCGTGGCGGCGCTCGATGGGGTCGGTCCCGAATGGCTGCGACTGCCGTTGTTCAAAGTCTTTCCGCGCTTCGGGGCCATGATTCTGGGACAACCCTTTGATGCGGCGACAACCGATTCGCAGTTCAGCCTGTCGGCCCATTTGATGGGTTGGGTCTATCACTTCTCCAACGGCATCACCTTCGGCGTCATGTACATGGCGCTGGTGGGCGACGCCTCGCGACGTAGCTGGTTGTGGGCCGTGCTGTTCGCCACGGGCCTCGAATTCGCAATGCTGCTCACACCCTATCCATCCTTCTTCGGCATTCACATGACGACGCGATTTGTCATCGTAACGTTCACCGCGCATGCCATATTTGGCGCCGCGTTGGGCCTCGCGGCCAAATGGCTGGCCGACATGTGGCCGCTCGAGCGGCGGCTACTAACCACCTGATCTTCGATGCAACTTTCGGGAGGTCCTAACGGACGATTCGTCGTTGGACCTACGATGGAAATCTGTTGACGCGTTTGGTCGGCGACGCTTAGAATGAACCGCGTTCGTGCGTCGCCGTCTTTCGCAGCTACTTTGTGAAAGGGACGCTAATGAGGGCCAGTGGTTTTCGCGCGTCGCGCAGCCGACCACCGCTATGCGGCGGTACCCGGCCGTCGGACATTCAGCGACGGCAGCCCGCGCGGCGAATTCTTGACTTGTTCGTGTGCGTCGGCACCCGCAAGCGGGTACCCGGGCGCGAGGTGGGTTTCGTTCCCGCATCTATTGATCGTCCCACCGCGACGCTGTTTCCGCCACGGCGTCGTTTCTTTTCACCGCTTCTCGTTCTTCGTTTTGGGCAGCCTCGTCCGCCCCAGACGAACCGCTGCCGGGAGGGTACTGCCATGCGCAGATTGATTGGTGTGATGTGCGGTTTGTGGTTGATACTTGGCGCTGCCACGGTCGGGCACACATTTACGCTGGTGGAACTTTTGCCCAGCTCTGGCCCCGGACCGGGGCCAGAGGTCTCGTTCGACGTGTTCCGCCCGCCGGCGGGCTCCCCGGTTTACGAGGAGATTGCGATGAGTTCCCACAGTCCTGACATCCATTTGAAGGTCGCCTCTAGCATCGGCGGCACCCCCGACGACAAGGGGGAAGTCGATGTCATGAGCCTCCTGGACGTGTTGCTGGGAGTCACCGAGATGCTCTTTTCAATACGCGTTTCCGAACCGTTCACCGGCTCGCTGAAGCCGTTTCACGACATGCATCCGGGGCCGGGCAAAGAGTATGTCAACGCGGAAAAGCTCAACGACTCGCTCTGGCGGCTCCGTTTCAGCCCGGTGCTTTCCGAGCCGCCGACGAGCCCTTATGTAATGTATCGTGTTGATTTTGAGCTGAATCCGCAGGTAGTAATGGACCGTGGCTGGTTCATCGACGACCTCGACGTGGTGCTGGACGCCAGTACGCCCGATCCGCCCCCGAGCGACTTCGATGTGCTGTTGAAACTTGCCTCCACGAACCCCAACCCGCCGCCGCTCCCCGCCGGGACGGTGATCGGCCGGTGGACGATCACGGGCGTGATCGTGCCGGAGCCGAGTGCGCTGCTGTTAACAACGTTGGCCGGCTTTTGTCTGCTGGCCCCGCGATGCCGCAGGCGGACTACTGCGAGGAGGGTATTGATATGTGTGCGCTGATCAAATGTCGATGCGGTTCCTGGTCGGTGCTTGGAGCGATCGCGGTGGTAGCGCTCGCGGCGGGCGAGGGGTGGGCGGTGGTTCGCGTCGTGCCAGGCACGCCCTCGTATGTCGATTTGCACATCGAAGGAGATGTGAACATCAATGGCGTAACGGCGGGGGCGGCTTATGACCATAGCATCAGTCGTCTGGTGGGGGTCAACTGGCCGGGCGAGTCGAACCCGCCGGTGGCGGGCGACTGGACGCTGGATGATTCGATGACCGTGCGGGACGGCGACGATTACTCGACGGCGCGGTCGATGGTCGACTTCGGCTACAACTACGCAGGGCTGACGACGGATATTCGTATGCGGTCGCTGTCCACGGGGATCACCAGCAGCATTTCGCTGGATGATGATGACCACTTCCGGGCGGAGGGGACGATTCGGGGCTTCATCGAGATGTGGCTGACATCCGACAGCGCGGCCGACGCGGCTGGGCCGTATGACGTGGTGGTGAACGTGCGCGTGACGGGGAGCGATCTGTCGGCCAGCGGCGTGGCGTCAGCGGGTATGTCGTTTTTCACACGTCAGACGCCGGCGGCGGGAGGGGCGGCGGTGGACATGAGCGGCGCGTTTACCGACCTTGTGCCCCCACCCTTAAACCTCTTCGCCCCGCCGACGTATCTGCTGGAGCAGTCGATCACGTATACGGACGTGCCGCTAGCGCCCGGCGGGCAGACGCTGATCGCCTTCGTCGAGCTGGGAGTCGGCGGCCCGGATGGACTGCGCACGAACGTGGAGGGCCGGACCGATGCACCCACGCTGACGATGCTGTCCATGGCCGACAGCCTGTTCGACACCACGATTGATCTGCAGTTCCGGGTCGTCCCGGAGCCAAGCGGGCTTGCAGTTGCGCTCGGTGCCGTCGGATTGCTGACGATATTACGTCGCCGAGCGGACCCGTCGACAAGGTGACAATGGGCCCTGCTCAATCGACCGCTGCTTGCGCGATGACGGCAATCACTCGTTCGGGCGCAAAACCGCTTCGCTCCCGGCCCTTGTGCCGCCGCCCCGCCAGACGACTGGCGAAACCTCTTCGCGCACAAAGTGCACCGACCCATCCATTACGGCGACATTCACACCGTGCGTGTGATAACTGCGGGACGTGACGGCCGCGTAAGTCGTTTGCGTGGCGCTGTTGCCTTCCTGCCGCGAGTTGAAGTCCACGTCGTAGGTTTGCCCATCGGAGTGGACATACGGCACAAACGTGTTGGGCGTGAATACCGTCGTAAAGCCACTATGGTGAACGCGGCCGTCACACCATTCGGTGTGACCCGTGTTATCGTTCGTTTGGGGTCCAAGCTTGAACTGTGCGCCGCCGGTAAACCCCGCGATATCGTTCGGCGACTCCGGCACCGTTGGTCCAGGATCGCTGGTGTTGCGGAAGTAGGACGTAAATGCCTTCACCTCCGCGACGCACAGGGTATGACTCAGGCCGTCGGTAAAATGCGCGGGCCGCAGGCGGCTGTTGACGTAAAAGCTGCCATCGCCACCCGTGTCGGTCACCGGACTCCAGACCTTCCACGTTCCGAAGTTGAACCCGTAGGTATGCGGATAAATGAGTGCTTGGCCGCCGCCATCGACCCTCACCGTATCGTTGACTTCGGAGGGACATAGGTATGTCGCGATGCGCGCCGTCGGCACGCCGGTACCGAGCTGTTTATCCCAGGCGACATCAAGATCGACTCGCAGGAAGGCGCTTTCTTCTTCCAGATAGGGCAGAATACGCCCGTGGATAGACCAGGACTGGTTGTTGGTGGCAATCGCGGTACCCGGCGCGAATATGGCACTTGGCGGATAGTGTCCCCGGGCAGTCTGATAATTCTGCACGGCAATCGCGATCTGCCGCAGGTTGTTTTGGCACGAGGTGCGACGAGCAGCTTCCCGCGCCGCTTGTATCGCGGGCAATAGCAAGGCCACGAGAACTCCGATGATCGCAATGACAACCAGCAGTTCGATAAGGGTGATGGCACGGCGCATTGGTACGCCTCCCTTGTGATTGCTGAGTGTCTCTTGCGGGCGAATTGAGTTTAATCGCTTCGATAACCGCCAGCAACATGCGTTGTGCTTGCGATACTCGTAACAGCCCGTTGAAAAAAGCTGTAGCCGGGGTCTGTGACCCCGGAATCCTCGACGAAAAGCCGGCCTCATAGAGGCCAGCCACAGTTTTTCAACGGGCTGCTATCGCCCTGCGGAAGCTGTGTTTAACCCGGCCCTTACGCGGTGCGAGTTGCCGGCGCAAACGCGTCGACGTCGACCGATCGAGCGGAAGATTATCGCGGACGTGAGCATGAATATCGTCGCCGGTTCGGGCACGGGCGAGTTTGCCGTCGAGATTGAACGGCCGCCGTTCATCGTGCGGCCGAAGTTCTCGCTCCAGATCATATATTCGGGCCCCGAGCCCATCGATTTGCGCCAAACGACGTAGTCGGCTGTGTCGACGACACCGTCGTGGTTGAAATCGCCCGGCAGCGAATTAACGGCGGCCGCGTTGATCGCCAGTGCGGCGACAACCATTTGCTCGTAATTCACGCCATGATTGAACGCGACTAAGAATGGATTCGACGGCGAGTATTGATTTGACGTTAATCGAGCGAAGAATCCGTACGCGCCGTGCGCGGGCGGCGGATTGTTGTCGAGGCCGTACGATAGCAGGCCGTGGTTGTGAAATCCCTGCTGACCGGCCATGGAGTTAGTGAGTAGAAACGGCGGCGGTGCAACGCTGTCGTCCGGCGATAGCGTAAGGTACCGCATGCCCGTTCCCAGAAGGTGTAAGTCCGCAGCGGCCGGCTCGACCAATTCCGAGAGTGGATTCCAATACCACAAGATTCGATCCTCGGGCGGGCTGGCGTCCTTCACCGGTCGCGCAAGCACCTCGATGGAAAGACTGCTTTGTTCCTCCAATCCGGTAATGTTAAGACCCGGTATTTGCCAAAGAATAACCGGCCCGACGTTCGGTAACACGAGTGATGCAAAGGGGTCGCCGTCCTCATCGTCCTCGACGAAAATTTGGGGCGCGAAGCCTTGGTCGTCGGCAAGCCCACCATTCGCAGTCAGCGCGCCTCCGGCTGGGCCGACCGAAATCGGCGTGCCGTGCGCGTCCGCAAGTCGTGCGGGTAGCAGCACCAGAACGTAGCTCGCAATGTAAATAAGGCGTTTCATACAATTCCTCACTACTGTCCGGCTAACGCCGGAGTGACTTCGGTTAACTCTTAGGATTTCAACAAGTTGCGTTCGACAATGCGTGTACACGATCTGAACTCGCCAGC
>JAKEIB010000109.1 GCA_022614705.1 Planctomycetota bacterium | reverse complement strand
CGGCGGCGACGTACGGCTGACCGTGTATCCGGACGTCGAGCACAACTCGTGGAAGCCGACGTACGACAACCCGGACGTATACGACTGGCTGCTCGCGCACCGCGGGCCGCTGCAGTAAACCTGTACGATATTGGCGAATTCGCCGCATCCTATCGCGCGTCGACCGTCACACCGGGCCAATCGTCCGTGCGGAACGGCGTCACCGGCAAGCCGACCTGATTGTAGAGGTTGCACACCGGGTTATCGGCCCACGCGTAGCGAACGGCGACCGGGTTGGGCACATCCTTGCTGGACAGCTCGACGGTATCCGGGCCCGTGACCTTCGCCTCGGCCGAGTGCCACTTGCGATCCTCGCCGGCCACCGCAAAGCCCAGCACGTTTTTGTCGTCGACGGGCCGCAATCCGCCGCCCGTGTCCTTGAATTTCAAAGTGACCTTGCCGTCCTTCGCTTCCATCGATGCATACCGCGGGCTCTGGCACTCGATGTGGCGGCCATAATTCTTGGCGAGCGCCCACCGCGCCAAACGGTTTGCCACTTCGAGCTTGTTGCGCGGATGGATATCCGACCCCTCGCCGATATCGATGATCACCGCCTGGCCGGTGTTCAGCAGGCGGTCCTGCGTCATCGTTTGGGCCTCGCGCAGCTCGGCCCAGGCGCTGTCGCCCGGCTCAGTTTTTTCATCCATAAAGTCCGCCAACTGCACCCAATAGAACGGGAAGTCGCCCTGCTTCCAATCTTCGCGCCACGACTGGATCATGAGCGGGAACATCTCGCGATATTGATACGCTCGGCCGGCGTTCGATTCGCCCTGATACCAGATCGCGCCGCGAATCGCGTAACCTAACACGGGTTCCAAGCGGCCGTGATACAGATTGCCGGGACGATGATTGCCGGCTAGTTGTTCAGCCTTTTTCGGATCCTTGTCCTTCTCGTACTCGGCGGCGATCTTGTCCCAGTTCGCCAACTGCGCTTCGTAGAGCGGATTGCCCTCCATGCGCTCGCGGCAAATCCAGGCGTCGCAGGCCGAGCCGCCCCAAGAGTTGTCGATCAAGCCGACCGGCACGTCGATCTGCTGTTCCAACTCGCGGCCGAAGTAGTAGCCGACGGCCGAAAAGCCTTTGACTGCATCCGGCGTGCAAACTTCCCAACCGCCCTGGAAATCGTCAACCGTTTCCTGGGTTCCGGGATTCTTAACGCGGACGAGCCTGATGCGCGGCTGATTGGCCGCCGGAATTTCCAAATCGGCGTTCGTCGATAGCGAAACCGGCCATTCCATGTTCGACTGCCCGGAGCAAAGCCACACTTCGCCGACGAGAATGTCGTTGCGCTCCAGTCGATTGTTGCCGGCCACAACCATCTTCAGCGGCGCGCCCACCGACAGCGGCTCGAGCGTCACGCGCCACTTGCCCTTGTCGTCGGCCTTCGTTTTGTGCATCTGTCCGGCAATCGCCACCATCACTTCCTCCCCCGGCTCCGCCCAGCCCCACACCGGTACCGGCATGTCGCGCTGCAGCACGGCGTGATCAGAGAAGATCGCGGGGAGCTTGACATCGGCGCGAACGCTATCGGGTAAGAGCACGAGCATTGCGACCGATAAAGCGGCTCGGGTAATGTTGCCCGCGCATCGAGCGGATGATGATTGATTCGACGTCTTCATCATTGAAACCTCGTGACTGCGAATAAAGGGCCTGAAAGGCTCCGATATGATAGCCCAGGGCGCAGCCCTGGGGAATGATGCACAATTCGCACCAGAAGCCCTGAAAGGGCAGAATCCGAATTGGAGATATTTCGCCCTTATAGGGCTTCACTCAAATGCGGCGGTACCAACCCAGGGCTTCGCCCTGGGCTACCAAATAGCGCCCTTGCAGGGCGAAGAGAAAAACTATCAACCTTCCGCGGCACTACGCCAATCGGCGATGTGCATTTCGACCGTTTGCCGGCCGCGGAAGCTGTTGATCACCGGCTTGAAGGCGACGGCCAGCGGGCCGCTGGCGTCGATGAGATCCTGTTCCCAATCGCCGCCGCCGAACGCCACGCCGCGGAGCGCAACGCCGTGCTGTTCCAGCCGCAGTGCGAGGTGCCGGCCGGTCGCGCCGATCCGCCGCGGCGGCTCGGACAGGCGGATGTCCGACGTGCACAGCATGGGACGCTCGTTGCCACAGCCAAACGGGGCCAACTCTTCAATCTGCCGAACCGTTTGATGCGTGAGCGCGGCGAGCGGCGTCTCGGCATCGACGAACAACTCGGCGATTCGTTCTTCGAGAGAGATGGCCCGCTCGGCGTACGCATAAAAATCCTTGCGGAACGGATCGATCGACCGTTCGTCGATCGTGAGGCCGGCCGCCGCTTCGTGGCCGCCGTGAGCGACGAGGTGCTGCCCGCACGCCGAGAGGGCCGCGTGTAGATTGAAGCCATTGATGCTGCGGCCGCTGCCCATCGCAGGCTTCGTGCCTAATTCGTCGAGCGAGATCAACACGACCGGCCGGTGGTATTCCTCGGCCAGTCGGCCCGCGACGATCCCGATCACTCCCGCGTGCCAGCCGCGGCCGGCCAGAACCAACGCGGGCAGGTCACGTGGGTCACCCGTTTCGTGGGCCAGCTTGTTGGCGGCGCGGTACACGCTTCGCTCAAGCGTTTGCCGCTGGTCATTGAGACCGTGAATGAACTCGGCCAGCTTGTGCGCACGCTCGGCGGATTCGGTGGTGAGCAATTCGACCGCTAGCGGCGCTTGGCCCAGTCGACCGGCCGCGTTGAGCCGCGGGGCGATCGTGAAGCCAACGTCCTCGCATTCGATGCTCGGCTTCTTATTAAGTTCCGTGACTTGCTCGAGCGCCAACAGGCCGGGCGTTGGATAGTGTCGCAGGCAGTTGAGGCCGTGTCGCACGAGGATGCGGTTCTCGTCCACGAGCGGCACGACGTCGGCCACGGTGCCGATCGCTGCCAGCCCGACGGCCCGCATCAAGAAGTTGCGCATCGCCTCGCTGACGCGCTTCGCTTCGCTCGCCTGCTGACAAAGTGCCCACGCCAGCTTCAACGCAACGCCGGCGCCACACAGGCCGGGGAAGGGATAAGTCGATCCGGGCAGACCAGGATGGACGATCGCAGCCACGTAGGGCAGTTTCTCCGAAACTGCCGATTGCGAGTCTCGGAGAGACTCGCCTACGTGGGCTTGATGATGATCCGTAATGATGAGCGTCAGCCCCAACTCGCGCGCCGTCTGGGCCTCGGCCACGCTCGTAATGCCACAATCGACCGTGACGACCACGTCCCCGCCCTGCCCTGCGATGGTCCGCAGCGCATCGTGATTGAGGCCATAGCCTTCGTCGATGCGATTGGGGATGTAGAAGTCGGCCTTCGCGCCGAGCAGCTTGAGGCACAATAGCAGAATGGCGGTGGCCGTCATGCCGTCGGCGTCGTAATCGCCATAGATCGTGATCCGCCGGCCGGCGCGAATCGTTTCATGTAGAATTTCAGCCGCGCGCGTGGCTCCAGGCAGTTCTTCGGGGTCGCGCAGCCCGCTCAGCCGCACATCAAGAAACTGCCGCACGCCATCGGCATCAGAAATGCCCCGGCCCAAGAGAAGCTGGGCCACCACATGCGGCACATTGGCAGCCCGACCCAGCGCGGCCACCCGCGCCTGGTCGTAACTCGCAATGCGCCAACGTTTGGGCATGACACATCCATGTGAAATGACGAATTTCCGAATGACGAATGACAAATGGCCGCGGGGTTTTCATTCGTCATTCGTCATTCGTGCTTCGTCATTTTACTTCTTCTTTTCCGTGTGCATCGTGTGCTTGCGCAGGCGCGGGCTGTACTTTTTGAGTTTCAGCTTCTCGCCGCCCATTTTGCGCCGCAGCGTGTAGTTGTGGTCGCCCGTCTCGTCGCACACGAGGAACACGGTTTCGACCTTCTTCTTGCGTTTACCACCTTGAGCCATGGAAAAAACTCAAAATCTGCGAGCCGGGGCGTCCCCGCCCCCGTTCTAGGACAACATTATCTCGTTCCCACGTCGAAGATCCGCCGTGGCGAGCCCCGCGCGAGAACGAACTACGCGCGATTGTACGGGGAATCACCGGAAAGCTCCAGGGGATAGGATCGACCTTCGCTACTTTACGCGCTTCTCGGCCAGATGAACATGTAAATAGCGACTGCGGCCAATGCCACGATTATTGCGAACCGCACTGTGGCGGGAAGGTTTTTTCCAAGGGGCTGGTCAGAAGGAGGGTAAGCTCCCCAGCCGAATTGGATTCCAACTGCCAGCATTACAGCCGTCAATCCGAAAAGCGCAGAGCCCGCCTGATATCCATATTGAAGGTATATGGCCCATCGCAATAAATCTGCAACATTGGCCTGGACAAGTACATAATATCATGGGACAAGGCGCGCGCCATGAGCGTAGGCGCCTATTCGACGTG
>JAKEIB010000108.1 GCA_022614705.1 Planctomycetota bacterium | reverse complement strand
TGGACCTCATCGGCTCGGCGCTCCTCTTCTCCGGCTACCGCTCCAGCTTCAAACGCCGCCCCCTCGAAGCCGGCCTCCTCGGCCAAGACTCGCTGCTCGTGCTGGACGAGGCGCACCTGTCGAAGCCGTTTGAAAAGCTCATTTGTGCAATCGGGAGTGACGGGCAGTTTCAGAAGGATCGCGATGGCAAAACGCAGGGCAACCCGATGCGCGTCATCCGCATGTCGGCAACCACCTCGACTGATTCGAGAGCCGGCGTATTTCGCCTTGAGGGGGACTTTGATAGTCGATCGGGCGATTTCGGCGATGACACGGTTTACGATCGCTACAAAGCCACGAAGCGACTCAGAACGATAACGCTACTCGAAAAGGAAAAGCTGACAGACAAGCTCGCCGCCGAAGCAATCCTTCTTGCAAAAGACAAATCGCTTCGCGGCAAACGAATCGTCGTCTTTGTCCGCAAGCCGGAAGATGCGAAGACGGTCGCCAAAGCGATTTGGGAGCACGTTATCGAATCAGCCGATGAATCAGGCCCGAAGCCGAAAAAGATCAAGAGCACGCCCTACGCCGGTTCCGTCGAAGTCCTCACCGGCACGATGCGCGGCCTGGAACGCGATCAACTCGTCGAAAAACCCGTCCTGAAGCGATTTTTGAATGGCGATGAGGATCCCGAACTTGAGGAAAACAAGAAACCCGTCTTCCTCATTTCCACGAGCGCCGGCGAGGTCGGTTTCGACCTTAACGCCGATCACCTCATCGGCGACGAAGCGCCACTCGATTCATGGATTCAGCGGTTAGGTCGCGTGAATCGCCGTGGCAAGGGCGAAGCGACGGTAATCCTGGTCAAAGAAAGCAAGCCCGCCGACAAGACAGACTTTGACAAAGCATGTTCCGCCACTTCAGATCTCCTCGCAGACGGCATGGACGTCAGCCCCAGGGCGCTCGCAGCATTCCAGGGATCACTGTCGGCCGAACAGATCGACAAGGCATCGTCTCCCAAGCCCACGATGGTCGAACTCACCGACATCCTCCTCGACAATTGGAGCATGACCAGCATCACGCAGCCGATGCCGGGCCGGCCCGAAGTCGGGCCGTGGTTGCGGGGGATTGCGGAGTGGGAACCGCCGCAGACCACCATCGCCTGGCGGGCTGAACTGGACGAACCTGGTTTTTCCGAACTCGACGTTGAAGACATTGAAGAATGGCTCGACACGTACCGTATCCTCACTCACGAGACGCTTTCCGTCCCCGCGAACGCAGCCGCGAAGTGGTTCATGGATCGCTGGGACGCACTTGACGACCAACAGAAGTCGAGAGTGGGCGGGCGATCCATCGTTGTTGATCGCGCAGGATTGAAACTTGTCCCGGTGAGCGAAGTTATTGAACAACTTGCCCGCAAAAACACCGACTTCTTTCGCAACGCCGACTTGATCCTCCCTGCTTCGTTCGGCGGAATCGAACGTGGCGTCGGCTTGCTCGAAGCCGAGGCGCCGAAGTTGCCCAAGGATACAGCCCAAGCTGACGAGAAACTTCGACAAGCCAATGCCAAGGCGCGACTGATCGCCCCTGATGTGGCCGATGTCGCGGAGGGATTGCAGCGGCAGCGTGCAGTCGTCACAAAATCTGAGGACGGCGAAACGGAGACGCGTGTCATTGGAGATGGAACGAGGCCGGGGAATCCGGCCGCCTTCTGGTTAAGGCTTGCATCGGACGATGAGAAGACCATTCGCTTGATTGGCTACGTTCGCAAACGTGAAAAGCTGGAATACGGCTCTGAAAAACAAACGCTCAAGCAACACGTCACCGCAGTTCGGAGTGTCGGCGATGGAATCCTAGAACGAATGGACATGCCAGAAGAAATCAAGCGCGCAGCAGAGCTTGCCGATGACTTTCACGACCACGGCAAGAATCGCGAACGCTGGCAACTAATCATTGGCGGCACAGCGACCGTGGGCACGACGGACTGGATGCAACAGGAGCAGCTTGAAGGCAACGGCGCAAAACAATGCCTCGGCAAATCGGGCAGCGAAATGAAACGCGATTCGCGAGGCTATCGACACGAGTTCGGCTCGCTCCGTGAGTTCACCGACGCATTCAAGGCCAATATGCTACTCGACCATGCCGGCAAGCCAATCAGTCAGGATGTCTTCGACTTGGCGATGCACCTGATCGCGACGCATCACGGACGCGGGCGGCCGCACTTTCCCAAAGGAGGCTTCGACCCCGACGACGAATCGCGCTCGGACGAGATTCACACTGAATCCATCCGCCGATTCGCCCGGCTCCAGCGCAAGTACGGCTGGTGGTACTTGGCATGGCTCGAAAATCTACTCCGCTGCGCCGACGCCCTGGCCAGCGCGGAACACGAGCCTGTTCGCGGCGAAGGAGGCCAATTATGAGCAACCCGACCCCCAATATCACCATCCCCGTCGATCTGACGAATCCCGGCCAATTCTTCGCCTGCTGCGGGTTGCTCGAACTCGCCGACCGCGTTTGGCCTGGGGCGGAGACATTGGGCGTGTTCAAGTTATGCAGATTTGACCGGGCCAACTTTATAATCTCGTCTACTTCTCCTATCACGGCACAGTCGATCGTTTCTGCATTGCTCGCATGCTCGCGCGAATCAGTAGAGCCGTGGCAACCCATTTGTGGATCAAATGGCAAGCCTACGGAGGATGCCGAGAAGACCAAGCCGATCATGATTGGCCAACCAATTAATCTCCGCCTTGGGCCTTGGATTGATGAGATCGCAGGTACACAAACGGAATTTAAGACATGGGGCGCGAATGCTTCATCACTTCAGCTATTTAATGCCGCTGCCGCCGAGGTGAACCCAACTACGATAACAGCGTCTACGATTTTAAGTTCGGCCGTCGGCATGAAGGGCCGCTTCGGCTACGACCCGCGAAGCGCCTGGGACACGTTGACCACTGGCTACTCACCCCACACTCAAGGTCAAAAAGTGGCAACTTACCCCTTAACTGAGTTGCTCGCCGCAATCGGTTTGCAGACGTTTCCACCTCTGGCAATCAATAGCCACTATCGCTTTGTACCGTGGGAAAAGCGACTCCCGGCAATCACCGCGCGAATTGCCGCGAGCGGCGCGATCAATCTTTCAAACACCTTGCCCTACCAGTTTGTCGTGCTGTCGCGCGGCAAATTCAAGAATTTCTCAAAAGCACAACTCATCAAGGAGCAACCATGAGCGATGAACAGGACAGAACATACAAGGCATTTGATGACCTGCTCGATCCGAAAGGGCCGGTCGTGCTCGTCGGCAAGCAGTTGCTGAAGGTGGGATCATTCGATGACGAGAAGACGGAAATCGTCTTTCCGCCAAGCTATGCCAATCCCTCGGAAAAGAAGGACGATCCCCCGGTTTACAACATCGACCCGCCATATGATCCCAAAGACCCGTTGACGCATAACAACGTCTGTGTGCTCGACAGCATCCCCTCGCAGGCAAATCGCATGGAACCGTTGTTTGGCGAGCCGCCCTATGCCTCGCTTGTTCCTCAGTACAAGGTGAAGTTCAATGACGAACTGCCCATCGTCAACGTCACGCAGATCGGACACCGCATCGCGGATGCCGCCTTTCGGGGAACCGAACTTCGGTCGAAGATTGTAGAGGCATTCAAGGAGTACGCGAAAGGCAATGCCAAGAAGCTCGCGGAAATAGGCCCAACTAGTCTCGTCTTCGGTGTTTGGGATTCGCGGGGAACCGGCGTCAAAGTGCCGCGCCTCATCAACTCGATCATTCGCGCGTTCAACGTGCGATCGATCAAGCGTTCAGCACAGTACACACCGCCGATTAAGTACGAACAGGAAGGATTCATTCCCGCAGGACTGGAAGGCAAACCGGCCGATCACGGTCTCGCCGATGTGCCCTCATCGCACAAGATCGGCGGCGTCCAAGTCTTTGGTGAGATTCGTCGCGACTTCTCGCTCAACCTGGAACTGCTCCGGGAGATCAAGGGCGCAAGCGACGACGAGACGAGGAAACTTCAGCGTTACATCCTCGGCCTGGCGCTGCTGGCATTCACCGCTACGCAAAAGACTTGCCTTCGCCAAGGATGCCAGCTTCTGCCGATAGGCGAACCGACTTGGAAGCAGTTCAGTGCGAGAGGCGTGGAGAGTCCTTGGGCTGCACCACCGAACATCACGGAACTCACCCAATCTGCGGCATCTACGGAGACAGGGTTTGGCGTTGCTCAGCCCAAGAATCAACCGCTGGTGTTCGACAAGAACCTACTCAAGGCTTCGATCGATGCAGACGCGAAAAAGAAGGCCGACAAGAAGGCAGTCAGCGCCGGCGGTCCGATCGACAACCTGAAGAATCTGGTCAATGAGTTGGAACCCGTCAGGGGAGACAGGTTCAGCACAGCCAAGACGGCAAAGCTGACCAAGCTGCAAGAAGCCGTTACCGCGATCGAATCGGATTCGGCTGCAGATGGCAACCTGAAGACAATCGCCGCAAACCTCAAGCCTCTGCTGATTGCAGACGCGGGCGCCGCAGAGCGAAAGATGCAGATGCTTGCCCTGTTCCCTGCTGCAAGCGACACCGCTCCGAGTGAACAGGCGGATCAAATACCGGAGGCCGCACAATGACCCACCTCCTCGTCACAGTCCGTTTTCTCGACGACCGCTACCACGGCCTGCTTGACCGTAATGGGCCGCCGGAATGGCCGCCGTCGCCATTCCGGTTGTTTCAGGCTTTGGTTGCAGGCGCGGCGCGGCGGGGAAAGTTAGTCGTGGTTGACGACAAGCACCCCGATACTCCGGACAATAAGAACTTCACGCCCATCGGCCAAGCACTTGGCTGGTTGCAGCGGCACACGCGCGAACACCCACCGATCATCATTGCGCCTAAGTCGAAAACCGGGCAGGCCATCACGCGGTTCGTTCCCAACAACGACGGCGACAAGAAGTTTGACCGGCAGGAACGGCTGACCGCCAAGCCGACGATTCCAACATTGTTTGTTCTCGAACCCGATCAGAAGCCCGAGGTGCATTACGTCTGGGACATTGCCGGCCGAAGCGATTGTCCGATTACCGACATCGAGCGGGCTGCTCGTTCGCTGACGGCGCTCGGCTGGGGCATCGACATGGCGTTCGCCGATGCCCGGCTGGCCGATGAAGCGGAATTGCAAAAACTCAAAGGCGTCCGCTGGTATCCGAAGAAAAATGCCGGCTCGTTTCGCGACACGTTGCGCATGCCGACTTATGACGACAAGTCCGGCCAATGCACGCTCTGCGACTTGCGCCATTGCCACAGCACATTCATCAACCGCATCGAGCACGGCAAACCGCTCAAGACGGTAGATAAGCCCAAGGTCTTCGAGCGGGTGCTGTACACGAGCGTAGAACGCCCGGCACGACGACCGTGTTACGTCTTCAAGCTCCTCGACGACAATCTTGACACCACTCGCTACCCGCAGCCACTACTCGCGCACATCGCCGCCGTCGTGCGGCATGCGGCGATCGAGTCCATGAGGGATGGCAGCAATGCGCCGTCCGGAATGCCGGCAGCCGAGCGCGGTGAATGGGTCAATCGTTTCGTCCGCGGACTGAACGAGCCGCGGCGCGACGACCATCAGCAGATCAGTTACGTTCCGCTCCCCTCAATCGGGGCCGAGCATTCCGACGCAATGATCCGCAACGTCATGCTGGTCGCGCCGCTCGGCTGCGAGGCGGAGTTGGAGCACGTCGCGTCGCGACTCGACGGCGCCGTGCTGGAATTCAAGGGTGACACCGGAGAACCTTGCGACACCGATACGCCGCCGCGCACGGCACTGCCGCACGCGATTGAGCTTTTCAACCCGCCACAGGGAAAGTTCATCGACAAATGCTATCTCGGTCGGTCGAAGGTCTGGCAGAGCGTGACGCCGGTCATCCTCGACGAACACGCAAAGAAAGTGGAGCGAAGGAATGAAGCGACCGGCGAGATCGAAAAGTTGTGGAACCACGACGAACTGATTTGCAAGGCGCTCCAACGAGCCAGTATCGAAACGCCCTGCAAATTCACCTGGCAAACGCTCCCCTTTTACAAGAACTGCGTCACTGCCCATCGATACGATCGCAACAAGCGGCCCAATTTCGTGCCGCCCAAGCGCCTCGACGGCAAGACGGCCGTGCATCTGCGACTGATGTTCGAGCAAGAAGTTCCCGGTCCCGTCACCATCGGCGCCGGGCGGCATTGCGGATTCGGTTTGTTCGCCGCGGTCGCTCCATAGCGGCTGCGTTATTGCTCATTGACAATTTGGTTGAACATTTTTTCCGCGGCACTCTGGTTCCGTGCCGCGCGGGCGCGGCTGCTCGCGCGGCGCGGGACGGGAGCCGGGGGTCGGGAATTCCCGGAATTTGCTTGCGTGCTAGCATGGCGGGGCTACACTTCAAGGTGGTTTCAGCCACTTAGGAGTGGCTTTCTTTGCCAGGATGGTGGAGCCGGGAAGGCAGGTTGCAAACCTGCCCCACGGTGGTGGAACGCCGCAGAGGGCGTTCCCTACAGCGGTGACCGCCATGCGGAATACGGTTCTCGTCTGCTACGACATTGCCGACGACAAGCGGCTGCGGAAGGTCTTCAAGACCATGCGGGATTTCGGCGACCACCTGCAATATTCGGTCTTCGAGTGCCAGTTCACGCCGACCGACCTGGCCAAGTGCCGGGCGACGCTCGCGGACCTGATTCATCATGCCGAGGACCAGGTCTTGTTCATCGACCTGGGACCGACCGAGGGGCGCGGCGACCGGGTCATCACGGCTCTTGGTCAGGCGTATTCGCCGCTGGATGCGCCGTGCGTGGTGGTGTGAGTCGTCTCGGTCACTTGTCACTTGTCATTGGTCATTGGGTTTCCCGCCATGATCGCCCCCGCAAATCTGCCCGACTATTTGCCGGCACGGATGCTCAATGAGTTTGTCTATTGCCCGCGGCTGTTCTACTACGAGTGGGTTGAGGGCATCTTCGTTCACAGTCGCGAGACGGTCGAGGGAGAGCTGCGGCACCAGAAACTCGACCAGGGCAAGGGCGAGCTGGCAGCAGCCGACGACCTGGCCGCTGCTGGCGAGACCATTCATTCGCGGAGCGTGCAACTGGCGAGTGAAACGCACCGGCTGATTGCCAAGCTCGATTTGGTCGAAGCCGAGGGCGATCTGGTGACACCCGTCGATTACAAGCGGGGATCGCCGCGCGAGGACAAGGCGTCGGGCGCGCTGGTGGCCTGGGATCCCGACCGCGTGCAGTTGGCTGTGCAGGCGATCGTTTTGCGCGAGAACGGATATCGCTGCGAGGAAGGGATCATCTACTACGTGACGACCAAGCAGCGGATTCGCGTGCCGATCGACGACGGGCTGATTGCCGAGACGCTTGGCTATCTGGCCAAGGCGCGCGACGTTGCCGGGCGCGGCGAGATTCCGCTGCCGCTGGTCGATAGCCCGAAATGTCCGCGGTGCTCGCTGGTCGGTATCTGTCTGCCGGACGAAACGCTGGCAGCCCAGGAGCTCGGGCAATCGCGGGGCGACAGCCGGCAAGGATGGCTGTTCGACGCGGCGCCGACTGCATCGCCGCGTGACCGGCATGGGCCGGAAGAAGTGCGGCGACTGGTGCCGGCTCGCGACGACCTGCGGCCGCTGTATCTCAATACGCAGGGGCTATTCGTCGGTAAGTCAGGCAACGTGCTCAAGATCAAGGAGAAAGAGAAGGTTGTTGAGGAGGTGCGAATCGGCGAGCTTTGTCAGCTCAACCTATATGGCAACATCCAGCTTTCGACGCAGGCCATTCAGACGCTGTGTGAAAACGAAGTGCCAATCGCGTATTTTTCGATGGGCGGCTGGTTCTACGGCGTGACGCAGGGTCTGGGCGTGAAGAATATTTTCCTCCGCCGCGAACAGTTCCGGCTGTCGGATGTGCCGTCGTTTTGCTTGCGGCTGTCACGCGAGTTAGTGTCTGGGAAGATTCGCAACCAGCGGGTGATGCTGCAACGGAATCACATCGAGCCGCCGCCGCACGCCCTGGCGATCATGAAGTGCCTCTCCGAGGATGCCGAGCGAGCCGAATCGCTCGAGCAGCTTTTAGGAATTGAGGGGAACGCCGCCCGGATCTATTTCGAGCACTTCGCGGGTATGATCAAGCGGAGCGGCGATGCCAACGGTACGGATGTGGCAGCGGAGCATCAGGCCGATCGCGGTGATGGCGACGCGTTCACGTTCGACTTTGCGAATCGCAATCGTCGGCCGCCGCGCGACCCGGTCAACGCGCTCTTGTCGCTGGCCTACAGCATGCTCGCTAAGGACTTGACAATCGTGACGCAGGCCGTGGGGTTCGATCCGTACCTGGGCTTCTATCACCAGCCGCGATTTGGGCGGGCGTCGCTGGCCCTCGATTTGATGGAGCCGTTTCGGCCGCTGATCGCGGACTCGGCAGTGCTATCGGCGATTAACACGCGGATGGTGGGGCCTGGCGACTTCGTGCGTGCCGGCCAATCTGTGGCGCTGACGGCTGGCGGGCGGAAGGCGTTCTTCCGGGCCTATGAACAGCGGATGGATACGCTGGTGACGCATCCCATGTTCGGCTATCGAGTCAACTACCGGCGGATCTTGGAAATTCAAACGCGGCTGCTTGCCCGCGTGCTTACCGGAGAGGTGCGTGGCTATCTTGCTTTTGTGACGCGATAGTGGACGTGGTATCAGCTCTGCTTATATCGGCTGCGACGCGAGCGGCGACATGCGAAGCAAAATCCAGCAGTCGCTCGCTTGAACGTAATGCGGCTGATGCAAAACACTTACGAGGAGGTTGTCGTGCAGGTTCGACGAGTAGATACT
>JAKEIB010000107.1 GCA_022614705.1 Planctomycetota bacterium | reverse complement strand
GCCAATTTTTGCCGTAACTTGCCGATGAAGGTAACGATTCGCAAGTGCTGGTCGTATGAGCGATTGTCGTACAAATTGCTGGACCAAGGCCTGGACTCGATGAAGACCCAGTACGAGCAGCATCGTTCCATTCTGCTCGCTGTGGCCGATGGCGACGCCAATCGTGCGAGAAAAGAAATGGCGAATCATTTGAAAGACGTTCGCATCCTACGCGATTCGCGGCCGGCCGACTGACGCACCGGCGAGGCTTGTTGTCCGAATCGGCTGCGGCGTACTTTGCGAGGTAGCTGCGGCGGCTAGCAATGCTCGGTTTGGCCGCGATAGGTGCTCTCGAAGATCCTGTCGGCGCTGACGACTTCGATTGAGACAGTTTCAAGCTCATGAAACGTTCTCCGGAAGACGATGGGGCAAGCCGATGAATCGGATCGGCTGCGGTGGTCAGTCCTGCTCCTCGCCGCCCGTGTTCGTGACAGGACGCCGACCATTCGCCGCGGGACGCTCGATGCAGCCGATGCGCCGGGTAGCGACGACGATGTTGTCAATGAGAATCCCCTCGACGCTGTGCGAGCCGTCGTGATGGAACAGGCCGAGCCACAGCACGCTGAGCTTCACATCCTCGGTGGTGCGCAGCCAGAGTCCGTTGAAGGGCCCGATTTCCTCGCCGTCGATCCAGTAGTTGAGGAGTCCGTCGGCACCCTTGTCCGCTGCGGTCGGCGTTCCGCCGTCCATCATGATTTCGATGCAATACCACCGGCCGTCGCGGAGCACGGGCAAGTTCTGCTTGCCGCGATGGTGCGTCATGGCTGCATACGCCCCTTCGGCCGCCCCAGGAAAGCGATCACCCCAACACCGGCCGTTGGGATCGGCGCAATCCTGATACATACCGGGATAGTACGTGTAGGCAACCGGTTGATGCGTATCGGCGGTGTAGTCGATCACCGAGCTAAACCAATCTGATGGCCGAACTCCCGATCTCCCGATGAGATCCCTCGCTCCCGCATGCAGTCCGCCTCCATGATTGAGCGCATTGAAATTGAAGCCCGGCTCGTATTGCAGGTACCATCGCGCATAAAGCCGATCGTAACTCGTAGGCAGCACTTTGGTCACGTCCGCCCCGCCCGGTTCTCCTGCCGGGGCGCGCAAGCGCACCACGTGATTGTTCTTGTTGCCCGCTGGACCCGACACGGCCATCAGGAGATGAAACGGCTCGTGGTTGCCGTCGTAGTCGTCCCATTTCTTGAAATCGCCCGACTCAAAGTCCTCGAAGAATAAGACGGCGGGATCCATGTCGATGCCGGCGTCGCGCGGGTACTTGGCTGCAAGACCGACGGACGGCGACGCCGCGTCGGCCGTTGCTTCCACAAGGGCCAATGTGTTGTGAAGACTAACCACGAGCAAGACGCTCAACGACGCGGCAGAAACGCAAGCGCCAGACTTCATAGAACCCTCCGTTCGAATTCGAGGTAGGAAATGTTGTTGGGACTCTAAAGACCTAGGGCAGCTTGCGGATGCGAAGCGCCTTGAACTCGACCGGCGCGCCCTCGGACTCGAGGCAGAGGTATCCAGTGCGGGGGTCGCAATCGGAGCCGCCAGAGACCTCTTCGCCATTAACCCATAGCCGAACTTCGCCATTCATACAGCGGATGTAGTAGTGGTTCCAGTGGCCGACGCCCTTGGAAAGCTTCTGGCGTGGAAAACTACGCTCGCCGTTTGGCGACGTGGGCGGGAACGGCTTCATCTTCGCCGAGCCGACGGGAAAGACGTCGCCGTGGGCGGTAAACCAGTCGGCCTTCTTGCCGCTGGACCGCTCGTACTCGTCGACGTGGCCGAGATCGAGGATCTGCACTTCAATCCCGCCCGGCGGCAACTTGCCGGACGGCAAGTCCTGAAGCGCGGCGGGCGCGGTCCAAACAAAGATCCCCGAATTGCCGCCGGCGCGGAGGTGCCGCCATTGAGCGACCAGTTCGAAATTCGTGAGCTGCTCGCGCGTGCGGATCACGCCCACGGGTTGGCCGGTGCACTTCACGCCGTCGTCCTGCCAGGTCCAGGTGTCTTCGTCGCCGTTGACGTTGACGAAATCCTGTTCCGTCAACGGCTGCCAGTCGGGACCGGCGCCATCGACATACGCACGCGGCATGGTGGACTCCTCAACCGCATGCAGTAGTGGAGCGATGGTGATCGATGCCACACAGGTGGCGGCCACCAAGCGGTTTCGACACGCGACATTCATGGAATAATCCTCGTGGTGTTGGGACATCAACAAGTAACGTGCTCGCCGACGTCGTTGCAGGCAAATTCTCCAAGTTTGCGCCGCGCCATGAGAAGTCTCTGACGAATGGTCGAGGTCAACAGTCATTTCTCGGCTTGCAGCGCCGCCCGGACTGTGTCGACAAAATATCGATGAATCGGCGGCATCTTTCCCCCGTGCTTCCACAGCCCGACGATGCGCGCCACTCCGAACCACCTCCGCAGGGACCGTACGCCGAGTCCACGCTGTTTAACGTGCTCCGCAGTGTCGACGACGATGCCCACGCCCACGCCGGCGGCGACCAGCGACAGCGTGGCCTCGTCCCCGTCCGTTTCGGCCACCAACTTGACGCGATCGCTGAAGCCCTTCCGGGCGAGTACTTTGTCAACCTGCCTACGTGAGAACGTCCCAGTGGCGCCGAGGACGAGGGGGGCGCCAGCCAAGTCCCGCAGCCTTAGTGAGTCGCGATCGACCAGCGGATGGCCCGCTGGGGCCGCAAGCAAGAAGTCCATGACGCCTAACAGCTCGCCGGTGGACGCATCCAATGTCAATGACTCGTCAGTGCCCAATGCCAGCGTGATGTCGGCGCCTTCTGCAGAGGCGGCGTTTCGATCTTTGTCTGCTTCAACGACGCTGGTGTTCAACACAATATCCGAGTAGTTCCGGAGAAAGTCTCGTGCCCCCGGGCTCATCACTCTCATCAAAGCATGCGAGGCGACGGCGACGTTGAGTTGCACAGGCAGCGAGCCGCTTTCTAGATGCAGCACTTCTTTGATTGAATCCATCTGCGCCAAGATCGGCCGCACGATGTCAAGCAGACGCAAGCCCTCCGGCGTCGGCCGCACTTCGTTCCCCTGCCGCTCGAACAGCTTTATCCCCAGGAAGTTCTCCAGGCCTTTGGATTGTTCCCAGACGGCTGGGGTCGTCAGCGACAGCGCCCGTGCGGCGGGCGCGTAGCCCCCTCGTTCGCACACCGCGCAGAAAGTGCGGAGCTGCTGGAGGCCGAGATCCTTGTAGCGGTGGCGCGGTCGCAAAAGTTCGGCAGCCATTAGGCAGTCACAAACGCCCATATGCGGGAATTAAATTGCACGCAGGTCACCGTGAGTATACAAAAAAGGTCAGCGGAGGGGAAGAACTTTTCAGAAATGAACATTGGTCCACGCCCGCCGATCGCATGCGGCGCCCCGCCGCGTCAAACCAGCCGTGCGATCCTTTGCGAAGTATGTGCACTTAAACGTTTGCGGACGCCGGTCAGGTCCGTGTGTTGCCATGACGGCTGTCGTTTCACCCTTTTTGGAGAAGTACTACTGTGAACACTGTAAAAATCCGATCGCTAGTTGTCTTGCTCACGGCGTGCATCGTGACGCTGCCGGCCGCCGCAGCGCTGGGCGGCGCCTATTCAACCGCAGTGCTGGCGTCAAACCCCACTGCCTACTACCAAATGAACGAGAACCCAGTCGCTATTGGAACAACGCTGACTGACTCAAGCCCGAATGGCAACGATGGTGATTGGGGATATCCTCCGTCCACGGCGGTCCCGAACACCACCCTCCCGACCTCGGGCGTGGCTGGGCCAGGTTCAGCCAACGGCTGGGGCGGATTGGACGCCGGCAACCTCGCGGCGCGGTTTGGCGGCAACTTTCCCCCTCCCCCTGAGCCCGCTGGACCGGCCGACATGTTGGATCTGCTCGACGATGGCACGTTCGATAATGAAAACGCGACGATCGCCTTTTTCATGAAGACGGACATTTCCGGCAACGACAGCCGGATGTTCACGACCGGGACGGGCGACGCGAACGAGTTCACTGTCATCTTCGGCACGACCGATTTTTTTCTCGGTGTGGGCCACGATTACGAGGCAATCGCGATTGAGACGGGAGATTTCGTCCCCAAGCAAATTCGCAGTTCGGTGTTTAATTTCCGCTCCGGCGACTGGGTACACCTTGTCATCGTTCGCAACGGGGACACGTCGGCGGATGCCGATATCTACGTCAACGGCGTCGACTTGAGTGCCTTCCTGTCGCCGGTCGGAGATGATTATGGGCAAACCGATCCTAGCCCGCATATTGGCAATCGGCATGGCAACATTAATCCCGGCTTTGGCGGATACACGGGGGATTACGATGAGTTTGCGTATTGGAATCGCGCCTTGACCGCGTCCGAGGCCCGTGCGCTCTATGACGCTGCCGTAGTGCCGGAGCCTGCAACGGGCTTCATGGCTGCTCTGGGAATTTTGATGGCGGCGGGTGCGCGTCGTCGTCGGACGCCCCCGCGCCTCGCATAAACGCCTAGACAAAACGGCCGGAGAAACTTGCGACGCCCTTTGTAGCGCTTGCAGAGGGCGTCGCTTCAATTTGGAGACGAGACAGGATTTGCCGCGGGAACTGGCGGCAGGCGTGTGAGCGAGAAGGAAAAGTGACACAGAGGCAGTCGGTTAACGACCAGCGGTCGGATATAATGGCCCGACTGTGGGGCCCATGAATCTGACGCAGCAAGAACCGACTCCGACCCTCACGGCGAGCCCATTTGGGGAGAAGGATTCCGGAGGCACCGCCTCCGCGCCCGGGCAGCGGCTCATGTCGCTGGATGTCTACCGCGGCCTGATCATGATCTCGCTGGCGTTTTCCGGGTTCGGTCTGGCCGCCACCGCCAATCGCCATCTGGCCGCCACCGCGCGAGACAGCCAGGCGGGATCGCCGTCAATCGCCGCGTTGGCGTCCAATGAATGGTTCTGGTCGGCGGTGCGTAGCCAATTCGACCACCGCGAGTGGGTGGGCTGCAGCTATTGGGATCTCGTGCAGCCGTCGTTCATGTTTATGGTTGGCGTCGCCATGGCCTTTTCGTACGAGAAGCGGCGGCAGGCCGGCAATTCGCAGACCAGAATGCTGGTCCACGTGGTTCGGCGCTCCGTGATTCTGATTCTGCTGGGCGTCTTCCTGGGATCAGCCGGGAGTCGCTCGACGGAGTGGTCCTTTGTCAACGTACTGACGCAGATCGGTCTGGGGTATACTTTCTTGTTCTTCTTCTGGAATCGTACGTGGCAAACTCAAGCGATCGGAGCGGCGGCGATCTTGGTCGGAACTTGGCTGCTGTATTTTTTTTATCCGTACGCCGGCATCGATGTGGATGCGGGGGCCCCGGCAGTGGGCGTGTCGCGCGAGTGGGCGCAGCAGCACTTGGTCGGCGTAGGCGCGCCGTGGCACAAAAACGCGAATGTGGGGCACGCGATCGACGTTCGGTTGTTGAACGCCTTTCCGCGGAGCGAGCCGTTTGCTTACAACTCCGGGGGGTACGCGACCCTCAACTTCGTTCCCTCGCTGGCCACCATTGTGTTTGGCCTGATGGCGGGAGGCGTGCTGCAGTCGGCGAAGCCGGCCCGGCAAAAACTCCAGCTGCTGTTGGCGGCGGGGGTGGCGGGATTGATCGTCGGCCAGTTGCTTGACTTCACGGGCGTTTGTCCGCTGGTGAAGAGGATTTGGACTCCCTCGTTCGCCATCTTCTCGGCGGGGTGGTGCAGCCTTATTCTGGGGGCGCTGTACGGCGCGATCGATGTGCTGGGTGTACGTTTTTCGACCTTTCCGTTCGTCGTCGCCGGTGCCAACTCGATCGTGTTGTACTGCATGCACATGCTCATGCCTGCGTGGATCGCCAAGTCGCTGCAGACGCATTTTGGCCCCGATGTCTTCCGGCTCCAATTGCAGTTTGGCAACACGGTCCTGCCTCTGGCCGGACGAGCATCGCAGTCCACGATCGCGTTGTACGAACCGACGATCGAAGCCGTGATAGTCGGGACTGTGTTGTGGTGCGTGTGCTGGTGGATGTATCGGCAGAAGGTCTTCGTGCGCATCTGATTCGTTTGCCGCCGAGTGCGGTGGCGCGACGAGGCTCTGTCGGGAAAGGACTATTTGGGACATGCGATTCATGAGTTGTTGCCGCCTGGGGAATGGCCCCGCGGCGCTGGCCTTTATGGCCGTCGCCGGCTTTTGCACGACCGCGCTCGGCCCGTCCAGCGGCGAGGCGGCTGTCTACAACTTGCGTTTGACTACTGACAATGGACCCGACTTCACCGACATCGGCTCGTTGGTTCAATCGGTGGTTGCGCAGTGCCGGAGTCCCGAGGAGCAGTGCATCGCCATTTGGAGCATGGCGCGGAACAGCCGCCGACAGGCCTCGGCCCAAACGGAGTCGGGACGCATCCTGTGGGATCCCATACTGCAGTACAATTCCTACGGCGCGCTGAACTGCGGCATCGTCTCGTCGCTCAACGTTTCCTGCTGGCGACAATTGGGATTCCAAACGCGCTATGTGCAGTTGGGGGACCACACGGTGAGCGAGGTCTCCTGGGACGACGGAAAAACCTGGCACATGTTTGACTCCTCGATGAGCTTTTTCTGCTACAACCATGAGGGCCAAATCGCCAGCTGCGCGGAGATCCAGGAATCGCACGCCTGCGAGTTGTCCGGCGAAAAGCACGAGCCCGGGCACTACTATCTGTATCACGGGGCGCCGCAGTGCGTGACGCATCTCGGGGCCGATGGGTGGCGGAAGGCGGGGGATGGGCCGGTCGAGTTTGAACGGACGCTGAAGAACGGCGCCGACTCGTACACCGATGGATTCGACGTCCAAGGTGAAACGCATGTTCGTTTCGGTCAGCGTTATTCGCTGGGGTTGCTGCCGGGCCAGACCTACACGCGCTACTGGCAGCCGTTGGACACCGTTCCCGCCTATGCCGGAGTATACCGAGCCGACGAGTGCTATCGCCCCGCCGGCCAAACGGATCCGAGCGACCGGAACGCTTTCGGCAACATTCGCGGCAATGGCATTTGGAACTTCGAGCCCGATCTTGCCGATCCGGCGTGCAGGGAGTTGTTCTATGACGACGAGGGCGTGGAGCTGCGCGGCAAAGGCGACGTGGGGCCGCGCCTGCGCCCGGCGCGCGTCGGCAACGTCGCTTCGGTCGTGTTCAAGGTGGCGGCGGCCAACGTCATTACCTCGTTGCGCATCCACGGCGAAGCACTGCGCGGCGCCGACGCCGACCGACTGCGCGTCCTGGTCTCCGCCAATGCCGGCATCACCTGGCAGCAGGTTTGGGCGTCGAGCGACGTGGGTCCGCACCAGATCGAGGTGCGGCTGCGCGACGAGGTGGCCGGGGTCACCGAATGTCTCGTCAAGTTCGAGATGATGGCGGCGGAGAATCGCCTCGACGTCGGCCTCGAGTCGCTCAAGATCACTACCGTCACGCAGGTCAACCGACGAACCTTGCCCGGATTGACGCTCGGCTCGAATCGTGTCCGTCTGGCAATGGATACGCAAGCGGAAACGATGACGCACTGGCCGTGGCTAGCGACCGGCGATCCGCGCCCGTCCACATATGAGGAGCACAGCGTGCATAGAGTCGACATCGTGCATGAGTATTTTGACAAGGCGACACTCGGACCGGCACGGGACGACGAGTTGGGGTATGTCACCTGGCGAATTCGCGTTCCCACGGATCTGGTGGGCGTGTCGTGCGGCGTCGCCACCACCAATAAGTCACCACAATCCTACGTAGCCACGGCCGTTTCGTTTGACGGCGAGCGGTTCGTTGAGTATTACCGCAATGCGAGGGCTGGCCAGCCCTTCGAAGATTTGCAGATTCGAGATTTCGGCCGCGAAGAGATTCCCCACGGAGCGCGCGAGGTTTTTCTGAGGTGCTCCTTTGAGACGCCGGATGGAGCCGCTACGTATGCAATGCCCGGCATTCAGGACGTGCTCATTCGCGTCATGCATCAGCCACGCAGCGACCGCTTCCGGCCGGTGGAGATCACGTATGAATGGATTGAGCATCGCGAAACGGGAGACGTCGCGCGGTCGCACACGGAGATTGTGGAGGCGCTGCCGCACGAGTACACCATCAGTACGGCCGGTTATCGTGATCCGACGATGGTCTCGGTGCGATTGCGGCTGGTCGATGCGCCAGTGGGCGAACGAGCTCCGAAGTCCGGCTATTCCGACGGCGAGGATGTCGGCGACGCCTGTGAGCGAGTCGCCGTCCGTTACACCTGGGGCCGCAATCTCGCAGCGGACCGGCCTTACGTTGCCAGTCGATCGTCGAGTTCCTCCGCGGGAAATACGGATAGCGACGGAGTCGAGCTCACCAACCACAAGATCGTGGCTCCTACCGAGTTGACCAATCAAGCTGCGGTGCAAGCGGCCACAGCGTTCTGGTCGTCGGGGGAGCCCGTGGAGTTTGTCGTCGACCTGGGGAAGCGGCAAGACATTGCCGGAGTGCGCGTGAGTTCACATCAGCCGAACGAGGGGCACTGCCATCCGGAAACGGTGCAAGTCGACGTGTCGGCGGATGGCATCACGTGGCAGAGCGCAGGCGTCATTAAACATGCGGCCATCTGGCATCCGCCGATCGACTTCGAGCCGTGGGAGCACGACGACGATCCCGATTTCGCCGCTTTGCCCGCCGGCGGACGCCTGGCGTACACGTTTCCGCTGGTCTTTGAGGAGCAACGCTCCGCGCGGTTTATTCGATTTGTTTGTGCGCCGTTTGAGGGACGCGGAATGGGGCTTTCGGAGCTGGAGGCGTTCGACGCAGCGGCGATCGCTCCGGCGAAGTGAGTTACGGCCGAAGTCGAATTTGCAGCCAATAGTCTCTATGGCTTTGGTGAAGTGGATTATGAGCCGAACAGTGACAAGATTGCCGCGCCGCCGTGGCGTGTTGCCTGACGTCACGGCGGCGTTCGTGGCCTTACTGTCCTTCGGACCATTCGGTTGGGCGGCCGACGATCCGGAGCATGTGTCGCTAGATACGGCTCGGATGGACGCGTACCTCAACGCCGAGGCGGCGAAATTGCGCGACGAAGCGTGGCGGCGGATTGACAGCAAAGAGAAACTGGAGTCGCAGCGCGCGCAGCTGC
This sequence comes from Planctomycetota bacterium, assembly GCA_022614705.1. Taxonomy (GTDB): domain Bacteria; phylum Planctomycetota; class Planctomycetia; order Pirellulales; family Lacipirellulaceae; genus JABDGM01. The sequence goes on along the minus strand of JAKEIB010000107.1, from coordinate 3,635 downwards.
ACAAAGAATTCCTCTACATGATCGGGCTCGATCCGCTTCCGCCGCGATTGGATCTGAAGGCGACCCTCGTCCGCACGGTGGATCGCGAGGAGTTCACGATCGAAGTCCTTCACTTTCAGAGTCTTCCGGGGTTTTACGTCACGGCCAATCTCTACAAGCCCAAGAACGGCGTCGCGCCGTTTCCTGCCGTCATCTGCGGGCCGGGACATGACGTGTGCAACTACGGCGGCAAGGCCGTTCGGCAGGACTACGCGATCCCGTGGGTACGAAATGGGTACATCGCGCTCGTAATCGACCCGATCCAGATGGCCGAGGTATTTGGCGTACACCGTGGAACCCATGCGTGGAGCCACATGGATTGGTATTGCCGCGGCTACACGCCGATCGGGATCGAAGTATGGAACGCAATGCGGGGGATCGATTACTTGCTCGCGCGGGGAGACGTCGACGATACGCGGCTAACGATCAACGGCTGCTCGGGCGGCGGCCATTTGAGCTGGATGGCCGGCGTCGCAGACCCTCGCATCGATGTGGTGCAGCCGGTGGGCGGCACAGCCGACGTGTTCACCCACATCACGCGCAATCTGCAGGAGCGGCATTGCGACTGCGCATATTTCATCAACAGCTTTCGGCACGACTGGACGACACTGGCGGCGCAGATCTGCCCAAGACCGCTTTTGATCCACAATACAACGGAGGACGACTATTATCCCCGCAGCGGCTATCTGGCCGTTGCAAAGCGGGCGCGGGAGGCGTTCGCGTGGTACGGCCAACAAGAGGCGACGGGCGTGTTTGAGGCGCCTGGCCGGCATGCGTACTTGCCCGTTGAGCAAGAGAAGGCCGTCGAGTTTTCCGAAAAATGGCTGAATGGGTCGACGCGCGAGATTCGGCTGGCTCCATTCGTCGAGACGCCGTTCGACCAACTAGTCGCCCTCGGCAGAAAGCTGGCTCAGCATCCGCCGAATATCAACGATCAAATCCAAGAGCGCCTGATTCTCGTGGCACATGCGGAACACTATGACTCTCTGCCGCAATGGCAGGAGAAGCGCGCCGAGATCCTCTGCAATTTGAAGCGTTATGTATTCCGCAACATGCCGTCCTGGAAGCGCGACACCGCACGATCCGAGGAGTACTCCAGCCATTACTCGATCGAAACCGAGCCGGGAATCCGCGCAGGCATGATGTCCTACGCGCCCGGGCCCAAGGGGCCGCCGAAGCCGCTGGCGATCTACATTGCTAGTGAGGGCGACACGGAAGTGTCGAGCATGTGGGACATGATGAAGAGCTATCCCTTCGAGGGCTACGCCGCGACGGTCCATGTCGTCTATCCGCGTGGGATCGGCTCGAACGTCTGGGACGTCAAGCAAACCAGAAAGTATCAGCGCTTAAGCATGCTGCTGGGGCGATCGCTCGACGACATGCGGCTGTTCGATGTGCTGTGCGCCGTCGACCACCTGGCGAAGCATCCGGCGTTCGACGGCCAGGAGATCACCATCGTCGGCAAGGGGGCGATGGGAGTTCTTGGCGCTTACGCGGCGCTGCTGGACGACCGGATCACGCGCGTGGTGCTCCACTCGCCGCCGCTGACGCATCGCGGTGCGCCGATCTTTTTGAACGTGCTACGGTACACCGACGTTCCACAGACGCTAGCCATGCTGGCACCGCGGTGTGAGCTGGTGTTTCTCACGCACGAGATCGAGCACTTCGGGTACACGAAGGATATTTTCGCGCTTTGTGGCGTGGTCAAAAAATTTCGCCGCTGCCAGACGGTCGCCCAAGCCTTAAACCTGCAGCCATGACAGGTTACGTGCTGCCTCCGGGCACTCGTTATGACCAACTCAAAGGGCCGCCATTTTCCTGAACCGCGCACAGCGGCCGGCAACCAACATGAGAGTCTTGACATGAAAAACACCCACCGCCGCGGGTTCCTAAAGCAAACAGCCGCAGCGAGTGCGGCGGTCGCATTCCCTGGTATATGCGCTGCGAAATTGTACGCCGCAGTTGCGGGCGCCAACGAGCGAATCCGCTTGGCGGTCGTTGGACTCAAGGGGCGCGGCATGGTACATCTCGACGAGTTCAGCGCGTTTCCGAATGTTTAGGTCGCCTACATTGTTGACGTGGCCAGCTACCAATTTGACCCCGCGATCGAGTTCCTTCATTCGCGAGGCGTCGGCAGGCCGAAATGCGTCCGCGACGTTAGAGACATCCTCGATGATGCATCCATTGATGCCGTTTCGATCGCCACGCCCAACCATACACATACACTGCTTACTGTCTGGGCTTGCCAGGCAGGCAGGCATGTCTATGTCGAGAAACCACTCTCTTACAACGTGTGGGAGGGACGCCAATGCATCACAGGGGCCTTGCTTTCGGTGCGACGGCGACTTTCGTGGGGTTTCAGCCTCCGCACTCTATTACTTGCTACGACGGTTGTTGCGTTCGTGCTCGGAATGATAGCCATGGCGACACGTTAAGGAGCGTAACATGGAGCGCCTACGCATAAGTCGGCTTCTCTGTACCACGATTTTGGTAGTGTGCTTCTTCGCGTGCGCCTTGCTCAATCTGTTAGCGATGAGCGTGCGTGCGGAGGAGCACGTGCCGTTGGCGTTGCATCCGGAGAATAGGCATTACTTTCTGTTTCGCGGCAAGCCGACGGTGCTCATCACTTCGGGCGAGCACTATGGGGCGGTGCTCAATCTCGACTTCGACTACAGAAAATACCTGGATACGCTTGCCGCTGACGGTCTCAACCACACGCGGATCTTCAGCGGGGCGTATGTCGAGCCGCAGGGCGCGTTCAACATTGCCCAAAATACATTGGCACCGGTTGAGGGTCGCTTCATATGCCCGTGGGCGCGGAGCGATGAACCGGGCTACGCCGGCGGTGGCGCGAAGTTTGACTTGAACCGCTGGGACGAGGCGTATTTTCAGCGGCTGCACGATTTTCTGGACTACGCCTCGCAACGCGGCGTGGTCGTCGAGATGAATCTGTTCTGCCCGATGTACGAGGACAAGCAATGGAATTTGAGTCCGATGAATCCTAAGAACAACATTCAAGGGACCGGACCGGAGGACCGCGAGCTTGTGCATACGCTCGGCAAGCACGCCGGCCTGCTCGATGTGCAGGAACGGATGGTGCGGCGGATCGTCGACGAGCTGAAGGAGTTCGACAATCTTTACTACGAGATTTGCAATGAGCCGTATGAGAGGCGTGTCGCGGACGACTGGCAGCGCCGGATTGCGGATGTGATAACTGAGGCGGAGCGCGACGTGCCGCAACGGCACTTGATTTCACAGAACGTGGCCAACGGTTCAGCGAAGATTGAGGACCCGCATCCGCAAGTATCGATTTTCAACTTTCATTACGCCGTGCCGCCAGACGCCGTGGCGGCGAACTACGATCTCGGAAAAGTGATCGGCGACAACGAAACCGGCTTCCGCGGCACAAGCGATGCCATGTATCGAATGGAAGGCTGGGACTTTGTCATCGCCGGCGGGGGCTTGTTCAACCATCTCGACTACTCGTTCGTCGCCGGCCAGGAAGACGGCACGTTTCACTATCCTGCATCTCAGCCCGGCGGCGGCAGTGCGACTCTCCGCCGCCAGCTGAAAATTCTGTCCGATTTCATCCACGG
>JAKEIB010000106.1 GCA_022614705.1 Planctomycetota bacterium | reverse complement strand
TACATTCCGGGCGAAGGTCATTCGCTGCAAGAGCACAGCATCGTGCTCGTGCGCGGCGGCCGTATCCGCGACCTGCCGGGCGTGCGCTACCAGGTCGTGCGCGGCGCGCGCGACACGCTGGGCGTGCAAGGCCGCAAGCAATCGCGCAGCCGGTATGGAGCGAAGAAGGGTTAGGGCGGGCTTTCGGCTGTCAGCTATCGGCTGTCGGCCAGAAGCGCGAACTAACAATCGACATATTACTGAGCACATTTTGAAACGCAAATTAGTCTTTGTCTGGCCGATAGCCGACAGCCAATAGCCGAAAGCCTCTCATGGGTCGTATCACCTCCAGCCGCAAGCAACTCAAGCCCGATCCGAAGTACGGGTCGCTGCTCGCTTCGAAGTTTATCAACACGCTGATGCACGACGGCAAGAAGAGCGTCGCGCAGAACGTGTTTTACGATGCGCTCGAATTGGTGAAGAAGCGCATTCCGGATAAGGAGCCGATTGAGGTCTTCACGCAGGCTGTGGAGCACGTGAAGCCGTCGATCGAGGTCCGCAGCAAGCGCGTCGGCGGCGCCGCGTATCAGGTGCCGATGCAAGTGAACCGCACGCGGCAGCAATCGCTGGCGCTCCGCTGGATCCTCATGGCGATCCGCGAAAAGAAAGGCCGGCCGACGGCCCAAAAACTGGCCGACGAATTCGTGGCAGCGTTCAACCGCGAAGGCACGGCCGTCAGCCGCCGCGAAAACGTTCACCGCATGGCGGATGCGAATAAGGCATTCGCACACTTCGCGTGGTAGTGAGACAAACTAGCACGCCGCGGCCTTAAAAAGCCGCGGCGTTTTTCATGCGCGGAGGAAATACAAAGTCGTCAGTTATCAGTCTTCAGTCATCAGTAAGAGAGGGAATAGCAATGCAGGACTTCCACAATTTGCTCGTCTGGCAAAAGGCTCACGCTTGGGTCTTGCAAGTCTACAAGCTCACTAAGCGTTTTCCTCATGATGAGCGATTTGGGCTGACAAGCCAGCTGCGCCGAGCAGCCGCATCGATCCCCGCGAATCTGGCCGAAGGATGTGGGCGCGGGGGAAGTCTGGAATTCAGCCGATTTGTTCAGATAGCTATGGGATCAGCGACGGAAGCCGAGTATCACGTACTGCTTGCGAGGGACTTGGGTTACTTGAAACGCGAGGAGTACGATGTCGTTGGCACGGCGATAGTCGAAGTCAAACGAATGCTGACAAGTTTGCTGAAGACCGCGCGAAGCCAAAATACGCGTCGCCAGCCGATTCCGAAAACTGAGAACTGAAGACTGAAAACTGATGACTTTGCCACTCTCACGCATCCGCAACATCGGCATCATCGCCCACATCGATGCCGGCAAGACGACCGTCACCGAGCGGATGCTGTTTGCCAGCGGGGCCAAGCATCGCGCGGGCGAGGTGGATATGGGGACCACCACGACCGACGACGATCCCGAGGAGGCGGAACGCGGCATCACGATCTACTCGGCCTGCGTGCAGTTTCCGTGGACTGTGGCCGGCCTCTCAGAGACCGGCTACAAGGACGTCTCAGAGGCCGGCTACAAGGATGTCGTCATCAACCTGATCGATACGCCCGGGCACGTGGATTTCACGGCCGAGGTGGAGCGAAGTTTGCGAGTGCTCGATGGCGGCGTCGTGGTGTTCAGCGCACGGGAAGGCGTGGAAGCGCAAAGCGAAACGGTCTGGCGGCAGGCGAACAAGTATCATGTGCCGCGGCTGGCGTTCATCAACAAGCTGGATCGCGAAGGGGCCAATTTCGAGGCCGTGTACGAGGAGATCGAAACGCGGCTCGGCGCCCGGCCGGTGGCGCTGCAAATTCCCGTCGGTCAAGGCCCAGCTCATACGGCCAATCCGTTCCGCGGCGTGATCGACCTGGTGCGGATGAAGCTGCTCACGTTTCCCGAAGGCAAGGAAGGCACGAAGATAATTTCTGCCGATATTGTCGACGAGGATCTTGCCCACGAAGCCCAGTTGTGGCGCGAGCGATTGCTTGAGTCGCTATACAACTACAGCAACGAGTTGATGGAGCTGGCGCTGGCCGAGGAGCCCATCCTCGAATCGCTGATTCACAAGGTGATTCGCGAGGCGACACTTCATTTACAGATTCAACCCGTGTTGTGCGGATCGGCGCTGCACGGCATGGGTGTGCAGCCGGTGCTCGACGCGGTGGCCGCATATCTGCCCAACCCGACCGACGTGCCGCCGGTCGAAGGGATCGACATTTCGCAGAAGCACAAAGGTAAGGGAAAGGCGGTCGAAGCGGCCGGCGTCGATGCCAAGAAGAAGATTCTCCGCCGGCCCGACCCGGCCGAGCCGTTCTGCGGGCTGGTGTTCAAAGTTCAGCCGTATAAGACGGGCGACCTGGCGTGGGTGCGAATTTACTCAGGCACGCTGGAGCCGAACAGCCGCGTGCTCAATTCGACGCGCGACAAGAAGGAAAACGTCGCCCAGCTGTGGCGGATCCATGCGTCGAAGAAAGACGAGCAACTAGAAGTGGCCCGCGCGGGCGACATCGTCGGCATCATCGGCCTGCGCGATTCGATCACGGGCGACACTCTGTGCGACACGCGCGAGCCGATTCTGCTGGCCTCGATCGAATTCCCCGAAACGGTCATTTCGATGGCCATCGAGCCGGAGAGCACGGACGACCGCAAGAAACTGAGCGACACGCTGGACATGCTGCGCAAGCAGGATCCGACGTTTCGGGCCGAGGAGAATCCGGAAACGGGCCAAACGCTCATTAGCGGCATGGGCGAGCTGCATCTGGAAGTGATTCAGCACCGGCTGCTACGCGATTTCCGCATGAACGTGAAGGTCCACAAGCCGCGCGTGAGCTACCGCGAAACGGTCGCGCGGTCGGCCGATGCCATGGGCGAGTGCAGCCGGATGATTCAAGGCACGCAGCATGCGGCCAAAGTGCGCATTCGAATCGAGCCATTCGAAAAGGGCATCGGGCCAGTGACCGTCACGAATTCGCTCGATCACGGATTGCCGAGCGAGTTGCTGAACGTCGTGCTGGAAGAACTGGAGAGCGCGGGGCAGGGCGGCGGCCTCTTGGGCTTCCCGCTGATGCGGCTCAAGGCGACAGTGCTTGGCGGTCAGGTGGCGGAGACAGGACCGTCAGAAATCGCGTTCCGCACGGCGACTAATCAGGCGTTCGACGCGGCGCTGCGCGCGGCCGGACCCGTGCTATTGGAGCCGATCATGAAGCTGGAAATCAGCACGCCGGACGATCACGTGGGCGACCTCGTGTGCGACCTGCAACAGCGCCGCGCGATCATCCTCAGCACCGAATCCCGCGGCACGGCCACCGTACTACACGCCGAAGCACCGCTCGCCAACCTGTTCGGCTACTCCAGCGCGATGCGCAGCTTGAGCCAAGGCCGGGCAAGTTGCTCGATGGAGCCGAGCACTTATGCACCGGCGCCCGATGACGTACTTCAAAGGTTTCTTGGTGAGGCATAACCGACCATTCATTTGTGTTTATGCGGTATAAACGACAAACCGCACAGCGGTGAAATGATTTAGCCGTGGGTGTAAACCCACGGTTCGCGAGGGCAATTGATAGAAGAGCCGCGTAGCGGCGACATTGATTCAATGCCGCCGCTGCGCGGCTTGAGCACATATAATCAATCGCACCGTGGGCTCGCGCCCACGGCTAACCGATGTCGCCGCTTTGCGGCTTCAGATGTTGGAATATGGCAGAGCGTGCATTCGTTTTCGGCGTTGACCTGGACGGCGTGGTGGCCGATTTTTATGGCGGCTTGCGGCCGATTGGCTGGGCGTGGCGGTCGAGTCGCTGACGCCGCGGGTTTCGTGGGGACTCATCGAGTGGGGCGTCGATCAAGCGGCTGGGGGTTACGACAAGTTGCATCGCTTTGCGGTGACGCAGCGTGAGCTTTTTCTGAAGATGCCGCCGATGCCGGGGGCGCCGCAGGCGCTGCGGCGGCTGTCGATCGAGGGCGTGCGGATTCGCATCATCACGCATCGGCTGTTCATCAAATACTTCCACCAGGTCGCGGTGAGCCAGACGATTCAATGGCTCGACCAGCACGACATTCCCTACTGGGACCTGTGCTTCATGCAGCAAAAAACGGCCGTCGGCGCCGACCTGTACATTGAAGATTCGCCGGCAAACATTGAGCGGTTGCGGGCCGAAGGGCAGAAGACGATCGTGTTCACGAACTCCACGAACGAGCACCTGCCCGGCCCACGTGCCGACAATTGGGACGAAGTGCTACAGCTGGTGCTGGCAGAAAAGCGAGCGTGGGAATCGCCGTAAGATATTCGCCGAAAGAATGTCTCACGCAAAGGCGCTAAGGCGCAAAGAATGAAAAGAATGAGCAGTCCGCTAGTCTTTGCGCCTTCGCGCCTTTGCGTGAGCCAAAAAAGAGGCACAAAACGCCAGAAAGCATCAGTAGACCAGCTGCCGGTTCTGGCACGCTCGAAAATGCAGACGAGCCTGAACCGGAATTTCCGAACGCCACGCGGCCGAAGTTGTTTCTCCAAATCGTGTAGTCGGCCGCGTTGACTTGCTCGCTGAGATTGCCGTCGGCCGCCAGATTTGCGCCGCTCATGCCGGTCAGTTTTCGCCACACGGCGTAGTCGGCCGCGCCCACCTCGCCGTCGCGGTTGTAATCAACGGCGCTCCACGGCAAAAGTGGCAATTCCTTTTCCGTGATGATGTTCTCGTCGTTCAACAAGGCTTGCACCTGCTGAGCCGTGAAATCGTCGAGGAACTCATCCTTCCAAAGTGAGAAGTAGCTCCAGTCGATGCCGTATAGCTCCATCAAGTCGGCATTCGGCAACGTGCCCGATTCGCTCAAGGCGATCATCTTGCGGCCGTTGTAGTGGGCCAGCACATCGTACCACTCGCCGCTCATGCTGCTGGTGGGATCGGTGTAAATGTCGAGGCCGATCATGTCCACCACGTCGTCGCCGGGGTACCACTGAAGGTGGTTCCCGATAGCAGCCGACGAAGTGAATTCCCAGATTAAGTTGTGCAGGCCGTGCTGGTTGGTCAGCCGACTGTGCATGAGCCGCCATAGGCTCTTAAAGGTTTCCGGGCCGTGGGCTCCCCACCAGAACCAACCACCTTGCGCTTCGTGCAGCGGCCGCCAAATCACTGGAACGCCGGCATTCTCGAACTTCTGCAATTCGACGGCGATGGCGTCGATGTCGCGAAGGATCAACTGGTAATCGCTGCCGGCGGGATTCGCCAGCGCGGCGGGCAGATTGAACGTGGTGGCCTGCGTATAGAAGCCGCTCCACCAAGGCCATTCACTCGAATTCACCAGGTTCGCCGGCGCGTTCCAGTGCCACGTCATGCTCATCACGCCGCCGTTCGCCCGGGCCCAAGCGATCGATTCCTCGCTTTCGTTTCTCGGGTTCGCATTGAATGGAGCAGCTCTGCGCGAGGGCGAATATTCCATGAAGTCCGAGCTGCGTAGCGCGGGCTTCACTCCGCCCGATAGATTAAGGTACGTCGAACTTGGAAATGGCAGGTTCTTGCTCTCGTCGTGCTGATGTCCGGCGAGCGTCTTCTGGCCGTAGATACTCGTCATGTAATTCATCAAATGCTGCGTATTGGCGTCGGCCTGCGGGTCGCTGAGCTGGGCGGAAACGGGCAACACCGTCGGCGGCGTGAATGGCCGGAATTCGAGGTAGTCGACTTCGTGCCAGCCCCAATCCTTGTAGATGCCGAGCGTCGAGGTGCCGCCGCTAAGATTGAACAGGCCGGCGCGATCGGCCGCGAAACTGAACGACTGATCGAGCATTCCGTTGCCGTACTGATCCCCGACGCGATAACGATAGCCCTTTTGGCTGAACTCCGAGCGGTAGCCGACCCACAATTCGTAAAGGCCGGTCGGCACCGCGACGTTCATTTCGAAATAGTCGGTGCTATCGTGAATGTTCGTGATGTAGCCCGTGCCGGAATAGCCGGGCAAGGTCGAGCGTACGTCGACGCCATTGATCACTTGGGCGTTCTCGGCTTCGTACCGATAGTTCTGCGCCAACGATGACGACGCGAACAGGCAAGCCGCGGCGAATGCAGCGAAACGTGTCACGCGTTAGTTCCCCAGCCGAAAAGATGAGCCAACAAGACCGTATTGTACTCGGAAATCGTGCGGCGGGGAACGGTTCTTTGCGTGATAAAGTGCTTGAATTCCGTCACGCCGTCGTCGGCCCATTCCCGGCAGGCCGCGAAATATGATAAACGCGGCCACACACAGGTACCGCCCGGTCCCGAGAAGATCGAGCCGTACGGGCTGCCGCATGCGTAAGATGCTGAATGGCATGAACATGCTCGGCGCGCTCGCGTTCGTATTCTTGGTGGTTTTTGGCCAATCAATGAAAGCCCGCAATGCTGGCACCCGGATTCGCCCTTGACCGCCCGACATCACGTGCTATCCTTGATCTAACAACTTAGGTGCGAGACCGGCCCGCGTTTGCGGCGCCAGGTTCATTCGAATTCGACTGCAGCGGCCATCGGGGCCTATTACCAACTTCGCCCCGGTATCTCTTGCTTACGACCGCGACTGATTTTCTTGCTCCTTGGGTTCCTGCTGAACGTTTCAGCGGTTGAGCCTTCCCGTATTTTGCTTGCGGCGATGCCGTTGTGCGAACGGTCTGTTCCCAACGCGGCCGCGGCTTCGATGAAAGAAAGAGAAAACGACTATGACTGCATTCGATCACCTCGGCCTGGCCGATTCATTGCTCCGCGCTGTGCGCGACGAGGGCTACCACACGGCCACGCCGATTCAATTTCAAGCGATTCCTTCGGTGCTCACCGGGCGCGACCTGATGGGCTGCGCCCAGACGGGCACGGGCAAGACCGCGGCTTTCGCGCTGCCCACGTTGCACCGGCTGTCGACAAGCGGCGGCAAAGTAGCCGACGACGTCAAGCGTCGCGGCAAGCATCGGCGCAACGATTTGCGCCCGATCCGCTCGTTGGTGTTGGCGCCCACGCGCGAGCTGGCGGCCCAAATCGGCGCTAGCTTCGCCACCTACGGCCGCTTCACCGGTCTGCGATACACGGTCGTGTTCGGCGGCGTCGGACAGGGGCCGCAAGTCCGCGCCCTCGAGAATGGCGTCGACGTGCTGGTCGCCACGCCCGGACGGCTGCTCGACCTCATGGAGCAGGGATACATCGATCTGAGCACAGTCGAGATCCTCATCCTCGACGAAGCCGACCAGATGCTGGACATGGGTTTCATCGTGCCGCTGCGGCGCATCGTGTCGTCCGTGCCGCGAGCCCGTCAGACGTTGATGTTCTCGGCGACGATGCCGAACGCGATTCGCAAACTGGCCGGCGAATGGTTGCGCGAGCCGGCGCACGTGCAAGTCTGTCCGGTCGCGACGCCGATCGAATCGGTCGAGCAGTCGGTGTATTTCGTCGAGCCGCGGAACAAACCGCACTTGTTGACGCACTTCTTGCAGACCACGGCTTTTTCGCGAACCATCGTATTCGCCCGCACCAAGCATGGGGCAGACAAGATTGCAAAGAACCTGGTCCGCAGCGGCATCCGAGCCGCGGCGATCCACGGCAACAAGAGTCAGAACGTGCGGCAGCGCACGTTGGAAGCCTTCAAGTCGAACCGGCCGCCGGTGCTCGTGGCCACCGACATCGCGGCCCGCGGGCTGGACGTTGACGGCATTTCGCACGTCATCAACTACGAGCTGCCCGAGGTGCCGGAAATTTACGTCCACCGCATCGGCCGAACGGGCCGGGCCGGCGCAACGGGAATCGCCACGTCGTTCTGCGGCCGCGAAGAACGCGACCAACTGCGACAGATCGAACGGCTGACGCGCCGCACACTGGCCGTCGAGCAGAACCACCCGGAGTACCCGACGGTAACGCCGGCGTCGAGCGATGAGAGCCGCCGTTCGCATTCCAACGGCGCGCGATCGCGACGGCCTGGTGGCGGCGGACGCCCATCCACGGGCGGCTCGTCGAAGTCGCGCCGGCCGGCGTTGCAAGGTCAGGGCGCACAGCCCACGAACGGCTCCAGCGGCGGTCCATCGGTAGTTCGCCGGCGACGTCGTCCGGGCGGGGCGAGACGACGAGCCCTCTAGGTCGACCTCTGGCGCTCGCCGCATTGAAATAGTCGTCCCTGATAAATGGTCTAACGGTGTGGGACCACGTGATTTTCAGATCACGGCTGGAGCGAATCCAGGGGGTGCCGCCTGTCTCGGCGCGCGGCGG
>JAKEIB010000105.1 GCA_022614705.1 Planctomycetota bacterium | reverse complement strand
CGGGCTGCCTCCATGCTTGTGGTGAAGTTGGTCGTTGCACAACAACTTATGCCACAAGCGGCAGCCTTTTTCCATCCACATTGTGAGAAATGCGGGCTAGGAGTGCGACGTGAAGAACGAATAGCGGTAGTGAGAAAGGCGGCTGCTACCGCCGTTTCAGATTCGTGTGCCACTCCACTGCTTGCGGCGCACCGAGTTGCGTTCTTGCCTCACTCAGCACTGCTCTCTGTTAAGAAGTCCGAGGCCGTGGGAGGCAAGCAGTGCTGTTCTCGAAGCAACAGCCCCTTTTTCGAAGCGAGGTCGCCGCGGCGACCACACGCCTGCGGAGGGGTGGCCGGGGGCGACTGCAGCGAGCCCCCAGTTCGCTGGGGGGTCGTCCGCCGCGGCGGACTCCACCCCAGCCACTCCTCCGAATCGCGCGCATGCTATCGTCCGCCGCGGCCGCCGCCCGGCGGGCCGCGAAAAACTTCGGGCCCAAACTCGCCGTCCGGCATCCCGGCGCGATTCTGGCGACGTTTATCCTCATTGAAGATCAGCCGCAGGTATTGAACGTCCGAGGCATCTGCCAGCTCGTCGCGCACGGAAAGCTGGCCCGCGACATCCATTAAGAGCACGCGCGAGGGCGACGTGATGTCCTTGACCAGGGTGTCGGCCCCGTCGATATCGAGCAACGTCAGCCCGGTATTCAATTCATAGGGATCATCCTTGGTATCGATCCAACGATCGTTCTCGCCCGTGTATCGCATCTTCTCTTTGAGATTGACAACCGCGCCGCGGCGAAATTCCTTCTCGTGGGCGACGTGGAGCACCGAGCTATCCGCGAGTTCGATGTCAAACGTCTCAGCAATCAGCTTGACGGCCGGCTCGTCGTTATGCACTTTGACGGAAGGCAACTTGGCCTCGGCAAGGTGCACCAGGCCTCCCAGCGGTATGCCGACGGTGGGGCTGGGTTCGCTAAATTCCGCGGCGCCGCGAAAATACGGCGCGGCGCGTTTCTTGGCTTTGGCGGCCGTGGCTTCCTTTCGCTGCCGATCGAGCACCGTCGAATCCAGCATTCCCGACGTCGCGGCGATGCCATAGTTTGGGTCGGCCAGATAAATCTTCACGCGATACTTGTATTTCTTGCCCTTCTCAACCGTGAAGTCAAAGAACCGCAACAACAGGTAATCCACCTCGCGCGGCAGCTCCATGCGCTGACCGGACGCAATGCCACCCGCCATCGCACCCATGCCGCCGCCCGGAAAGCCTCCGCGCATCATGCCTTCCTCCTGGTCCATGCCGCGCATGAACCCTCGACCCCTGAACCCACCGCCAAGCTCGCCGAGTTCGCCGCGGGGGAAGCCGCCGCCCCGGATCCCGCCGGCGCCTGGATAGGATGAACGCATCGGCATATTAAAACTGGCGCCGGGCTGCAACTGGCCTGGAGTCGCGGCGCTGAAACTTTCGTCGGCATCGGCCGGTTCATCCGCTGGCGTGGCCGTGGGCTCCGGCGCGATTTCTTGTTCGACTGGCGGCGCATTGACGGCCAACGGGATGTCTGGGTGCGTTGCATCCGCGTCGAAATCGCGCCCGACCAGCGGCGGCAGCGGCATCGTCAGCAAGGAATCGGTCCATCGCGAGTCGACCGGCTCGATCGCCGGGCCGGCCCACTCCGTGCTGGCAACTCCCGCCAGCTTGACGACTGAGGCCTCGTTCACGAACTTTCCGGCCGGTCTATTGCCCAATACTTTCGATTTCCCATTCTTCTGGCCGTCGTAAACGGGAACGTTCGTCCAAACCGGCGGCTTGCCCGGTTCGACACTGGTGCGCTGAACTTCATAACCAATGTAGCGGGGAAAGTCGCGCGCCGGATCGAAGCCGCCGCGGGCATTTTGAAACGCGTCCTGAAACCGCTTGAGCTGCTCGCGAATGGGTACCTTGGCGACGATCGTCGCCCAATAGACCTGCTCCAGGCGTTCGCCGCCTTGTAACGGAACGCCGGCCGGGCTGGCGATTCCTTCGATGAGCCGGCGATTCGGATGGTCCGGATCGAATTCACCGGCTGCGAATTCGGGCCCACCCTCGTCCAGGCCACCTCGCCTGCGGCCGCCCGGTTGTCCGCCTTCGAGTCCCTCCGCCGCCCGTTCCGCTTGTTCCTCGGCTCGCCGCTCCTCTTCCTTGCGTAGCTCCGCCTCCTTCAGCACGCGAAGGCGCTCCTGCTCTTTGAGCGTCTCCTCATCTCGAAACGCCAACAGGCCCGATCCGCCAATGGCCAGCACATCGACGGCATTCAGAATAACCGGGTCGGTACGGAGCTGTGAGGCGGCGATGACCGGCGGGTCAAAACCGCGAAACGGATAATGCTTGTCCTGGACCCTGATGCCAGCCTTCTTATCAATGGGCTCCCAGGGCCGCACTTCAGGGGCTAGCTCTGAACCCGGCTCCGGCCAGGTCGCACCCTGCACTGCGGCCGTGGTTTGCGTGACCGACTCCTGCAACTTCGACGCCTGATACTGGTCCTGCAGGCGCGGCAACCTCAGCGATGAATACGCAAACCACAAAGCCAGCAAGCCGAAAACGACAATCGCGACCTTCTCGCCATGCCGGAGCACTAAGCCTTTGATACCGCCTGATCCCTTCAAATTGGCTTTCATGGATTTAGCCCAGCTACTCGATGTTCAGTGACTATCCGCAAACTGTTCAGTCTCACGCAGAGGCGCGGTGGCCGCGGAGACCAATACAACAGACATTAATGGATGTTGGGAACACTAATTCTCGCTAATCGGCACTCATAAACAATCAGCAAAAATTAGCGATAATTAGCGGCGATTAGTGTTCCCTTTCTTTTGCCGTATAATTCACTCCGCGAACTCCGCGCCTCCGCGTGATACTTCCGATTAAAGCTTGCGTCACGGCGCTCCCGCCAGTGAGGTGTCCTCTTCGGTCGGCGTCGTTTGCAGAACGGCCGGGTCGGGTTTTTTGAAAATGTAAATGACGCCTTGAATCACTACCGTAGCGATCTGTGGCTGCGGATTAAATGCCTGCAATTCGGTGGAGGTAGGGAACAATGAGCTTCCGCCCGTGCCACCGAACTCGCTGAAACTCCCGCGCATACCACCTGCCATTCCAGGCATTCCGCTGGCCATCCCACCGCCGTCACCGCCAATGTCACCCAGCGGATTGATTCGCACTTCCTGCACCTCGATTTGCAGCGACTGGTTGGCGCACTCGGAAATCAGCCGCGGCAGATGCCGCTGGTCCATCTGCAAAACCATTCGCACCGGCAGGCGTTTGTATTCCTTCCCGTACGCGGAGAGGTCGATGGGTGCAGCCGGTGCGGCGGGGTCGGCCGCCACACTTGGATCCGCGCTGGCGACTGCGCCGCTGACCGGTTTGCCGTCCTCGCCCAGATAACGACCAGAGAGCAGCATCGCCGCCTCTTGCTCCTCGGTCATCTGCCCGCTGCCATCGGGAGAACCGCCGGGGGCGAATTCTCCTCTCCCACCTGGGAATTCACCGGCCATCTCTTCCGATCCTTCACCCCGCCCAAGCTCTTCGCCTGGCATGAGGCCATCCATCGATTCAGCTGTTGCCGCCTGCAGTTTGAGGATACGATTCGGCGTGCGGCTGTACGGTGCTGCGTGCCGCCCCACCTCCAGCCTGTACACCGTCCGCACTGCCGCGTTGGACATGCGTGTCGCACCCGCGGCGTCGTTGGTGTTTTTGATCACGTCCAACAGCGCGTGATAGACCCAGAGGTTTTCCTGGGTCACCCAAATGCGAATGGCAGAGGGCTGCTGCGGGAAGTCCAGGTCGGCGCGCACCTCGGCCTGATTCGCCGGGTCCCACACGCAAATGTAGTTGTCATCGCTCTCCAGCGTTCCGTCCGGCGACAAGGATGGCGACATCTCCTCCGGCATCGAACGCGCACCAAGGCGCAAGAAACCGCCGCCGCCCAGTGAACCGGCCGCGCTTTCATCGATCGGTCGCGCGCCAATTTTCTCCGGCAGCGTGGGGAAATGCCGGTCAATGTAGTTCTGGTAAGTCTCCCGCAATTTGGGGGGGATCGGTTGACCGAACTCGAGCTGTTCGACCTTGTCGCGGAAGGCCGCGTTCAGCTCCGGCGGCCAAACCAGCACCTTTTCGCGCTGTGCGTCGTAAAGCTTTTGCCAGAGCTCGGCGACTTCGGCCGACAGCTTGCTGGTCTCTTCGACTTGCCGTTTGTTGATTTCCTCGTTCGCATGGAACGCGCTGTTTCTCACCGTCTCGAGGTTCTTGAACTCCGCGACAATCTTGTTCTGACTGTCGTCGTACTGCTTGCGCAAGGTGCCGGCGGCCTTCAACCAGCAGAAGAGCCCAATCACCGTGACTAACACGCACAGCACCCAAAAATGGTGCTGCTTCAACCAACCCAACGCTTTGCGGACTTGATCCATGTTCAGCTCGTATTATTGAGCAAGGAGCAGGGAGCAAGAATTCCTGCTCCCGGCTCAGTGCTCCCTGCTATGACCTGATCGGTTTATTAACAATGCAGATGTCGTTAAGTGCCGGGCGGTGCGGTCTCATCGGGGACCGCGGCCGTGCCGGTCGCATCGCTCGGCTGCTCGGCCAACTGTTTCTCTTTTTCCTTACGCGCGGTTCGCGGCTGCGGTTGCCAGACGAATTGGAGGATGAAATTGTATCGTCGCAGGGGAATCGTCTTGGGTAGAATCTCGGCCGCTGCACCGACATTGGGCGCGGCGACTCTGGCGCCCGGTCCTTCCGGCGACGTCGCCGCCGCGACTCGTTGTGCGAACGCTTCTTCCGACTCGGTGCGGTAATCGGTTTTGACAAGCCGCTCACGCGTGACCACGGTTGGAAACTTGATCCCTAAATCGGCGATTTTCACCGGCACCGGCGCGCCGCCCTCGCCATCCGGCAACATCACCGTGCCGGTCTCCAAGTCCTTACAGAATGTGTGGATGACATACTCGGTGGCCTCGTCATCGATCTGCACATTCTGGTCGGGCATGGAATTGTGGAAGTGATGGCCCACCAATTGGATCACCCAGCCGCCTCTGGCGAGATCGCCTCCGGCGCCGTCGGCAATCGGTTCGCCGGTATTCGGATCGATCTGGGGCGTCGTCCCGTCCGTCGCCAGGTCGGCCGGCGGTTCGACCGGTGCAACTTCGCCGGGGGCTGCGGTATCCGCTGGCGGTGTCGCCTGGCCGTCCGCGGGGGCGCTCTCCGCCGACGCTTCGCCCGGCGGTGTTTCCGTTCCTTCAGGCGCGGCCCCGTCTGCAGGCGGCGTGACCCCTTCGACCACTTTCACATCAGATTCGGGCGCGACATAGTATCTTTGAATCGAGGTGTGCCAGGGCGTCAGGTCGGCGTAGTATTCGCAATCCATCGACTCGATGTGCAGCTCCGGCCGATTGGCGATATCCGCGGCCGTTTCCTCCCGCTTCTCCTCCGGCCGCGGATCTTTCGGCAACGCCGTGTCGACGGCCTTGAGCATCTCCAACCACAGCAAGCGGCCGTCCACGTTGCTCTGCAGGTTGCTCGCAACTTTGAGAATCTCGTCGAACTTGCCGATGTTCTCGGTATGCTCGCTGGAAAAGCCATCGGCCGTGCTTTTCGCCGACTGTGCGGCTTTAATTTGCCGGTCCATCTCGGTGTTCGGCTCAACGTTCGCACTCATCACCGACCGATAGTGCGATGCGTAATTGATTCCCAATCCAATGAGCAGCAACGCGGCGGCCGCGACGGCCCACGGCTTTTTCGCTTTCACGAGCCGGGTGGTGATGATCTCTTCCGGCAGCAAATTGGTCCGCAGTTGAGCCTGATCGAGCGCTTGAACACACAAGCCATAAGCGACGCCGAACGTCAGCTGATTTTCCTTGTACTGCGACCCGGCCGTCGCGCTGCCGCCAACCAAATTGTTGAAATTGTCGACCAGCTTTACTTCTTGATCGAGGTTTTGCGAAAGGAACCGCTGCAGGCCGGGCAGCTTCATCGGGTTGCCGAGCGCCACCATGTCGCCCAGCTTGGCGTTGCGATTGTTGCTGGTGAAGAAGCCGATCGACCGCTGAATTTCCGCCACCAGGTCGCTAAACACGGGCCGCATCGCCTGGAACACGGCCTTCGGGTTCTCGGCCTTCATTGCGTTGCGCTTGAGATGCTCGGCCTTGGCGAATGTGAGCTTGAGCTCTTTGGTGAGCGCCTTGGTGAAGTGGTTGCCGCCGATCGGAATGCTTCGCTGCCACACGCGGTAGCCATTCGTGATCACCAGGTCCGTCGTATCCGTGCCGAGTGAAATGATCACCGTCGATTGCGGCGGGTTGGCCGGATCGTACGGGCCTTCCACTTTGAGCCGGTCGAAACAAATGAAGTTGTAGATCGCCAGCGGCGCCAGTTGGATGATGTCGACCCCGATGCCGGCTTCTTCCAGGGGCTTCAAATGGCGGGCCACCTGGTCGCGCTTCATCGCGAACAGGCCGACTTCCGTTTCGATCGCGTAGCCCTCGTCCTCGCTACCCACGAGCGGCTGGTAGTCCCACACGACGTCTTCCAGCGCGAACGGAATCTGCTGCCGCGCTTCGTACCTGACGATGTCGGGGATTTTCTTCCGCTCGACCGGCGGCAATTTGATGAACCGCGCCAAGCCGCTTTGCCCAGGCACGGCGATCGCCACACTGTCGCCCGAAACATCGTTGCGCGAAACGAATTGCTCGAGCGCCTCGCGAATCAATTCCTCGCGATTGGCCTCGGGCTGGGTGAGAATCTTCGGGTATTCGATATAGTCGAACGCCTCGACGACCATCCGGTGTTCGTCTTTTTCGTGCGGCCGGCAACGCAGCGCTTTCAGCGCGCATTGGCCGATGTCGATTCCCCAGACGGCGTTCGAATTCGCCATGACCAAGAACCTCTATTCCGTTTCCGCCGCGCGCCGAATCAACGACGGCATCCAGGCGCTTCGACGCGCCACGCGCGGACGGCATGATCTCGACATGCTTTTTGCACCGTGCCGCGACCGTAGCGCGAGCGACGGCGAAGTGCCTCTCCTATTGCAACTTTACGCGCGCTCCGATAGCGAAGCCAGTGCTCGTCCAACGCAGCGCCCGCTTACCCAAACGCCGACACTCAAACGGCTTGCGCGGACGCTCTTAGCCATCCCGCAAACCTAGTCCAAGCGGCCTGTAGCTCCCATTCTACTCTCGCGGTTGACTTTGGGTAGCACGCGCCGGGGACTGGCTCATTCTGCGGAGTCCTCGGAGCAAAATGTGCCTGTCCCCCGGTTCGAGACGTCCCCGGCTTTCGCCTTAAAACGCTGTCATATAGTATGTTACGGCAATGACCATTCGCCGTGCCGCACTGATTCTCCCCTGCCAGCGCCTGGACGACTTTCCGACGCACCTCACCGGCGACCGGGCTGCGGAGCTGCTCACCGGCTGGACCGCTTTGTGGCACCCGGCCCTGGTGGCCGCAATTGGCACGGTGCCCGGCTGGCGTTCGTCGGACGATTTGCCCGATCCGTCGGAATTGGACGCGGAGCTTGTCGTATTGCCGGAAGCGAGCCGGCAGCGGATGTCGGCCGATTGGTGCGATCGACTGCGGGCGACAAACCCCAGCAATCCGCCGCCCGTCGACGTCCACGATTCGCGCGAGCAAACAATCGCTGCGATTCTTCAAGCGGCGGAAATCGACGCAGGACGTGTCGGTTCAGAGTGGGTCGGCGATTTTCTCGCCCTCGGGCAAGCGCACCTGCAAGTCGAGCTGCTGACTCGCGCGATGCACTATTCGACTGTGCTCGACACCGACCACTTCGAAAACGCCACGGTCGCCGCCGCCCGCGCCGCGATGGACGCACACCAGGAGCAGGCGCGCGAAGAACTGGCCCGCGCATTCGACCTGCTGGCCGATGCGCGGAATCACGTGTACGCGGTCGACTTCTTCGTTGTCGACGTCACGCTGCTGGCGCCGTCGACGCTCGGCGGCAACTTGCGAGCGAAGCTCGCCGCCGGATGCCCGACAAGCCTGCTCGCCTCGGGCGAATTGCTCGACCAAATGGCGAGCGAACATCCGCAAACGCTGGCCGAGTTGCGGCGGGCGATCGAGGCCGGCACGGCATGCATCGTTGGGGGCGCGTATCACAGCCAAATCTCGAGCTTCGCGTCGCCTGAAACCTGGCTCGAAGAAATTAACTTGGGGCAGCAAGCGGCCCGGCGACACTTGGAACGCGATTACGAAGTATTCGGCCAGTTTCACACGTCATTTTCGCCGTTGCTGCCTGAGCTCTTGGTGGGGACCGGCTTTGCGGGCGCGGTCCACGCATCCTTCGACGGCGGCCGTCTACCGCGAACCGAACAGTGCAAAACGTGGTGGGGACCGCCGGGCGGCCAGAGAATCGCGGCGCTTGCCGCGACGCCGCTCGACGCCGCGCTCCCGGAAACGTGGCTCAAGCTGGCCGAGCGAATTGGCGACACGATCGCACACGATCACGTGGCCACAATTCTGCTGGCCAGTTGGCCCGGAACGGAAAGCGAATACATCGACGACTTGCGACGCGCCGCCCGCTACGGCTCAGTGCTTGGCAAAGTAGTCACGTTGGATGAATACTTTCGCGTCAGCCGCGAGCCGGACGAATGGACGCGATTTCACACGCGCGAATACCCCGCGCGGCCCGGCACGGAGCTGGGCACCAATCCCATCTCATCGCAAGTCGACGCATATCGCCACGGCGTGACGGAAACGCACCGGCGACTAGGCGCGGGTCTCGCGGCGGCCGTTGGATCGAGCGCATCGATTCCTAACGAAAGCACGTCATCGCGCCAAATCGCGCTCAACTCTTGGAACTTCGCTTGCACGCAATTCGTCGGCACCGATCCCATCGATTTCCCGGGTGCTGAGGGCGCCAGTGGCCGCGTCTCTCCGAGACGCGGATCCGAGTCTCGGAGAGACGCGGCCACTTATTCCAACGCGTGTGCCACTGGCTCTGCCAGCGCCTCGCCAAACAACGCAACACATCCTCTCTGTCTGCCGGACGTGCCTGGCTGCGGCTTTGCGACATTCGCCGCAGCGGCGCCTATTGCGTCGGTCTCGTTGGCGGATGAACGCACGTTGCGCAACGAACGACTCGAAGTGACCGTGAGCGAAGCGACGGGCGGCATCCAATCGATTCGCAGTCATCGCGATCGCAGCACGCGAGTGTCGCAACGGCTCGTGTTTCATCAGGGGCGAATCGCGTCGCTGGGCGACACGCAAATGGTCGCCGAGCGCATCGCGGTTACTCGCAATGAATCGCTCATCGGCGAAATCGAGTCCCGCGGCCGATTGCTCGATTCGTCCGGCGCTTTATTGGCGAACTTCAAACAGCGCGTGCGCGTCGCCCGCGGATTGGCGGCAGCTTTAGTCGATGTCGAGCTCGAACCGCAGCGACTACCCGAAGGCGACATCTGGCGGTCGTACTACGCCAGCCGGCTGGCGTGGACGGATGATGCGATCGCCGTTCGCCGCGGCGGAAATTGGATGGGCCATGTAACGGGGCGCGAGCGAATTGAATCGCCGGAGTGGGTGGAAATCAACGGCGGCATCGGCAGCATCACCTGTTTTGGAATGGGCCTGCCGTACCACCGACGCGCGAGCCCCAAGTGGCTCGATACGCTGCTTCTGGTCGCGGGCGAAGGGCGACGGCGATTCCAGTTCGCGATTGCGCTCGATGAGGCCTACGCGACACAGAGCGCGCTCGGCCTGTTTACGGCCGGGCAATCGCCGATCCTAACTCTGTCGAGTGAGCCGAACTCCTCACGCGGTTGGTTTTTGCACGTCGGCGCGAAAAACATCGTGACCACGCATATCGAACCACTCTTGCCTGTATCGGCTGTGGGAGGCCTCTCCGAGGCCGATAGCGGATCGCAGCCGAGCGTGGAATCGGCGTCGGAGACGCCTCCCACCACACATGGTTCAGCTTGCGCGGCCATACGCGTGCGCCTCCTGGAAACCGAGGGCCGCGACGCCCACACGTCGCTCTCGGCCTTCCGCCCGTTCCGCAACGCACGAACCACCGATTTCCGCGGCAATTCAACTGGAGTATTATCTACGGACGATGGCCGCGTCGAATTCAACATCGGCGCCCATCGCTGGATACAAATTGAAGCCGAGTGGTGAAAGTTGATAGTTGTTAGTGGTTAGTTGTTAGTTGCAAGACCCCTGATCACCGACAACTATCCACTATCAACTATCCACTAACGAACATGATCGTCACCATCGACGGACCCGCCGGCGCAGGAAAGAGTAGTGCGGCGCGGGGGCTTGCGCGCCGGCTCGGCTTCCGTTTTCTTGATACGGGCGCGATGTATCGCGCCGTAACGCTGGCCGCCCGCGAGCGCGGGCTGGACCTGGCCGACCCCGAGCAGCTCGCCGCGCTGGTCCGCGAAATTCGCGTGGAGCTCGTGGGCGACCGCGTGTTGCTCGAAGGCCGCGACGTCACCGATGCGATCCGCAAGTTCGAAATTGCAACGGCCACGCATTACGCGGCCGACAACCCGGCCGTGCGCGCCCAGCTCGTCCTCTGGCAGCGGGCCGCGGCGGCGGATTCCGACGTCGTCACCGAAGGCCGTGATCAGGGCACCGTCGTGTTTCCTCACGCCGAGTGCAAAATCTTCCTCACGGCCGACGAAAACGAACGTGCCCGCCGCCGTCACCGCGACCTCGCCTCCCGCGGCGAAGACATTCCCTTCGACGAAGTGCTCGCCAATCAACAATTGCGCGACCAGCGCGACGCCGCACGGCCTGTAGGTGCCCTCGTGAAAGCGGACGATGCCATTGAAGTCTCCACCGACGGCCTGACGCCCGACGAAGTCGTTGCCGAATTGGAAAGAATCGTGAGGTCAAAACGATGAGCGTCGTTAGCGGAGAGCCGAGAGCGGAGAGCGGAGGGCCGGATGGCAGTTCCGGCCCTCCGCCCTCAGTCCTCAGTCCGCCGCCCTCGGATGTCATTCTGAGCGAAGCGCAGCGCAGTGAAGAATCTCGTCGGGGGCTTCGTAGATCCTTCGGTCGCCGAGCCTCCCTCAGGATGACATCGCTCCAGCCCTCCGCCCTCCGCCCTCCGCCTTCCGCCCCCAGTACCGTGCTCACTCACCTCGCACGGCTCTGGTACTCGATCCTCTACGGTCCCTGCTTCGCGATCAGCCAGGTCTGGTTTCGCTACCGCTTCGCTGGCAAGTCGCATGTGCCAACGACGGGTCCCGTGTTGATTGTCTCGAATCACCAAAGTAATCTCGACCCGGTTCTGATCGGTCTGGCGTGCCCGCGACAACTAAAATACTTCGCCCGCATCGGCCTGTTCTTCTGGCCTTTCAGTTGGTGGATTCGCGCATTGGGCGCGGTGCCGATCGATCGGGAGAGCGCGATTGGTGGAATTAAAACAACGCTCAAACTGTTGAAGCAAGGCGAGGCGGTCGTTGTATTCCCCGAGGGCTCGCGCACGCCCGACGGCAAGCTGCACGAAATGCTGAGCGGCTTCTGCGTGCTCGCCCGGCGCAGCGGCGCCACCATCGTGCCCACGTCCATCGACGGCGCGTTCGCGGCTCTGCCCCGCGGCAGCGCCTTCCCACGACCGACGCGAATTCATCTTGTGTTTTGCCCGCCGATCATGCCTTCGGAAATCGCCCGACACACCGACGAGCAGCTAACGTCGCTGGTGCTCCAACGAATTAGCACAGCACTCAACGGCCAAATGCCGGATGCCACTGGCTCGTAGTGTGTTTTGTTTTTGTAACTTGGCGTCCGCGATGGCGGGCAGCGAGGTGAGCAGCGTGAAGATGCTGAATGGGATTGGCCTAATGCAGGGCGGTCGGCGACCGACTTGACACGGCGCGCGGATGGGATTCCCAGTCGTTTGACTCAGTAATTGTCCCGGTGACTGGGACAATTACAAAACGCCTTACACAAGTCGTTGCATAACAACGGCTTGCGAAAGGCGTTTGAAACGCGAGCGGAGAGGACAGCTACCGAACTACCCCGCGGATCCCGATGAATCCGCGAATTCTTTTGACCGCGGCGCAGAATCCGGCGCAGACTCACAAAACTCTGACTCGTCGCATGCCGTCGCACCGGAGCGCATCGCGCTCCATCCTGCGGTCGCCAGGATCAACGAGGCCTGGCCCCATCTTCAGCCGCACGTCCGCGACGCGATCCTCTTACTCATCGACTGTACCGTTCCCCAACCATCATTGGAAGGGGAGCGGCCATGATTCAAATTCCCCTCGATTCCTCGCGGCCGGCGACGCCGTCGCGGCTGGCAAGACTGCTAGTCGGATTGCCGCCCACACTCCGCGGGCCACTGGTACTCTGTGTTGCATCGTTGCGTCCGAACGCGACGCTTGAGTCAAGCTTCGCCGTGGGCCCGGCTCGCGCGTTATTCGCCGAGTTTTGGGAAGCACAGGTCGGGAGTCCGGTCCCGATAGCGGACCTTCGCGCAATCCTCGACCCGCCGGTTCCGATCGGAACAGTCCTGGAGTTTAACAAGCTCGCAATCGCAGGCGATGCGGCCGAACTCGATGGCTTCCTGGCAGAACTGGTTCGCCATCTTTGTGAGCGGCTGCGGAAGCTCGATGCCTCCAGGCAGCGCTACCTTTTCAACGGCGCGCATCAAGAGCCTTTGGCCAACGGCAAGCCCTGGCCGGCCGGCCGAACGGTGCGAAGCCTGAAGGAGCTGGTCGACCAGGGGCAGAAGTTTTCCACCATCTACGCGGACCCGCCCTGGGCGTATGAGAACGAGGCCTCGCGAGCGGCGGCCGTGAACCACTATCCGACGATGTCCGTCGCTGAGATCTGCGCCGAGCCGCTCGGGGAACTCGCCGAAGAGAACGCTCACCTCCACCTGTGGACCCCGAACGGTTTCTTGCGAGAAGCCTTCGACGTGATCGATTCGTGGGGGTTCGAGTTCAAGTCGTGTTTCGTGTGGGTCAAGGACGAACTCGGCATGGGGAACTATTGGCGCGTCTCGCACGAGTTTTTGCTCCTTGGCGTTCGTGGCGCCCTGACATTTCGTGACCGCACGCTCCCGAGTTGGATCCAGGCGCGTCGCACCATACACAGCCGAAAGCCCGGCGTGATACGGACGCTCATTGAGCGAGTGAGTCCGGGACCGTACCTGGAGTTGTATGGCCGAGAGGAACTGCACGACTCGGCTTGGACGGTGTATGGCAACCAGGTGGAGTCACGGCTCTTCTGACACCGCCGGACCTCCGGCACCGCACGCGGCTTTTGAGTAGCGCCGACACGTGTGACATTATTGAAGCGATCGAATTTTTTTGGCTCTTCGGGCCGAGGGCTTCGTAGGAGATGAAAATGACGGAAATATGGCTCATCCGAAAAAATCTGCAACACAACAACGGAAGAAGATGCCGCGAATTAGCGAAGGGTTATTGGACATACGTGTGAGCTTGCTTTGGG
>JAKEIB010000104.1 GCA_022614705.1 Planctomycetota bacterium | reverse complement strand
CGACCCTAACCAACTGAAACTGTTCGACTTATAGCCGGACACTACTGATGAGGATTAATAATGTATCAAGAACAGGATTTGACAAAGGAGATCATCGGCGCGGCCATTGAAGTGCATCGCGAGCTCGGACCGGGTTTGCTGGAGTCGGCATACGAAGCTTGTCTTTGCTATGAGTTGAAACTGCGAGGTATCGACGTCGATTGCCAAGTACCGCTGCCGGTAAGATACAAGGACGTACGATTGGACTGCGGCTATCGGATCGACGCGTGTGTAAACGATCGAGCGATCGTGGAACTGAAAAGTGTCGACGAAGTAACCAATTTGCATCGGGCACAATTGTTAACATATCTGCGTCTAAGCGGAAGGAAAGTTGGTCTTTTGTTAAACTTCAACGTTCCCGTTCTAAAAGATGGAATTGTTCGCATGGTGTTATAAAGTTAGTAGCAACCATCACACATTCTTTCCTTTCTTCTTTGTGCCCTCTGTGTCTCTGTGGTTAACTGCATTGGAAAAAGATTATGAGCGTTGAAGAGATTTTGTTCGATGCCGAAGAGCGCATGGAAAAGGCGCTGGCGAAACTGAAGCAGGATCTCACGGGCATTCGCACGGGGCGGGCCAACCCGGGCATGGTCGATTCGTTGCGCGTGGAGGCTTATGGCTCGCCGGTGCCGATCAAGCAGATTGCCGGCGTGAGCGCGCCGGAGCCGCAGCAACTGGTGATCCGGCCGTTCGATCCGGGGACGATCAAGGACATCGAAAAAGGCATCATCGCTAGCGACCTGGGTCTTGCGCCGCAGAGCGACGGCAAAGTGATCCGGCTCAACATCCCGCCCCTATCGGGCGAGGTGCGCCGCAAGATGGTGGCCCGCACCAAGGAGCTGTCCGAGGAGACCAAGGTTTCAATCCGCAACATCCGCCGCGACGCCAACAAGGATGCCGAGCAGGAACAGAAGGACAAAACCATCACGGAGGACGATCTCAAGAACACCAAGGACGAGGTGCAAAACCTCACTAAAAAATTCGAAGACCGCGCGAACGACCTCGCCAAGGCCAAGGAATCGGAAGTCATGGACGAGTAAGCCATGAACCTAGACTTGCAGGGCGCGGCGTCTCAGCGGGACGTATATTTATGACCCACGACGTTTCTTCGTCTTGTCGTTATCCCGCACTTTCCAGAACGCGGCCGCAATTCAGTGTGCTCGCGCTACTCTTATTCGTCACGCTAGAGTGCCTGGTGCTGACGTGGTGGACAGTTACTTATCCGGCCATGCAACGTAGAGAGCATTCTCGGCTTGTCCGCGATTTGCAAAAACTCAATGGCGACATCACACTTAAATGGGATCAGTATATTCGGATCGCTAAGGAGCAACATGTCAAGCGATCGGCATTCACGCGCGATCGCGACCATCCCCTTGTCGCAACTATTGAACTCGAGACCCGCATGCAGGAACTAGAGCGGTTACAACGTGCCGCTAATACACTTGCCATGAAGCTGGAAAAAATGAAAGCGAACACTGCGGGCGGCGGTCGCTAGCATGGCGGTGGCGCGAGACTATGCGGCAACGACTTGTCGAAGCCAAGCAGCGAGGGATGCGGAATGTCGAGCGTGGATGAAAACACAGAACCCCGATCCACATTCCGTCTGCGCTTCAGTCTGCTCGCTCTGTTTATCTTCGTGACACTCGTTTGCCTTCTCCTGGCTTGGTGGGTGCAACCCAATCGCGTTGTCGCCACAGCTCTGTTTCGAGTCTCCAGTACACAGCCCACGATCCTGGGCGATGATTCCGGTCGGCCGCATGATGAGCACGAGTATGAGGTTTTTAAGAACACGCAACTCGCATTACTTAAAAGTGACTTCGTCTTAACCGCGGCGCTTCGTAAACCGGGCGTAGCGTCACTGCCGACTCTCGAGACTAAGGCAGATCAGATTGAATGGCTCGAACGCCATTTGGAGGTCGATTTCCAGCAGGATTCAGAGATTCTGCAAATAAGACTCCGCGGCACGGAATCACAGACTTCGGACCTAGTGCGCATCGTCGATGCAGTAGCGAAGGCTTACATCGATGAGGTCCTTTACAAGGAGAAGACTCGTCAGTTAACCACTCGCGATATGCTCGCTCGCAGTCTACAAAACCTGAATCAAGAGATTGCAAATAAGACTGAGGAGTACTTGCAGATCGCGCAAGAAAGTGAAGGTGGACGCGACGAAGTGTTGCACGAGGTTGACGTCAACCGCCTCAAGCTTATCGACGCGGAGATTATGCGACTCGAGAGCGATAAAACACTGAGGCAAAGTGATCAGCAAGAGAAAGTGCAGTTGGTCGATCAGCGAATCTCCGAGCTGCGTGAACAAAGAGTAGTGTTGGAAAAGAAAATCTTGGCGCGCAGCTTCAGTTTTCCAGGAACGCAGTTGAACATGTTCAAACTCCAAATCAAGAAACGTCAGCGACTAGCCAACGAATTGTCGGCGAAACTGGAACGGCTGGAAATCGAGCAGAACGCACCAAGCCGCATCGAGCAACTTCAGCCCGCCGTAGCGTCGCCGGCGGATTGATCATCGTCGCTAGCACCTGCGCGGCCATCTCTTGTCGGTCTCTGCCGGCTTTGCTATCCTTTGCGGCCCGCGCCGGCGACCACGACCACTGCGTGGTGCCCGGGTCGCGGCTATTGGACCCTAAGTTAGCGTACGCAATTCAAAACGGTTTATGGAGAAACCGCCATGACCCGCACGGACGATTTGTTAAAGGTTGTTTCATCGCGAATCACGCCCAAGTGGAAGCGCCGCATCGCCTTAGTCGCTAGCGGCTTAGCGATCATTGGCTTGAGTTTCGCACTACGCGCTGTCACCAGCGACAAGTCGGCCGAAGCTCAGTTGCCCAATCCGTTTCGAGGCAAGCCGTCGCAAGAACAGCCGGCCGCGTCGCAGCAATCCGGCACGGCGGACAACGCCGAGATGCCGCGCCACGAGCGGCCGAAGCACGATGTGATGGCGGTCGTCAACGGCCAGGACATTCGTCGCGAAGCGCTGGCCAGCGCCTGCGTCGAGCGATTCGGCGAGGAGGTGCTGGAAGGCCTGGTCAATAAGCGGCTCATTATGCACCACTGCCGAAACCGGCAGGTTGAAGTTACGGACGCCGACATCGACGCGGAAATCGACCGCATGGCGGCGCGTTTCAAAATCGGCCGCGAACAGTGGCTGCAAATGCTGGAGAAGGAACGGGGCATCAATATTCAGCAGTACAAGCGCGACATCCTGTGGCCGACGCTGGCGCTGCGCAAATGCGCCGCCGAGCAGCTCACGGTGAGCGATGAAGAGCTTCAACGGGCGTACGAGTCGCAATTCGGGCCGGCGGTGAAATGCCGGCTGATCGTGGTGAACGATCGCAACCAGGCCGAGCAGATTCGGCGGCAGGTCATCGATCAACCGGCCGATTTCGCCCGCCTGGCCATGCAGCACTCGCAAGACGTCAACAGCGCCAGCATCGGCGGCCTGATTCAGCCGATCCGGCACAACGTGGGCGACCCGAACATCGAAAAAGAAGTCTTCGCGATGCAGCCGAACGCGATTTCATCGATCATTCCGGTCGGCCAGCAGTTCGCCATCTTGAAATGCGAAGGGCATGAGGCGGCGCGGAACGTGCCGCTGGAAGACGTACGTAGCAATCTCATCGAGCAGATCCAGGAGGGCAAGCTGCGCGAGGTGGCGAGCGCGCTGTTCAAGGAACTGCAAGAATCGGCCACGATTCAGAACGTGTGGAACGATCCGCAGCTTCGCGCCCAGAATCCGGGCGTTGTTGCCACAATCAACGGCGAGCCAATTCGCTACGAAGAGCTGGCCGAGGAGTGCTTGCTACGCTATGGCGAAGGGGTGCTGGACGTCGAGATATCGCACCTCTTGCTGCAGCAAGCATTGGTGAAAGCGAACCTTTCCGTCACCGACCAAGACTTGAATGAGGAGATCGGCCACGCGGCGAAGCTTTCGGGCATCGTGGACAAGAACGGCCAGCCCGACCTGGAGAAGTGGATCCAGATGGCCACCGAGGAGCAGGGTGTCGAGAAGGAAGAGTACCTACGCGACTCGGTGTGGCCGTCGGCCGCGCTCAAGAAGCTTACCGGCGGCGCGATCGAAGTGACGCAAGAAGATATTCAGAAGGGCTACGAAGCCAACTACAGCGAGCGGGTGCGCTGCCGGGCGATCGTGCTGGGCAACATGCGTCGTGCCCAGGAAGTTTGGGGCAAGGCGCGGCAGAACACGTCGATGGACTATTTCGGCGACCTGGCCGAGGAGTATTCGATCGAGCCGACCAGCAAATCGCTCCGCGGCGAGGTGCCGCCGATCCAACGATTCGGCGGCCAGCCGCAGCTGGAGGAAGTGGCGTTCGAGCTTCAACCCGGAGAGCTCTCGGGCATCATCCAGCTCGCCGACAAGTTCGTGATCCTCAAGTGCGAAGGCCGCACTGAGCCGGTCAAAGTGAATATGCAGGAAGTCCAGCAAATCCTGTACGAGGACATCT
Organism: Planctomycetota bacterium; assembly: GCA_022614705.1. Lineage (GTDB taxonomy): Bacteria > Planctomycetota > Planctomycetia > Pirellulales > Lacipirellulaceae > JABDGM01. The sequence goes on along the minus strand of JAKEIB010000104.1, from coordinate 34,942 downwards.
TTGAGAAAAAGCTGCGAATGGCGATGAACGAGCGGTTTGAAGAGATTCGCTCCCGCGCGCGAATCGATAATTACCTGGCCGGCACGTCGCAGGCGCCCGAACGCGTGAAACCGGATGCGGCCGCCGAACCCCGCGTGGACTCGGCCGTCCGGCCAACGTCGGGCACACCGACCCCGACACGGTAGCCATTGATTGGGTGGCACGCCGTGAGTCTTCGAAGGGCGTGGTGGCATGTGTCGACACAGAAACCACGCCCATCGCAGAGCCTCTGGGCGTGCCACCCACCGCTTAGCGCTGGCTAGTGTAGTCGTCTCGCTCCGCGAGACGAATTTTCCTCTCGCGGAGCGAGAGGACTACATTGGCTTAGCGCTGGCGAGGGCGAACGAAACGCCGGTATAATAACCGCATGACCATCGCGTCGGATAATTCGCCCAACGATCCACCGTTCAAGGTGCAGGTTGCCGAGCGCGTGACCCGGTTGCCGCCGTACTTGTTCGGTCGAATCAACGCCCTGCTCTACAACAAGCGGCGTGCCGGCGACGACGTGATCGACCTGGGCATGGGCAACCCGTCTGATCCGCCGGAAGATTTCGTCATCGAGAAGCTGGCCGAGGCGGCCCGCGACCCGCGCAACCACGGCTACAGCAAATCGAACGGCATCGCCAACCTGCGCCGCGAAGTGGCGTCGAAGTACTTCAAGCGGTTCGGCGCCCGGCTCGATCCGGACGAGGAGGTGATCGTTTGCCTGGGCTCCAAGGAAGGCTTCAGCCACATGTGCCTGGCGATGATGGGTCCGGGCGACACGGCCATCGTGCCGGCGCCGTATTTTCCGATCCACGTGTACTCGGTGGCGCTGGCGTCTGGCAACGTTATCGCGCTCGAAGTGCGCGATCACAACAAGTTCCTGTCGAACATCGCGTATACGTGCGAGCACCTCTATCCGCGTCCGAAGCTGGTGATTCTCAACTACCCGCACAATCCGTCGACGGCGTGCGTAGAGCAGCCGTTTTTTGATGAGGTGGTGAAGCTGGCGCGGAAGTACGGGTTTGCGGTGATCAGCGATTTCGCGTATGCGGACGTGGCGTTCGACGGTTATCAGCCGCCGAGTTTCTTGGCGTCGCCTGGCGCCTCGAAAGTGGGCGTCGAGTTCACGACGATGAGCAAGGGCTACAACATGGCCGGGTGGCGCGTCGGCTTTTGCTCGGGCAATCGGGAGATGATCCGCGCGCTGGCGACGATCAAAGGCTATTACGACTACGGAATGTTCCAGGCCGTGCAGATCGCGGCCATCATGGCGCTGCGGCAGGGCGACGCGGGCGTCGAAAATCAGGCGGCGATCTATCAAAGCCGCCGCGACGCGCTGTGCGAAAGCCTCGCGCGAATTGGCTGGCCGATGACGCCGCCCAAGGCCAGCATGTTCTGTTGGGTGCCGATCCCGGAACCGTGGCGCAGCCGGATGAGCACGATGGATTTCGGCATGATGCTGCTGGAGAAGGGCAACGTCGCGGTCAGCCCCGGCAGCGGCTTTGGCCCGACCGGCGAGGGCTTTCTGCGGATGTCGCTGGTGGAAAACGAGGCGCGGCTGCGGCAGGCCGTGCGGCAAATCCAACGCTGCTTGCGCGAAGCGGAGGGCAACTTTTGTGGGGATGGCGGTGCCGCCGCAACCGTCGATGCTCGGGTGACAGCAACCTGAATGCCCGCGGGCCGGCGACCCGTTGTGTCGCGGCTATTGGCGGGCAACGTCGCTGATGAGCGGCACGAAGCCGAAAGAGCCCAGGTTGTCGCGGGTGAGCTGGTCGCCGTGGCGGGTGAGGCGGATCATTTGCTGGGAGGCGGGCGGGCCGATGGGGATGACGAGCCGGCCGCCGTCGGCAAGTTGTTCTTGGTATGCGGCCGGAAGTGACTCGGCCCCGGCGGTGACTAGGATTGCGTCGAACGGCGCTTCGCTGGGCAGGCCCAATGTACCGTCGTCGAGATGCGTGTGGACGTTGCCGCGGCCAAATGCAGTCAGGCGTTCGCGAGCGGTGCGATACAGATCCGCGATCCGCTCGACCGTGTGAACCTCTCGTGTCAGCAGCGATAGCACGGCCGCGCCGTAACCGGAGCCGGTGCCGATTTCCAGCACCTTGTCGTCAGCCTTGATGCGGGCCTCCTGGCACATGTAGGCCACAGTGTACGGCTGCGAGATCGTCTGCTCCAGGCCGATGGGCAGCGCGCGGTCCTCGTATGCGAGATCCATCAGGTCATACGGCACGAATTCCTCGCGCGGCACCCACTCCATGGCCTCCAGCACGCGCGGATCGCGGATGCCGCGCCGCTCCAACTGCTCAACCACCATGTTGTGCCGCGCGAGGTCGAAATTCATGTTGACGACTTGGTGCAGGACGGAGCTAGTTCACGATCTCGTGTCGTCATTTCAGCGGGACAATTTACTGGCAGACCTAGCTTCCACTCGAGAAATATGCCTGATCGTCCGACCTAGTCTCCCATTCCGGCGGCGACGTTTCCGCACCTTTTCCTTCCAAAACTTTCTTGACACCATCCGCTTACGATAACTATGATGGGGACATTAGCTCTGCTCAACCTGGCTGCTGTTCGGTTGATCGGCGAGGGGAAAAAGGTAGCACCATGAAGTCGAAAACGCTTGCTGCGACGCATGTGGCTAAGCTCGGTATCTTGCTTTGCGGAAGTCTGTTGACTTCCGCCGAAGCTTGGGCCATCACGTATAACCTTTCTGCCGATTGGAGCACTTCTAGTAATCCCAATGGCGCTTGGTCGTATCGGCAGGGCGGCACACCGCTGCCTTTCTTCCAGTCGAATTGGGCTGGCACCGGTCAGGATGGCTGGACCACTACACCAACCGGCATTTCGCCGCCGGCTTGGCTGAAAACTAGTAGTCCGTTTGGTAATGCTCAGCCGGGTGACGTTTTTGTCCACTCGTCGAACTTCAACGATCCACTCGCCAACGTCACTTGGACCAGTCCGCAGTCTGGCGTCATCAGCATCGCGGGTCAGGCCTGGGACGTACAGCACAATCTGGGCCGCGATGACGAATGGTCGCTCGCTTTGAATGCCGGCGAAATCGCACATCGAGTTAGCGTCGTCGGAGTCGCCAAGAACAGCGCCGCCGCCGATTTTGGCAATAACCTCAACCTCGGCCAATCACTCAGTGGCTTAGCAGTCAACGCGGGCGATATCGTCACGTACTCAGTGCACCAGACACAAAACAATTTCGGCCACTTTTCCGGAGTCGAGCTAACTATCGAACTTATCCCGATACCGGAACCCGCCGCGCTGTCCCTTCTCCTCGCGGCTGGCTTGATTCTGAGCGGTACCGCGCGTCGTCGCCGCACGTGAGAATTCTCAGGACGTTCCCCGACCCGGTTGTGCTTGCTTGTCGCATTATTGCATTATTGCAAGTCGGGGTGACACGATTTGAACGTGCGACTTCTTGGTCCCAAACCAAGCGCTCTAGCCAGGCTGAGCTACACCCCGCTGAACATGCATCGTACACGCTGTGGGTCGGAGCGGCAACGATGGGTGATTTTTGCGCGGAACCGTTGCTGAATTCGCAAGAGTTCAGGAGCGCTGAATATCGTACGTGGGACTGAATTCTTGTGAATTCAGCTACGGGCTCATCCGACGTGTTGTTGCGGGGCGTTCGCGGCGGTCATGATTTGCCGCAGGCGTGCGAATTCCTCGTGGCTCTTGAAGTGGATGGTGAGCTTGCCGCGGCCTTTGGCGGTTTGGCTGAGGTCGACTTTCATGCCCAGTGACGTACGGAGCTCTTGCTCCAGCGCGGCAATTTGTTCGTTGCGCGGGCGGGGAATGGGGCGCGAGTTGCCCTCGACATCGACGATTCGCAATTGGTCGCCGTCCAGCGAGTGAATGCGGTCTTGCACGCCTTGCTCGGTGGCGCGGACGGAAAGGCCTTCGTTCTTGATGCGGCGCGCGAACTCGATTTGTTCCTGCTCGTCGCCCAAGGGGAGCAGGGCGCGGGCGTGGCCCTGCGAGATCGCGCCCTCTTGGACCATTTGTTTGACGTCCGTCGGCAGCTCCAGTAAGCGAATAAGGTTGGCAACCGTCGAGCGGTCGATCTGGATGCGCGACGCCAGTTCTTCCTGCGTGCATTGGTACTGGTCGATGTAGCGCTGGAATGACTCGCCCTTTTCGATGGCGTTGAGGTCCTTGCGCTGCACGTTTTCGACGATGGCCAGCTCGGCGAGCTGACGATCATCGACGTCGCGGATTTGGACGGGCACTTGTCGCCAGTCGGCGGCCTGGGCGGCACGCAGCCGACGCTCGCCGGCGATCAGCTCAAACTTATCTCCGGCGCGGCGCACCACCAGCGACTGCAGGATGCCGTGGGTGCGGATGCTGTCGGCCAGATCGGCGATTTCCGCCTCGTCGAACGTCTGCCGCGGCTGGTACGGGTTACGCTCGATGGCGTCGCAGTTGAGCCAGACCTGGCCGTTGTCGTCGCGCGACAAGCGATCGTCCATGTGGCCGGGGTCTGAGACCCCGGCTACAACGGCATCGGTCGTCGCCGATGTTTCCGGGGCGTCCCAGGCACGACCCAACAGGGCTTCCAAACCACGTCCCAAGCGTCGCTCTCTTGACACAGCCCAATCCTCCCGAATGTAGCAGGCACAATCCTGTAGCTGGCCTCTACGAGGCCGGCCTCCGAGAGGCCAGCTACAGCGAGCAGTTGCGGGCATCGATAGCAGCTACGCCAGCTCAGCGCGCGATGCCGCCGAACTGTCATCGGCTAACCGGCGGCACGGGTCGTACCGATTCGCGCGGCAAGGACACAGTTTGCTTGATCGTCGCGGTTTTCCCGGTGCTTGTTGATCTTGCCGAGGGTCGCCCGCTAGCAAACGCCGGGACGCATAGAGTGCCAATCGGACATGGAATGGGTGCCCACCGCCGTTGGATGCCGGCTCGCCGCCCCTCCACAACGATGATTTGTTGGCATCCTATGGCCGCTCGGTGCTCGGCTTGGCAAGCGGATTGAAAATCTTGGGGGTGGCCAATTTTTTTTGGTGGACCGCGAGGCGACGTTGCCGTATGCTCGCGAAGGTCGTCGATCCACGCCTCGGTGGGCGTCCGGCGTCTTCCCGCGCAGTCGTCGCGAAGTAGCTCTTTGGCAAAGGGGTACAAAACCAGCCGGTCTGCGCTGGCGACTGGCCAGCGTCAGGAAGCGTTTCGCGGCGTTGTTCGATCAACATCGCTGTAGCCGGCCTCTGCGAGACCGGCTTTTCGTCGGGGATTCCGGGGTCACAGACCCCGGCTACAGCTTTTTTCAACGGCCTCCTAGAGGCCAGCTGCAGCCTTAGCGGTCAGCTACAGCGAGGCCGCCACGATCATAGAGTGCCATTGTGTCAAGCTTTCGGAGCCAAGCGATACGGTGGCCACTACCATGCCGGCTCTTACTCCATGATTCGATGGCATCCTATGACGATTGGCACGGCGACCTCGTTGATTCAGCCCCGTCGGCAGAGTCGTTCCACGTGAAACAACCGACAGGGTGGACGCAGCTTGTGCGTTTCACGTGGAACACACGGTTGGCCAATTGCGGCCAGTCGACGTAACCCGCGAAGTCGTTTCACGTGAAACGCAGGTACGTTAGGCTTTCTAGCCTGACGTGCGTGTGGTTTTGTCAGGCTAAAGCCTGACCTACTCGAGCGGATTAATCACCAAGCCGCTTAGCAACTTCGGGTAGAAATACGTGCTCTTGGCCGGCATGCGTTCGCCGTGGCTGGAGATTGCGCGGATGTGGTCGACCGTGGCGGGCATCACCAGGGCGGCCAGTTCAAAGCGGCCGCCGGTGCCGGCCTGGCCCGTCGCGTCGCGGCCGGCGTCGTCGCCGTGCTTCAGCCCTCGGACGACTTCTTCGATGTCGCGAACGTACTTGGGGGCAGGCAAAGTAGGCGGACTTGCGGCGTCAAGTGCCGCTCGGCTCGCGGCACCTACTAAGAGAGTTTCCATAATCAGCCGGTGCAGGATGCTGACACCGAGGCTCTGCCAGTCGGGAGAGTGGTCGCTGGAGATTTCTGCCATGCGGCGTCGGCCGGCCTCGGTGGGGCGGACGAGCGTCCACTGGTCGTCGGCCGCCGTGTACAGGCCGAGCGTTGATTGTTCGCCCTCCATTTCGATTTCTTCCCACAGCGACCGGGCACGATCGGCGCCGCTGCCGGCCGGTTCTGTCGCAAAGCAATCGCCTAGCTGGCGACGCAATTCGTCGGCGGTCATCGGCGGCAGGCCGCGGAACAGCCGATGCGTGGCGAGGACCAGCATGCCGGGGTCGCTCATCGAGACGAGCATCATCAAGACGTAGTTGGCCGGGTGTTCGGGCGGCAATTTGTAGTCCTCTCGCTCCGCGAGAGGATTCCTCTCGCGGAGCGAGAGGGCTACACTCGCGGCGATCTGGTCGCGGAGGGTGCACGCGGTTTCATAGCGATGGTGCCCGTCGGCGATGTACACGGCCCGGTCGCCCATGGCGGCGATGGCGGCGGTGATCGTGGCTACGTCCGTCACCGGCCAGAGGCGGTGCACGACGCCCAGATGATCGGTCGCCTCCAACGGCGCGCCGCCGCCGATGGCCGCTTCGAGGATGTTTTGCGCCTGGTTCTCTTCGTCGGGGTAGAGGCCGAAGATCTGGCTCAGGTTCGCCTTGCAGGCGGACCACAGTTTGAGCCGGTCGGCCTTGGCGGCGCCATGCGTTTCTTCGTGCGGATAGATGCTGCCTTCGCCGAACCGCTCCAGCCGCACGCGGCACATGAAGCCGCGACGCGTGTACGCGACTCCACCTTCGGTGAACATTTGATGATAGACGTAGATCGCCGGATCGGCCTCCGTGAACAGCACGCCCTCGCGCATCCACGATCGCATCAGCCGGGCCGCGCGTGTGTAGCGATTATTTCGTTCGCTGTCGTTCGGCTCGTCCTTGTTGAGGATTAGCCGCACGACGTTGGCCGGATGCTTGTCGTACAGCCGCTGCTGCAACTCGGCGTCGATCACGTCGTACGGCGGCGCGACGACATTGCTCAACGAGCCGACGTGGCCCAGGTCGTAGCGGATGCCGCGAAAGGCTTGGATGGTGGGCATGGAGAACTGAACGCGCGCTGAGCCAACGGCGCCTATTCCTTTCCATTTACCTCTGGCCCAACGATTCGAGTTACGCCTTCCGGATCGAAATTGTGGGCGCGGCCTTCCTTGGTGATAAAGATCGCGCGCATGTCCCGGAACGCGAGGGCTTCGGGGTGATCGACCTCGATCCGCTCGCCATTTACCAGTTCTACGACAAATGGCCGAAACGGCGATTGCCTGCTCAGCTCGCTCAACGTTTGTTGGAAGTTTATCGCGTACATCAATGTTCGCTGCTAATACCGATAGTATTCCGGCTTGTACGGCCCGTCGATCGGCACGCCGATGTAGTCGGCTTGCTTCTGCGTGAGCTTCGTGAGCTTCACGCCGAGCTTGGCGAGGTGCAAGCGGGCGACTTCCTCGTCGAGCTTTTTGGGTAGCACGTGAACGCCGAGGTCGAACTTATCGGTCTCGGTCCATAGCGCGAGTTGTGCGAGTACCTGGTTCGAGAATGAGTTGCTCATCACAAACGACGGATGACCAGTCGCGCAGCCGAGGTTCACCAGGCGGCCTTCTGCTAGCACTAGGATCGAGTGGCCGTCGTTGAACGTGTACTTGTCGACGGCGCCCACCGTGTTCGGCTTGATGTTCTCTTTGCGAACCCGACCGGCCTTCGCTTCGCTCTCGAGCCAGGCCATGTCGATCTCCAGATCGAAGTGGCCGATGTTGCAGACGATCGCGTCGTTCTTCATCCGCGACATGTGCTTGCCGGTGATCACGTCGCGGCAGCCGGTGGTGGTGACGAAGATGTTGCCCTGCTCGACGGCCTCTTCCATCGTGGTGACCTGGTAGCCTTCCATCGCCGCTTGCAGGGCGATGATTGGGTCGATCTCGGTGATGATTACGCGGGCGCCCAGGCCGCGCATCGATTGAGCACAGCCCTTGCCCACGTCGCCGTAGCCGGCGATCACGACCAGCTTGCCGGCGACCATGATGTCGGTCGCCCGTTTGATGCCATCGGCGAGCGATTCGCGGCAACCGTACAGGTTGTCGAACTTGCTCTTGGTGACCGAGTCGTTGACATTGATCGCGGGCACCTTCAGTTCGCCGCGCTCGTGCATTTGGTAGAGGCGATGCACGCCCGTGGTCGTTTCTTCCGACAAGCCGCGGATGCCTTCGAGAAGCTCGGGAAACTTGTCGTGGACCATTGCGGTGAGGTCGCCGCCGTCGTCGAGGATCAGGTTCAGCGGTTCACCGGAGGGGAAGAAAAGCGTTTGCTCGATACACCAATCGAAGTCCTCGTTGGTCATGCCCTTCCAAGCGTAGACCGGGATGCCAGCCTTGGCGATCGCGCAGGCCGCGTGATCTTGCGTCGAGAAGATATTGCAGCTGCTCCAGGTGACTTCGGCGCCGAGCTCGCGAAGTGTTTCGATCAAGACGGCCGTCTGGATCGTCATGTGCAGGCAGCCGGCGATGCGGGCCCCGGCAAGCGGCTTGGTGCGGCCGTATTTCTCGCGGAGGGCCATCAGGCCGGGCATTTCATTCTCGGCGAGCTCAATCTCCTTACGGCCCCACTCGGCCAGGCGCTTAAACTCGGCGGGCGAACAATCGAGCACTTTGTACGGCAGTTTCGTGGCCACCTGCGACACGGGAATCTCCTCTGCGTGAGTCAGCGAATAGACAATGTTTTGGGCAAACTTTGATTGTAGTTGGCAGGCGGTAATTCTGGCAAGACGCGATGCGGTACGTTAGCCTCTCCAGGCTGACACAAAGCAAGCAAGGTCAGGCTAGAAAGCCTAACATACGGGCGATAACAATTAGATGCGCGCGAACGCAGCGCGCGCCGCGGCGACAAATCGCGCGATGAGCGCTGCGTCCTTGCGTCCCGGTTCTTGCTCGACGCCGCTGGCGACATCTACGCCGTCGGGACTCACGGCTGCAATCGCGGCGGCGACGTTATCGGGCGTCAATCCGCCGGCGAGAATCAGCGGCAATCCGTCCAGCGATTCGCGCTCGTGTTGAATGAGCGCCCAGTCGGCGAGCTGGCCGCTGCCACCGAAATCCGTTCCAGCGTCGGCGTCGATCAGCGCGGCATCGGGCATGCGACCGCGCTGGCGACATTCTTCGAGATAATTTGCGAGCGGCTTAAGCCCGTCGCGCCCGCAGCGATAAGCGCGAACGATTCGTATTTGTGACGGCAATTGGGCGACCAGCAGCGGTGGCTCGTCGCCGTGCAGTTGAACGGCATGAAATCCTACCTGCTCGACGGTTTCTACAATTTGCTTTGCATCGGAATTCACGAAGACGCCGACTGTGAGCACGCCGGCCGGCGTTTGTTCGACGATCTGCCGCGCTCGTTGCGGATCGACAAACCGGCGACTTTTGCTAAAGAAATTGAAGCCAATCGCATCGGCGCCGGCGTCGGCCGCCGCACGCGCGTCGTCGAGATTCGTGATGCCGCAGATTTTGATCCGAAACGCCATGACTTCATGATACGGCGGGCACTGGCCTTGGGGCTAGCTTGACAGCGTTCGCGCCGCCGCGTCGTTGATGGAACTGCAAATTGCGGGGTGAGGATGAAGCCCGTTTTACTCGGCTGCCGATGCTAGACGATAGCGCTCAGACTCTTGCCGCGCCGCCGCGGAGGATGCGCGCCTTTTGACCGTCGACACAGGTAAGCCGGACCATGCCCACGCCGACCTCACATCCGGAATCAAAACTTCGTCAGTTGGCCGAACGCGATCAGCGCGTGTTCGCGTCCTACCCGCTGGTCGCGCGCTATTTTCCGGGCGCTGCGGTTGAAGATGCACGTCAACGACTGTCGCGCGCCACCGATCGCGGCGACGGCCCCGGTTTGATCATTGGGGCGCCTGGCACGGGCAAATCGCTTTTGTTGCAAGTGTTGGCAACTCAGTATCACGCGCGCTTTGACGTTGTACTGCTCGCGTGCGCCCGGCTGTGCACGCGGCGGGCGCTACTGCAGGCCGTACTGTTCGAGCTGGGTTTGCCATACAAATTGCGCGACGAAGGCGACCTGCGATTGAGTTTGCTCGATCACTTGCTCTCCGAGCAGTGCCCAGCGGGCCTGCTGCTCTTGGTGGATGAAGCTCAGGCGCTGCCGACCGCGTTGTTGGATGAGCTTCGTATTCTGACCAACCTGGTGCGCGGCGGCGTGCCCCGCGTGTGGCTGGTATTGGCGGGTTCTTCAGCGCTTGAGGAGTCGTTCGCCCATCCCGAGTTGGAATCGTTCAGCCAGCGGCTCTCGGCGCGCTGCTATTTGGCGCCGTTCAATCGCGAGGAGACCTGGCAGTACATTCGCGCCCAAATCGCGGCTTGCGGCGTGACGCCCGACGACGTGATTGCTCCTGATGCAGCAGCGGCCGTATTCGACGCGACGGATGGCGTCCCGCGGCTGATCAATCAATTGTGCGACCGAGCACTGCAGTTTGCCGTCGCGAAAGGTGCGTCGCGCCTCGATCGCCAGGTGGTTCAAGAGGCCTGGGCCGATCTTCAGCAATTGCCGACGCCGTGGGAAACGCCCCCGGTCGAGGTTGCCACAGCGGCCGACAATGTGATCGAGTTTGGAAAACTTGGCGACGAACGCATCGCGGCGCACGATTGCGATGAGGTACGGTCGGATGTCGATGACACGGAGCTCGACGCCGACGAGCAGGCGATCGCCACGCGAAGCACGGTCATCAATTTGCCGCACGGCGCGCCGACGATCGCTGCGGTGGACGCGGCCACGGACCCGTTCGCGGAAAAGTTCGACGAGGAAGAAGTGGTGCTCGATAACTTCGCGTCCTGGGACGACATGTTCCGCCGCGAGTTGCCGCGCGTGGAGAACCGCCGCGACCCAGGCTTTTCCACGCTGGTTCAGGCGGCGATCGAGGCATCGCCAGTTTCCGCGACTAGGTTTGTCGTTTCAAGCACGGCGGTCGACGACAATCTCACATGCGAGTCGCCATCGAATCGGCCTCGGTTGCGGCTGGCGGATGTGCCCGAATCGACGCCGTGCGACCATTTGTCAGCTGCGACGACATCCGCCTCACAAACGCCGAATAGTGCCGATGCGCTCGGCAGCATTTTGTCGGCGTTTGCGTCCGATACGAGCGCAACTATCGAGCCCATCGACGACGACCCGCTGCTCATCATTGAGGAAGATGCACCGCAGAGTTCTGCGCAGCCGCCGGTGCGGCGCGAGGATTATCGGAACCTGTTTTCGCGGTTGCGTAGCGGTTGAGCGGCACGTCGGATATGTTCACATTGTAGCTGGCCTCTACGAGGCCGGATCGCCAAGTTTGCCGGGGTCACAGACCCCAGCTACAGGGCATGTTGGGTGCGATGAGCGTTCACCTAGTTACCGGCGGCGCGGGTTTCATTGGTTCCCACCTGACCGAGGCGCTCGTCGAGCGCGGCACGCGCGTGCGGGTGTTTGACAATCTTTGTACCGGGCATCGCGAGAATGTGACACGGCTTGGCAAGCGAGTCGAGTTCATTGAGGGCAATCTAGTGAACCGCGACGACGTCGAGCGGGCTCTCGATGGCGTTGAGGTGGTGTTCCATCAGGCGGCGTTGGCGTCGGTGCCTCGAAGCGTGGACGCGCCGCTGGATACGAATGCCGCGTGCGTGACCGGCACGGTGAACCTGCTCGACGTGGCGCGGCGCAGCGGCGTGCGGCGCGTGGTGTTCGGCGGTTCGAGCAGCGCGTACGGCGATCAGCCGACGCCCGCCAAGCACGAGGGTTTGTTGCCGGCCCCCTTGTCGCCCTACGCGGCGGCGAAATTGGCCGGTGAATTTTATTGCCAAGCGTTCACGGCCACTTATGCCCTGGAAACAGTCATTATTCGCTACTTCAATGTGTTCGGCCCGCGACAGGATCCGAAGAGCCAATACGCGGCTGTGATTCCGAAGTTCATCACGCAGATGTTGGCCGGCGAGCGGCCGACGATTTTCGGCGACGGCAGGCAGTCGCGCGATTTCACGTACATCGATAACATCGTGCACGGCAATCTGCTGGCCGCCGAAGCGTCCGATGCCGTGGGACGAACCATCAACGTCGCCTGCGGCGAGTCGTTCGACTTGTTGCAACTGGTGGATGGAATCAATCAAGTCATCGGAACAAAGATCAAGCCCATCTTCGAGCCGGCCCGCTCCGGCGACGTCCGCGATAGCCTGGCCGATATTTCACTGGCTCGAAAACTTCTAAAATACGAACCGACGGTCAGCTTCAACGAAGGCTTGCGACGAACGGTGGAGTATTACCAGCACATGGCCAGGAAGAAATGAGTCAATCCGAACTGGAAAAGATTTCGGATTTCGGATTGCGGATTGCGGATTCTAACACGACTGACAACCCGCAATCCCGGGTACCCTCTGGGTGCCGCAATCCGCAATCGCCGTCGGCTCGCACGCTCGTTGCACTGGCTACGTACAACGAGATCGAGAACTTACCGAGTTTGGTTGACGAGATTCTTCGCGTTCTGCCGGACGCGGATATTCTTGTGATCGACGACAATTCGCCCGACGGCACCGGCCAGTGGTGCGACAACCGGGCGGCTGTCGAACCACGGCTTCATTGCCTCCATCGGCCTGGGAAGCAAGGATTAGGCTCCGCGACGCTTGCGGCCGCGCGGTTTGCAATGGAGCATGACTATGAGGCCTTCGTCACGCTCGACGCCGATTGGAGCCACGATCCTCGACATGTGACGGAATTGTTGCGTGCGCTCGACAATGCCGACGTAGCCATCGGTTCGCGTTATTGCTCAGGCGGCGGAATTGAGGGCTGGCCCATACATCGCCGCGTCATGAGCCGGTGGGTCAATGGCTTGACCCGCCTTCTGTTGCGTATCCCGGTTCGCGACGCAAGCGGCGCTTTTCGCGCGTACCGCGTCGCCAAGCTACGCGAAATCCGACTGGAAGATATTCGTGCAACAGGCTACGCGTATCTCGAAGAGCTTCTTTGGCACTTGCACAGGGCGGGCGCCAAATTCGCTGAAGTGCCCATTACATTCTGCGATCGCAGGGCGGGCGAATCGAAAGTCAATCTCCGCGAGGCCTGGGGAAAAGTCGGAACTCTGGGCCGACTATGGCTGCGGCCGTGAGATTCTGAGCAATTGCAGTCTGTCCAGGTGCGACGGTCGTGCGGGTTGTGCGGCACAGGCGTGGGACGACGTGGCATGACCGTATATGCCCGTCGTTGCGCGTCGCGCACGAAGACTCTGAATAGGCCGCCACGTCCTATCTTTGAAAGTCGTTTTGGGACGCGCTTCGTCGACTCCGAAATCTCGCACGGAGAGAACCATGAGTGCCAAACGCATTGGCGTCCTCACCAGCGGCGGTGACTGCCCCGGCTTGAATGCCGTTATTCGTGGAGCCGCCAAGACTTGCTGGCGGTTGGGCTACGATTGCATCGGCTTTCTTAAGGGTTACGAGGGGCTGTACGATCCGGTGCAGTACCTCACGCTGACGCCGCAGAATACGACGGGCATCTTGAACGAAGGCGGCACGATTCTGGGTTCAACCAACAAGGGACGATTCGCTGCGACGGCGGGAGTATCCGATCGCATCGAAATTAAGCGCGAGCTTCTTGAAGGGGTAAAGTGCACTGTCAACCAACTTGGCCTGGAAGGTTTGGTGTGCATCGGCGGCGATGGATCGCTTGCCGTCGCGGAGCAGTTTCACAAGTTTGGGATTCCTGTTGTGGGCGTCCCGAAGACCATAGATAACGACCTGTCAGCAACGGCATTCACGTTCGGCTTCGATAGTGCCGTTGCCTGCGCGACCGATGCGCTTGACCGGCTGCACACGACGGCCGCCAGCCACGAGCGTGTGTTCGTGCTCGAAGTGATGGGCCGGCACGCGGGTTGGATCGCGCTCCACGCGGGCATCGCCGGCGGCGGCGATGTGATTCTCATTCCGGAGATTCCTTGGACGTTTGAAGGAGTTTGCCGCAAGATCCTGGAGCGCGAGCAACAAGGAAAGAAGTTTACGCTGCTTGTCGTGGCGGAGGGGGCCCATTTGCCGGAGGGCGGCATCGTCGGCAAGCTTCGCGACGGCGCGCAAGCGAAGCTTGGCGGCATCGGTGAGCTGGTGGCACGCGAAGTCGAACGACGATTGTTGAAAGAAGTACGCGTTGTAGTGCTCGGTCATTTGCAGCGCGGCGGCGCGCCGACGACGTTTGATCGCGTGTTGGCGACTCAGTACGGGGCTCACGCAGTGCGGCTTATTCACGAGCGGCGGCTGGGCGAGATGATCTGCTACCATCCGCCGCAAATGAAGAGCGTGCCCATTCGCGAAGCCGTGAATCGCATTCGCGAAGTTGATGCGAATGGTGCGGCCGTTCAAGCGGCCCGAGCGCTGGGCATCAGCTTCGGCGACGGGTCGGAGGAAGCCAGCCCGTTTACCGCCGAGATTGACGAAACAGCGATCCTCGCCGACATTGAGGCGAACGCCGAGTTTTCGCTGGAGATGGCGAAATCGGCGACAGCCGAAGCGCTCGCCCAGAAGTGATCGACAGCACTATTTCTTTCGCAAGTAAAATTGATCTTCAATTCGCTCGCCGTCGAAGCCAAGCTCGAAGGCGTGCAGGCCGAAACGGTCGGAGAGTTCTTCGCACACCTTGATGCCCCGGACGCTGTTGCCACGGGCATCGAGTAGCGGTGAGAAAATGCCGATGCCGCAGCGGCCTGGCACGACCGCGCAAATGCCGCCGCCGACACCGCTCTTGGCCGGCAGTCCCACGCGATATGCCCACTCGCCCGCGTAATCGTACATGCCGCAAGTGAGCATGACGCTGAGCACGTCCTTTACGTATTCCCGCTCAAGCGCCCGCTGCTTCGTGATCGGGTTGACGCCCGCGTTGGCCAGCGACGCGCCCATCACAGCCAGGTCGTGCGCATTGACCAGAATTGAGCACTGCTGAAAGTAGAGCTCGAGCGATTCTTCCACTTTTTCGCTCACCATGCCGAAGTTCAGCATCAAATGCGCGATAGCGCGGTTCCGATGGCCAGTGGATCGCTCCGACATAAAAATCGCGTTATCGACGTACACGTCGCGGCCGGCGTAGCCGCTGAACGTGGCCATCAGCCGCTTGATTCGCTCGGCGAAATCCTTGCCCGGAATTAGGTCGGCCGTGGCGATGGCACCCGCATTGACGAGCGGATTGAAGGGCCGGTTTGATTTCTCGTCAAGTACGATCGCGTTGAACGCTTCGCCCGTGGGCTCAACGCCCACTTTTTTCAGGACAACCTCGCGACCGTGATCTTCCAGCGCCATGCCGAACACAAACGGCTTCGACACCGATTGAATGCTGAGCAGCTGCTGGCAGTCGCCGACGTCGAACGCTTGGCCGTCGACGGTGACGACGGAGATGCCGAACCATTTGGGATCGGCAAGCGCGAGCTCGGGAATGTAGTCGGCCACTTTGCCGTCGGCCACGTCGCGATACTTGGCGTGCAGCTCTTGGAGCGTAGCGCGGAACGGCGCCACGGCCGCTTTCAGGCAGCCGATGAGATCGTCGAGAGCGCCGGTCGATTGATTGTCGGGCATGAGTGTAGTTTTGTTTCGTGGTGCGATTGCCGATTGGCTGGGATCACGACATCACGCGATCCGCCACTTGCTTCAGCGCAAGCGTCATCGGGTGCTCGGGATACCGATTAACAAAAATGCCGCTGCTAGCGACGCGTGCGATTTCGTAGTTCATGGGTAGAATGGCAACAACCTCTGCCTGATAAGTTGCCTCCACGCGTTCGCGGAGCTGGGCGGTATCCATGCCGGGCGGCACTTTGTTGATTACCAAGTACATCTCGGGGATTTCCAGCCGTCGTGCGAGCTCTGCCGTCACCGCGGTTCCCTGGAAGTCCTGGCTATCGGGCCGCATCACCAGCAACAACTTGTCGGAAATGGCGATCGACAACAACGTCTCCTCGTTTACGCCCGGATGCGTGTCGATGAACAGATAATCGAGCCGCAAATCGGTCACGAGCCGTTGAAAACCATCGTTAAGCTTGCCGACGTCGTAACCCTTTTTAAGAATGCGGCCAATCTCGCCGACGTCGATGCTCGAGGGTATCAAAAAAAGTCGCGGGCGGTCGGCGTCGGGATCGACGTCTCCGATCGACGCCTCGGTGACATCGTAAGCCGCCTTGTCGATGGAGCACTTGCCCCATAAGTAGTCGTTCAGGGCTCGCTCGACGCGCGACTCGGCGAGCTGAAAAATGACGTGAATGCCGGGTGACTGAATATCGGTATCGATGACGCCGACGCGGTGTCCGGCGCGAGCGACGAGAACGGCGACGTTGGCCGTGGTGTTCGATTTGCCGGTGCCGCCGCGAAATGAGTGGGTCGAGATAATCTTGGCCAAGCGTCTCACTCCAAAATATCAAGCACAGTCGATTGGATGGCGTCGCAGGTTCGCAAAGCGCTAGCTCGATTCGGGTGTCTGTCCGCCGGACTTTCTAAGTTGGCGCGAGCGCTCCTGCAATTCGCGGAAGAGCGTGTTCTCCGCGATTTGATCGACTTCACGTTGCTTCCGCTGTTCGTCCACTGCCAATGACGCAATCAAATCGGTATCGATGTTTTCGAGCGTTTCGCTGCGATGCGGCTGGCGTGTATCGACGTCGAACCGCAGCATCGGCCCGCTGGCGCCAAGGCGGAACACGGTTTGGGGCTGCAAGACGGCTTCCGTGACCAGGCGGTCGTTTATCAGCGTGCCGTGGCGGCCGGTGGAGAAAAGCGTCCAATTGTCGTTCTGCTGCACGAGCCGAGCGTGGGAGCGCGAGACCTGAGGGTCGGCGGCGACGATGTCGTTATTGGCGTCGCGGCCGATCGTGACGATCTCATGATTCGAGAACCGCCACGCTTGCAGGGTATTCCCCTGGGCCGAATCCAAGAGATGGATGACCATACACTTCGCGGCGGATGGAAACAAAGGAGCGGCCATCCTTTACCCTTCCGCCTGGGAATGGATGAGAAAGCCGCCAACGGCCGCTGATTGTAAACACACGAGCGGGAAGCCGCAACTAGCGGCAGGCGCCAGCGGATTCTAAACTGGCTCTAAACTGGCGAGCATTGGGTCGTTCAGTAACATCCATTTCGCTCGGTGCTGGAAACGTTGGCTCGTACGACAAGGGACACACTATGGCGGCAGTAGCAGGTGGTCAGATCGACTCGGTGATGCAGGAAAAACGGCTGTTTCCGCCGCCGAAGGAGTTTGCGGCCAAGGCGCGAATCAAGTCGCTAGAGGAATATCAGGAGTTGTGGGACCAGGCCGCAGCCGACCCGCCGAAATTCTGGGCCGACCTCGCGCGCGATGAACTGCATTGGTTTCAGCCGTTTGAGCGGCCGCTTGTATGGAAGGAGCCGTTTGCCGAGTGGTTTGCTGGCGGGAAAACGAACGTCTCTTACAACTGCCTCGACCGTAATTTGGCTGCGGGTCTTGGGGATCGCACGGCTATCCTTTGGGAGGGCGAGCCGGGCGACTCTCGCAAGCTCACGTATGCGGAGTTGCACCGCGAAGTGTGCAAGTTCGCAAACGTGCTCAAGAGTCTCGGGATCACGTCGGGCGACCGCGTGTCGATCTACATGCCGATGGTGCCGGAGCTGGCAATCGCCATGCTGGCTTGCGCGCGCATCGGCGCGATCCACTCCATCATCTTTGCTGGCTTCTCGGCCGAGGCGATTGCCGAGCGGAACCGCGACGCCGAGGCCAAGCTGCAGATCGCGGCCGACACTGGTTGGCGGCGCGGAAAAGCGCTGCCGCTGAAAGAGACCGTCGATGAGGCGCTCGCCAAGAGTCCGACGGTTCAGAAGTGCATTGTGCTGCGACGCGGCGCTGTGGCTGGCCTCTCCGAGGCCGACGGTGCTGGTAGTGGGCCGGGGTCACAGACCCCAGCTACAGTAGTGAGCATGCAAGCTGGGCGCGACTTTTGGTGGCACGAGCTGATGGAAAAAGCGTCGGCCGAGTGCCCGGCGGCGTCAATGGATTCCGAGGCACCGCTGTTCATCCTCTATACAAGTGGCTCGACCGGAAAGCCGAAGGGCATTAAGCACACGACCGCCGGATACAACCTGTACGCCAAGAAAACGTTTCAGTGGGTGTTCGACCATCGCGATGACGACATTTTCTGGTGTACGGCCGACATCGGCTGGGTCACGGGGCACAGCTACGTCGTTTATGGCCCGCTCTCCGCGGGTGCGACCGTCTTGATGTACGAAGGCGCGCCGAATCACCCGGACGAAAGCCGCTTCTGGCAACTCATCGAGAAATACAAGGTCACGATCTTCTACACGGCCCCGACGGCGATCCGCGCGTTCATCAAGTGGGGCGACCAGCATGTGAAAAAACACGACCTGTCGAGCTTGCGGTTGCTCGGAACGGTGGGCGAAGGGATCAATCCCGAAGCGTGGATGTGGTATCACCGCGTGATCGGCGGTGAGCGGTGCCCGATTGTCGACACGTGGTGGCAGACGGAAACGGGTGGCATCATGATGAGCCCGCTGCCCGGTGCGATTCCCACCAAGCCAGGAAGTTGTACAAAACCTTTGCCGGGAATCATTCCGGAGATCGTCACTCCCAGCGGCCAGCCGGTTGGCAAGAACCAGGGCGGCTGGCTGGTGATGACGCACCCTTGGCCCGGCATGTTGCGCGGCATTTGGGGCGACGACGATCGATACAAGGAAGTGTATTGGAGCAAGGTGCCCGGCAAGTACCTGGCCGGCGACAACGCCCGTTGCGACGACGACGGCTACTACTGGATCATGGGTCGGATCGACGACGTGCTGAATGTCTCCGGCCACCGGCTGAGCACAATTGAGATCGAGAGCGCACTGGTGTCGCACCCCAGCGTGGCCGAGGCGGCCGCGGTCGGCCGGCCGGACGAGCTGAAGGGCGAGGCGGTGGCGGTTTTTGTCACGCTCCGCAGCGGCGAGCCAAACGACGCGCTTCGCGAACAGCTTAAAAAACACGTCCGCCACGAAATCGGCGCCCTGGCCCAGCCGGACGACATCCGCTTCACCGGAGCCCTGCCAAAGACCCGAAGCGGCAAGATCATGCGCCGCCTGCTACGCGACATCGCCGCCGGGAAGGAGACAGTGGGCGACACTACTACGCTCGAAGATTACTCAGTTTTGGCTAAAATAAGGGGGGATGAGGAATAACCTGCCCTGGACGTGCAGCGCGTTTTCAGGCGACTATACTGAAATTGGGCAGTCAATCGGTTGGCGAATTTCTCGTAGTCCTGGTTTTCTGCAAAGGAGCGTCGAGATGGAACAGCTTATTCCTCTGGTAATGCAATTGATTGGCGGCGCCGCGGGCGGAAATGCGGTCGGCGCGATGCTCAAGAATGCCAACTTGAGCCCACTGCTGCGGACGATCCTCGGTGTTGTCGGCGGTGTTGGCGGCGGTCAGCTAGCCTCCATGCTTGGCATGCTGCAGAGCATGTTGGGCGAGCAGGCGGGGACCGGCAGCGCACTCGTCGGCAACGCGGGCATCGGGGTTGTCGCCGGCGCATTGCTAACGTTCATCGGCGGGCTGATTAAGCAGTCGATGGAAAAGTCGAAGGTCTGACGAACGCTGCGGCCCATTGAGCATTTGACGATGGCGCGGACAAATGCAGGTCCGCGCTACCGAGTGCGGCGTTGACTTTGCGCGGCCGAGCTGGCGAATCCCACGGTAGGGGCGAAACAGGTCATGGGCCGACTGGTACTCTTGCTGCAAGTCAGCCGGCCGATCGTGTGGCCCGTGTTGCCGCTGGTGTACGGGCTCGGCATGCAAGCGGCGCGTGTCTCATTGAGCGCCGCAGCCATCGTGCAGTTGCTTTTGCTCACTTTTCCGATGAACCTCATCGGCTGCGGGCTTAACGACATCTACGATTACGAATCGGACCGCCGCTGCCCGCGACGGAGGGCCGTCTGGGGCGCCGTTATCCGTCCGGAAGATCAGCGATTCGTTTGGCAGGCATGCCTGGCGATGATGCCGATCGTCATTCTGGGAGGCTGCATCGCGCGCAATTGGGATAGCTTCGTCACGACGGTATCGCTCGTCCTGGTCGCGTGGCTGTATTCCGTGCCGCCGGTGCGGCTCAAAGAGCGGCCGCCACTGGATTCGCTGGCGAATGGGCTGGGCTACTTTCTGCTGCCGTTCGCGATGGGGTACAGCCTGGGGGCCGACATTCGAACCATTCCCACGCGATACTACTTTCTGGCGCTGTGCGTGTGCGGCGTCCACGCACTGGCTACTGCTGTCGACTACGAAGCCGACCGTGCCGCCGGGCACCGCACGATTGCCGTCGTGGCCGGCCGCCGCGCGGCGGCGATTCTCGCGTTTGCGGCGTTCTTCGTTACATGGCTGTTCGTCGAGTTTCAAACGCCGGCCGTACGCGTGTACATTGCCGTGTGCACGCTCGCGACTTTTGCGGCGGCCGCGATTCCGCGGGACCGTGTAATTCTCGGCGCATGCATCACGATTTTCGCTGGTTTCTTGATCGCCGCCGTGTTCGACATTGCAGGCATTTGACGTGCAGTTCCGGCGAATGTGTTTGGCCGTGTCGCGCCGATCCAATTGACGATCGTCGGTCACGGAGAATAATTACGGCGCCTCGTGATTTTCGCACTTAAAGCTATAGGAGGAACATGTCATGGCCGTTCAATCTCCATCCGAATTGGTTCAAATGAAGTGCAAACCGTGCGAGGGCGGCGTCGATCCGTATTCGCCGGATGAAACCAAGCAGCAGCTCAAGCAGCTCAGTGGCTGGCGGCTTACGCACGATGGCCAGCGAATCCGCAAGGATTGGAAGGTGAAGAATTTCATGGCCGGGATGGATTTCTTGAATGACTGCGCAAAGGTCGCTGAGGAAGATGGTCATCATCCCGACTTGCACATCGAAGGCTACCGCAACGTGTGGGTCGAGCTGTGGACGCACGCCATCGGTGGGTTGTCGGAGAACGACTTCATTCTGGCGGCGAAAATCGATGAACTGCCCGTCGAGGTGAAAGGTTGACTCGAACCTGTTTCAAACTTGTAGCTGGGGTCTGTGACCCCGGCTGGTGCAAGCAAACCGGCCTCATAGAGGCCAGCTACAATTTGTTTTGAAACCGCTTCTCGAAGGAGCGAACGTGGTTTTTTCCTTGACGTCAACTGCGTCGTTCCCATGTTACATGGTGCGGAAGGGCGCCGACGGCCGAGTTTCGGCGGGCGTCGAGGCGATCACGATCGACGACTTGCCAGCGGGCGATGTGCTGGTGCGGGTCGCTTATTCATCGCTCAATTACAAGGACGCGCTAGCTTCGCAAGGGCATCCGGGCGTCGTGCGTTCATTTCCCCACGTCCCGGGCATCGATTGCGCGGGCACGGTCGTCGAAAGCGCATCGTCAGATTTTCGCCCCGGTGACGAGGTGCTGATTACCGGTTACGAATTGGGCGCCAGTCACTGGGGCGGATTCTCCGCGCATGTGCGTGTACCCGCGGCGTGGATCGTTCGGCTCCCCGCTGAGTTATCTGTTCGCGAAGCGATGATCTATGGCACGGCTGGATTCACGGCCGCTCAATGCGTCAAAGCGATTGTCGAGCGCGGCATCGGACCAGATCGCGGTCCGGTCATAGTGACCGGAGCGACGGGCGGCGTCGGTTCGATTGCCGTCGCCATTCTCGCGAAACTCGGATACGACGTTGCGGCGGTGACCGGCAAAGCGAAACAGTACGAGTGGTTGCGTCGGCTGGGAGCTAAGACGATATTGAACCGCGACGAAGTGAACGACGACAGCGACCGGCCGCTGCTGCAGGCCCGTTGGGCGGCGGCGGTTGATACCGTGGGCGGCCGGCCGCTGGCGACGATTCTGCGATCCGTCGAGCATCGTGGGTGCGTTGCTGCCTGCGGGCTGGTTGCGGGCGCGGCGCTGGAAGTCACCGTATATCCGTTCATACTCCGCGGCGTGACGCTTGCCGGCATCGACTCGGCCAAATGCCCGCGGCCTGAGCGGCTTGAGGTGTGGCGGAAGTTGGCCGGCGAATGGCGAGTCGATCAGCTCGCTGAAATCGTTGACGAGATTACGCTCGACGAACTGCCCGATCACGTGCAAAAAATCTTGGCGGGCCAAGTCGTCGGACGCACACTGGTCGTGCCGCGAACCGTGAACGGATGAAGGATGAGGGATGAAGGATGAAAGTTCGATAACCGTGGAATCATTCATCTCTCATCCTTCATCCTTCCGGAAACTGCCGGCAGTATTCGTAAAGTGCCATTGTCGTCGCGGTCGCTACGTTGTAACTGTAAGGCAGCCCCCACATGGGAATCTCCACGACGTCGTCGAGCTTAGCAAGGATGTCGTCCGTGAGCCCGCTGCGTTCGTTGCCGATCACCAGGGCCGTGCGGCGAGCGAACGCGTAATGGTGTAGATTCCGCGAGTTGGTCGTCTGTTCCAGGCCCACCAACCGATAACCGTCGTCGCGAAGCTTACTGAGCACGGGCGTGAGCGTACGGTGGATTTCCAGTCGAATTTTATCGGCCCCGTCGCGGGCGATCCTGCGTTCGAGCTTGGCCGTGCCGGTGCAGATCATTCGTTCCAAGCCGCAGCACGCGGCCACCCGGGCGATTCGCGAGAGATTCACGTTGCTTCGCATCGGCGCGCAAATGACGACCAATTCTCGCGGCCGGGCGAGCTCAGAGGGCGGTATATGACGACGATGCTCAAAACCGGTCATATCGACATTTAGCGGCGGAGCTTGCTCCGCGTGAGCGTCCCCGCTTCATCAAGCGGATACTGCCGCACAAAGGACCATTTTTGCCGCGGCTTCCCCTCCTTCAACGGGTTGTCATTCACATATTGAATCGCCTCCCGCATGTGCTTCTCAGAGAATATAAAGACCGCCCACGAGTTTCTCGCCCACGGCGATGGCGTCGCCCCATCCGGCTGATGGAAATGCGCAAGCGGATGCAAACCGTCCAGTGCAAGCTGCTGAGTCGCTCGTCCTTTCAGGTGTCCCACGATTCGCCGAATGTTTCGCTTGTGCGGCCCAATGACCATGTGTACGTGTTGCGGAAGAATGGAACACGCATGAACGACATAGTTGCCTTCATTGATTGCACGGCGGAAACCGACTCCCACGGATAACGCTTGTTTGCCCGAAAAATAAACTTCCGGATACATCAAGACAGCCTTGGCCGCTGTGCGAAGCGCGCGATCATGCGGTTCGCCGGCGACGGATCGACGCGTTTGGACTTTCGTGGCAGGTCCGAACCGCAAGAGTTCCCAACGTCGCACCCAGTCCGACCACGAACCACGCGGATCGTTTGGAAGCCAGAATCCGTAAGTCGAAATGATGACGTGGAAGCCGCGAAGCATGTCGGTCATTTTATGTCGCGGAGCGCGCGGAGCAAGAGCGCGGAGCAAGCTCCGCCGCTAAATTGTCGAGGCTCGATTGGCGGGATTGCGGTATCGGGTTAAGCTGCGGTTATGCTTGGCCGCACGTGGATTTTGTTCGCGATGTTCGCCGGCGGCCTGGCCGCTGTGGGGTGGGCCGTTTATGGCAGTCGCTTGCCGCCGGCCGACTTCACGTTCATCAACGAAACGGAGGTCGCCTCGGTCGACCCGGCACTCATCACCGGCCAGCCGGAAGGTCGCATCGTTCACGCGATCTTCGAAGGCCTCGTGCGCCCGCGAGCGGATAACAATCGGGCCGAGCCGGGCGTGGCAGAGAAATGGGAAATCTCCGACGATGGCCGGACGTACATATTCCATCTCCGCCCGGATGCTCGCTGGTCGAACGGCGACCCCGTAACGGCTCACGATTTTCTGTATTCGATCCGGCGTTTGATCGACCCGCAGACAGCTTCGCGATACGCATATCAGGCGTGGTACATCGTGAATGCGAAGCGCTACAGCTTAGGTGGCAGCGCGCTCACGCCCGGCGATCCGGTGGAGGTCGAGCTCAATCCGCTGGACGGCTTGCCGAACACGGTCCGTGGCAAGCTATTACTTGGAAAACTCGTGCGAATCGACTCGCGCACTTCGTCGCAGGAGAAGTCGGAGTCGAGCCGCGATCGCGTTTACGTGGTTGAACGTGACGGGAAGGAGCGTCACTTCCAGATTGCGGAGGAGTCGGACAACGTCGCGCAGGGCGTGGAACGTTGTCGCCAAGTGTTGCTCGACTTCCGCGAAGTCGGCGTGCGCGCGATCGACAATCGCACGCTCGAAATTCGTTTGGATGAACCTACGCCCTACTTCCTCGATCTGTTGGCCTTCTATCCGTTCTCGCCCGTGCATCGGGGCTGCTTGGAAAAGCACGGCAAGCCGGCGTGGACGCGGCCCGAGAACATCGTGACGAACGGCGCGTTTCGACTGGTTGCGAGACGGATTCGCGATCGTGTGCGGCTCCAGCGGAGTGAGAACTACTGGGACCGGGCCAATGTCCGCCTCAACGTCGTCGACGCGCTCTCGGTGGATAATCGCTCAACGGCGCTGAATTTGTACATGACGGGCATGGTCGATTGGGTCACTGTCCCGCCGGCGGAGGTGCTGCGCGAATTGCTCAAGAGTGAGCCGCCGCGGAACGATTTGAATCCGGCGCCCCAGCTTACGACCTATTATTATCTGCTGAATACGACCCGGCCGCCGCTGGACGACAAGCGCGTGCGGCTTGCCCTCGGCCTCGCGCTGGACCGCGAAGAAATCACGCGTGTCGCGACCGGCGCGGGCGAGAAGCCGGCACTCAGCTTGGTGCCGCCGTCGATGCCTAACTACGAGCAGCAAAAGTGCCAGCCGTTTAATCCGGAAGCCGCCCGCAAATTGCTGGCCGAGGCCGGCTATCCCGATGGGCGCGGCTTTCCCAAGATCGAAATCTTGTACAACACCGATCAACAGCATCAGGCGATCGCGGAGCTCGTGCGCAAGCAGTGGCAACGCGAGCTGGGCATTACGGCCTCGCTGCGCAATGAAGAATGGGGCTCGTTTCAGGACTCGCAACAGCAGCTGAAGTTTCTCGTCGCGCGCCGGGCGTGGGTCGGCGATTACCTCGACCCCAACACATACCTCGACATGTTCGTTACTGATGGCGAGAACAATTGCACCGGCTTCGGCAACGCCGCATACGACACACTTATCGCCGACGCCGCCAAGGAACCGGACGTCGAAAAGCGAATGAAGATTCTGGAAAGCGCCGAACGGCTGCTGATGGACGAGATGCCGATCATTCCCGTGTATTTTTACGTGTCGCGGAACATGGTGCGTCCTAAAGTTCGCGGCTTCTACAACAATCTCCAGGACACTCATCCGCTCAACGCCATTTGGATTGATCCGAACGTGGACGACAAGGCTCCTCGCCCAAACGAATACATGGAGCCTGTCCAGTGATCTGGTTCATTGTTCGTCGGCTCATTGGGCTGGTGCTGACGCTGTGGGTCGTGTTCACCGTTTCGTTTCTGCTCATGCGAGCGGTGCCCGGCGGGCCCTATTCAGGGGAGCGGAATTTGCCGCCGGAGATTGAGGAGAATGTCAAGCATCGTTATCGTCTTGATCGGCCGATCTACGAGCAGTACGGCTTCGAATTGGGAAATATTCTGAGCGGCGATTTCGGCCAGAGCATGCGGCTGTATGACTTCGATGTAAATCAGGTAATCGCGCAAGGACTGCCGATCTCGGCCGCGTTAGGAATTTTCGCTCTGTCGTTCGCCGTCACGTTGGGGCTCTCAGCCGGCATCGTCTCGGCGCTTTATCGCGGATCGCTGGCCGATTGGGCGCTCATGTCGCTGGCGACGATCGGCATCGCGCTGCCGAGCTTCGTGATCGCGGGCCTGTCGATCATGCTGTTCGTATTTTTGATTCCGGTCTTTCCGGCGGCGGGTTGGGGTACGTTTCGACAGCTTGTGCTGCCGGCCGTTTGCCTGGGCAGTTTGTACGCGGCCGAAATCGCGCGCATTGCCCGCACTGGCATGCTCGACGCGATGTCGCAAGATTACGTTCGCACCGCCCGAGCCAAGGGGCTGAGCAAGCTGGCAGTGGCACTGCGGCATGCGTTGCCAGGAGCGATGATGCCCGTCGTGTCGTTTCTCGGCCCGGCGGTAGCGGGAATTCTCACTGGCTCGGTGGTCATCGAGCGAATTTTCGCCATCCCCGGCCTTGGCTGGCACTTTGTGCAGGCGGCGCTGCAACGCGATTACACGCTGGCGATGGGACTGGTGCTGCTCTACACGTTGCTGTTGTACACGATGAATTTCCTGGTGGATTTGTCGTACGGAATCCTAGACCCGCGCGTTGAGTTGAAGTGAGCCGATTGCTTGTGGGAGGCGTCTCCGACGCCGATACGCATGACAATAAATAACGCCTCATCGGCCTCAGAGAGGCTTCCCGCAAACGCGGCCAAGGGCGTTTCGCTTGGGAAAGACGCCTGGCGTCGCCTGCGTCGCAACCGCATGGCGATGGCGTCGCTCGTCGCGCTCATCATCATCGGCCTGTTAGCGTTCTTTACGCCGCTGTTGCCGCTAGCGCCGCCCGACAAGCATCACACGAACCTGCAATACGAGCCGCCGAAACTTTTCCCGCTGTTTGCCAAGTCGTTCGAGTTCGATTTGGACGCGGTTCAAGCATCGCGGTCGAAGAGGTCGGAAACGCGACGCGAGTTGGCCGAATTGGAGCAGCGGCTAGAGCAAATTCGACGCGAGGCGGAACCGAACTCGAGCTTGGCACTGGAGACCTCCACGACAGCGATCCGTCGTATGAGCAACGAGCTTTCGAACATCCTGCAGCGTCCATATCGCAACGCCGGCTTCCCCGATCTCGGCGCGATCAGCCGATGGATGGTCCGCACGCGTTACACACTCCTTGGCGAGTGGTCGCTCGGCTCGATTGCCGGGCGGGACGAGTTCGGGCGAGACGTCTTATCTCGCGTGTTTTGGGGTGCCCGCATCTCGATCATCGTGGGCATCGTGGCGACGCTTGTGTCGCTATTGATCGGCGTAACGTACGGCGCGCTGGCGGGTTACATCGGCGGGTGGGTCGACGACGTCATGATGCGGATCGTCGATATTCTGTATTCGATCCCGTTTATCTTCGTGGTGATTTTCATCATCACGATCCTCAGCCAGGACGACATCAAAGCCTGGCTCGAATCCTGGGGCATCGACCGCATCACCATTTTCTACTTGGTCGTGGGGGCGATCTACTGGCTCACCATGGCGCGGGTCGTTCGCGGCCAGGTAATTTCGCTGCGGAACGAACCGTTTGTCGAGGCGGCGCGGGCGGTGGGTGCTCGGCAATCGCGAATCATTTTGCACCACATTTTGCCGAACCTGTTGAGCGTGGTCATTGTGTACCTGACGCTCACGATTCCCCGCGTAATGTTGTTCGAGGCCTTCCTGTCGTTCCTTGGTCTCGGCGTGGAGCCCCCCAATGTTTCCTGGGGACTGTTGGCCAACGAGGGCGTCAAAGTGATCACGCCCGTGAAAGTCTATTGGTGGCTCATCGTATTCCCGAGCGCGGCCCTGGGCATTACGCTCTACGCGCTCAATTTCTTAGGGGATGGCTTGCGCGACGCGCTCGATCCGAAGTTGGCGGCGCGCTAGCGACATGGGGTGTGCCATGGCCACTGCTTTGAGTGGCCATGTTTGCATCGTATCCTCATGCCCACGCGGAGCCGTGGGCATGGCACCCAGCGAGTTCCTATTGTGCCACTTCAAGCGCATGCGACGCATGCTGTCGAATCGCGCACAGCAATTCGTCCGCGTCGGGTGGGTTCGGAATGAACATGCTCCGCAGTAGATCAAGCTTCGTGGGTTCGCTGCGTTGATACAGCACAACGCCGCTCGGCCGTAGCTGATAGGCGCGGATCGCGTGCCAGGGTACAAGCCGCGTGCGGCCGAACGATCGGCGACGTAATCCGAGCGAGACGACTTCATATTCCACGGGCAGAAAGAATTGCCAACACGTGGCGGTCAAACCGGCGACGGCCGCGGTGGTCAACAACCAGCCGCCGCCCAGATACCACACACCTGCGCCAATGCTCGCGAGCCCGACAATTGAAATCCACGACCAGCGGCGCCCATCCACGAGCGGCCATCTGCGCCAACTCAGCGTTGCCGCAATTTCCGGGCTGGCTGCGCTCGCCTGTTTCTTGGTGCGAGTGGTTGAATCCATCTCATCCCCGTAGCTGAATTCGCAAGAATTCAGCCGATGTGAGCAAATCTGAATTCTTGCGAATTCAGCTACGACTTATCACCCCGCTCACGAACCAAACAAACACCCAATAGAGTGCCGAACTGAACAGCGCGGCACCGACCAGTGACACGGCAAAATGATCTCGCATCATCACAAGGGCGGGCGGCTCGCTACTCTTGGGCACGCGGCGTTGGACCGGTCCCGGCCGATCGTGTTGCTGCCGCACCTCCTCGCGCCACGCCTGCCAGTCGGCGACCGACTTGGGCGAAGCCAACTGCGACACAGTCCAATCGCGCGTCTTGAGCATTGCCAATACGACGCCGACGATGAGCACCGAGTACGCGATGGTCCACGGAAGCCAACGGTGAATTTGTCGAGCTCGTTCCATGACAACTACCTCTGCGGCGGGAGCAAATCCATCGCCACCGTTGCCATTGCGGGCACGCCGACGGCGAGCGCTTCGGCCACATCGGGGTACCACACGGGCGAGTGTAGCGAAGGTGGCGGCACGTTCTTGGCGGCCGACTCGTCGAGCCGCTTCTGGCTCACCGCACCCAAGCGGAACATGCAGATCGGAATGCCGGCCAGGCCGTAGCGGCCAAAATCCTCGCCGCCCATGATCGGATCGACGGCGACGACCTTGTCATCGCCCAAAAATCGCTTCAACGTGGCGGCGACGCGTTCCGTCAGCTTGGGGTCGTTGTACAATGCCGGCGTGCCATCGGAGACTTCGATCGTGGGCTCCGGCGCGCCCGCGCTTTCCGCGGCGGCGAGTGCCTTGCGGCGCACCGCATCCTGCAGTTGCTTTCGCACTTCGGGCGTGAGGCTGCGGAGCGTCAGTTGTAGCCGGCACTCGTCTGAGATCACATTGTGTTTCGTACCGCCGTGGATTGAACCGACGGTAACTACTGCGGGATGGATCGGCTTCACCTCCCGACTGACGATGGTTTGCAGGTCGAGGATAAGCTTGGCCGCGATGACGATGGGGTCGATCGTGGTTTCCGGGCTGGCGCCGTGACCGCCGCGGCCTTTGATTACAATGTCCACACTATCGACGTTCGCCATGGCCGAGCCGCCGCGATAGCCGAGCTGGCCAACCGGCGAGTCGGGCGACACGTGCAGTGCCACGGCGAAGTCGGGCCGCGGAAAGCGGGCCAATAGGCCGTCGTTCAGCATGTTCTCCGCGCCACCGCCCGTTTCCTCGGCCGGCTGAAATAGCAGCAAGACGGTACCCGACCATTTGTCGCGGTGAGCGGCCAGGTAACGAGCCGTCCCCACGAGATTCGTCATGTGCACGTCGTGGCCGCAGGCATGCATCACGCCGACCGTCGCGCCGCGATCATCTTGAGTGCGGACTTTCGACGCGTAGGGTAGGCCGGTCTGCTCGGCCACAGGGAGCGCGTCCATATCGGCCCGCAGCATGAGCACTTTGCCGGGGCCGTTTTCCAGCACTCCCACCACGCCGTGGCCTCCTACGTCGGTTGTCACCTTGACTCCGATGTCGCGGAGCTCCTGGGCCATGCGGGCGGAGGTTTCTTTTTCCCTTAGAGAAAGCTCCGGGTGTTGGTGCAGGTGACGATATAGCTCAAGCAGCGAATCGGCGTTCTTGACAAACCAAGTGGTGGGATCGTGGGGCTCAGCGGCTTGGCAGACCCCGCCGCTGGTGGGGAGATTGCAAATTGCAAATTGCAAAATGCAAATTGCAATTTGCAGAGAGCGCGTGGATTGAAACAGATTCGTAAGGATTGTCTTGTAACGGGTGGCGAGCCACATTATGTTACTCGTATTCATTGTCCGCTTTCTTATTGAGCCTAGTGCGGCGATTCATCGATGCCGACCAGGCTCTTATTGTAGCAAGGAGCACGGAGCGGGGAGCACGGAGTAAAACTAGGATTGTTTCCTATCCCTACTCCTTGCTCCGAGCTCCATGCTTCATGCTCCGTACTACCTCTGGCAGAATCGCGCGCATCGCTCGCGCGCGGTGGCTGATGGCCCGTTTCACGTGTGGGCCCAGCTCGCCGAATGTGCGGTGATACTCGACCACCTCGAACAGCGGGTCGTAGCCGAAGCCGTTGGTGCCGGCCGGCTTGAAACGGATTCGACCGTGGCACTCGGCGTGGCTTTCCGCTCGCACCGCGCCGGACGGGTCGGCCAGCGCTACGTGGCACACGTAGTGCGCGGTCCGTTTTTCGAGCGGAGTGTTGTTGAGCCGCTGCAATACTAACCGATTGTTGCCCTCATCGGTCGCATTCGGCCCGGCGAAGCGGGCGGAATACACGCCCGGCTCGCCGCCCAGCGCGTCGACCATGAGCCCACTGTCGTCGGCCAATACCCAACGTCCCAAGTGCACGGCCTGCCTGGTCGTCTTGAGCGTCGCGTTGGCGGAGAACGTGTCGCCGTCCTCGACGACATCGATCGCCTCTGGAAATTCATCGAGCGTAGCGACTTTGATGTGCCAAGGCGCGAGCAGCTCGGCCAGCTCATCGCCTTTCTTGCGATTGCGCGTGCCAAGTACGAGCGGAGAGTCGGGGGTCAAGAGTCGAGAGCCAGCGGTGGATGACGGATCGCTAATTCAGTCAGCGTAATCCGCAAACCGAAATCCGGGTAGTGTCTTATCACTGTGCTGGTGCATGTACAATTCGCCACAGAAAGTCGCAAAGAGTCACAAAAACTTTTCGTGTCTTTTCGTGCCTCTTTGTGGCCGTTCAGTCGAAGCAACGCATTTGTTGGACAGTACCGAAATCCGCAATCCGAAATTCCGCCTACCCCGCGTAAGCGCCGGAAATGCTTCGTTTGGGCACTTCCATCGCCTCGGGGTTGACGTCCATCGGAATGATTCGCTCGACCTTCACCCGTTTGCCGCTGCCTTTGAGGATCTTCACGTGCTTGGGGTACATGCCCGGCACGAACTGGCCCTGCTGGCCGGAGATTTGCAGCTTTACTTGCTGCTCCTGCTGAGCGACGAGTCGTTGATTGGTGGCGTCGTTGCCGATGCCGCTCAAGGGATCGGCCGGCGTGTCAAACGCGGCACCGAACGTTTTCACGATTTTCTCGACACCGGGAGCCACCAACACGCGGCCATCGGGCAGCCGCTGCGACACTTGGTCGAACGAGCCGATCGTGACGACGCTCTCCGTGCGGTCGTGAAATTCGTAGGCCTCCCAGCCGTGCGAGCGCAGCTCCTCTGTAAGTAAATGGGCATTTTCAGCCGCCTCGATCAGCGGGTTATCGTCGTCGGCCTTGTGGCGATTCCAAAACGATTTGCTCACCGGCTCTTCCTTGGCACTCGTTTGCAGAATCGTTTTGCCCCGGAACGTGGCCACGCGAATCGTGTACTGGCCCGGGCAATCGAGCAGGCTGTTCTCGACGCCTTCGTTCATCTTGGCGACGAACGGGTCGACGCCCTTGGGCACGAAGTACTCGCGCGGCAACAGCGGGTTGCGCGTGAAGAAAGCCTGTCCCATCGGTCCGCGTTTGCGCTTCTTGCCGAACTTTTCCAGCAGCGCGTCTTCAAAGCGGCGCACTTCGGCCATGCTCTGCGCCGTCTTATCGGCGTCGACATTCAGCGCGTCGGGCTCAAGCGTCTTGACGCGCTCGAGAATTTTCTGGGCGTCGGGATCATCGATCGAAGGAAAATCGCCCACGAGTACGGATAGTTCGCGCACCTGCTCGCGCTGGAAGCGGCGGCGCGTCGGGGCGCCGTATTCATCTAGCCCGCGGCCAGGCGCGTCGTCGCTCAATTTAAAGTTCATTTCATGGATATACGTGGCAAGCCGGTAACGCGCTCGGAGTTCGTCGGCCAGGGCTTGGGCCTGATCCTCGGCGCCTTGACCGGAGAAGCTCGCGGCCACGATGAGCCACGGGCCGTTTTCTTGCGCGAGCGCATACTTGCCGCCGATTGCCG
The DNA here is from genome assembly GCA_022614705.1 of Planctomycetota bacterium. GTDB lineage: Bacteria > Planctomycetota > Planctomycetia > Pirellulales > Lacipirellulaceae > JABDGM01. The sequence goes on along the minus strand of JAKEIB010000104.1, from coordinate 2,805 downwards.
GTTGCAACTCACGCTGCGGCGCATCCTGCGTCACTGAGCGCTGGTCTCCCGACCCCGCGCGATCGTCAGGTGTGGACTTCCGCCAAAACTGAGCATAAGCCAAGTTGGCGGACGAGAAAGTCGCTGTCAGGACGAATAACCAAACAACGCGACCGTAACGTGATCGCAACATGTTCACCCTCCGGAAGAAAAGTTGTAGCTGGCCTCTGTGAGGCCGGCGTTTCGCAGCCGGGGTCACAGACCCCAGCCACAGTCTGTCTCTCCGGCATCTTGCTTGCAGGGCGGAAAACTGTAGCAAACCATCCGCTTGGCGACCATACGAATTGGGGCCGGCCGTGGGTGCAATCAGCCAGCCGGCCCGGTAGAATAGGGGAACCTTTTCCACGTGCAATGAATGCAAACTATCACCGACGACGCGTCGGGCGGAGAAACCATGAAAGCCAGCACTTTGATACGATTTCGCTACCGCAGCCTTCTTCCCACTCTTGTAGTCGCAATTTTTGCTGTCGTGGCGATCGCGTCGCCCGTGGCCATCGCGGCCGACGAACCGCCGACTACGCCTGCGCCCCAGCCTGCGGCGGCCGCCGAGGAACAGAAAGAGGATGCCACTGCGGAGGAAAAGAAATCAGACGAAACGAAAGCGCAAGAGAAGAAAGCCGAACCGGCCAAAAAAGAATCCAACGGCAAGCCGGATGAAGCCAAGAAGGAAGAACCAAAGACAGACGCCGCCACCGCGGAGAAGAAGGCCGACGAGAAGAAGGCCGACGCCGAGAAAAAGGATGCCGCCGAATCGAAGCCCAAGGCAGAGTCGAATTCTAGGCCGAAGACCGATTCGGACGCATCGAAGAAAGCATCCGATCGCCCGAAGCGCGACAAGGTTCGTCTCGCATTGTTCACGCTGAAGGACGCGCTGCCCGAATCGGCCGGCCAGGTCGGCCCGTTCGGCGAAACGCAACTCGACTTGCGCGAAACAATCAACCGTTTGGAGAAGGCGTCGAAGGACAAATCGATCGCCGGCATGGTGATCGATATCCAGAACCCCGAAATCGGCCGGGGCAAGATCGAAGAGCTGCGGAGCGCGATCGGCCGCTTTCGGGCTGCCGGCAAGAAAGCGTACGCGATGATGGAAACGGCGATGCCCGCCGACTACCTGGTCGCGTGCGCTTGCGACGAGATCGTCATGCCGGAAACGGGCGTGGTCATGCTGCCCGGCATTCACGCGGAGGCCACGTTCTTTAAGAAGCTGCTCGGCAAGCTCGGCATTGAAGCCGATTTCATCCACATCGGCGATTACAAGGGTGCTGCCGAGCCGATGACGCGCGAACAATTTAGCGAGCCGGTTCGCGAGAACATGACGTCGCTTATCGATAGTCTCTACGACGATCTGGTGACGACGATCGTCAAGGACCGGCCCATCTCGATCGCTCAGGCCAAGGAGATTATCGATACCGGACTCCTGACCGCCAGGCGAGCGAAAGAGGTTGGGCTGATTGACCGCGTCGCGTATTCCGAGACGCTTCGCGACGACTTGGCCAAGGCGTACGAAGCCGAGCCGCTCGTGTACGTGAAAAACTATGGCCAGAAAGAGGTCGACACCGATTTTTCGGGACCGATGGGCTTTTTCAAGCTGATGCAGGCGATGATGGGCGTCGATTCTTCATCGCGCGCGAAGAAAGGCAAGAAGATCGCGGTCGTGTATGCGGTGGGGCCTATCATGTCCGGCACGAGTCAAAACGACCTGTTCGGTGGCCAAATCATGGGCTCCACGACGATCGTCGAAGCGCTCCGCGACGCGAACAAAGACGAGGACGTGGTAGCAATCGTACTGCGAGTCGATAGCCCCGGCGGCTCGGCCATCGCCAGCGATCTCATCTGGCATGAAACGCAAGTCATCAAAAAGCCGATCGTCGCCAGCATGGGCGACGTCGCGGCTAGCGGCGGGTATTACATCTCGATGGGAGCTGACAGAATTCTGGCCACGCCGGGCACGGTGACCGGTTCGATCGGCGTAGTCGGCGGCAAGATGGCTGTGCGCGGCCTGTTCGACAAAATCGGCATCACGACTGAAACTATCGAGCGCGGCAGGAATAGCGGCCTGTTCTCGTCCAGCGGCAAGTTCACCGACTCACAGCGGGCCGTCGTGAAGAACATGATGGAAGACATTTACGAGCAATTCACGTCGAAAGCTGCCGAGGGCCGCAAGATGCCACTGGAGAATCTCAAGAAGCTGGCCGGCGGCCGCGTGTACACGGGTCGCCAGGCGAAAGAGCTCGGCCTCATCGATCAGCTCGGCACACTCGAGGACGCGATCGGCGAGGCCAAGAAGCTAGCCGGCCTCGAAAAGGATGCCGACGTAAAGGTCAAAGTGCTGCCCGAGCCGACGAACTTCTTCGAAACGCTGTTCGGCGACATGGACGCGGAAAAGGAAGTCCGCATCGGCCAAGGGCTGGAAAACATCTCCCCCGAACTAATGGAAGTCGCGCGCCGAGCACACCACCTCCGCACGATCTTCAAGCAACCGGCGGCTTTCATGATGCCGTTCGAATTGGAGATTAAGTAGCGGCGTTGTTATGAACTAAGCCGCTTTTCCAATTCGCTGCGGCTCATCGTCGGCTGACCTCGCCGAGCTTGTATCATGCGCCAAAACTCCGATGAAGTTCCTAACGCAATTTGCTCATCGTCCATTCCGGCGACTCCAACAATCAGAGCAATCGGTTCACCGCTTTGCGTAACCACAATCGGCTCGCTCTGGGCGGCTGTGATGCAATTCGTCAGATCCGCTTGGCCGATGTCGAAAGTTTTCAT
>JAKEIB010000103.1 GCA_022614705.1 Planctomycetota bacterium | reverse complement strand
TCCTGGCATGGTCACCCTCCTTGGTGAAAATGGTCCGGGAAAAATACAAGAAAACGCTCAACGTGTCACTACCAATTCCCAGTAACCTTGCTACAGACTCTGAAAATACCCCGCCTAACGCCCGAACATGCGGGTTTGCGAATCGCGCATCTGTCGGATTTGCACATGTCGGGCCGCATCACGAAGGCGTACTACGAATATGTCGTCGGTGCAGTAAACGGTTGCGAGCCGGACATCGTGGCCATCACCGGCGACATTGTCGATCGAGAAAAATGCTTCGATTGGATACCGGATACGCTGGGCCGGCTGCGCGCCGCGGGCGGTGTGTTTTACGTTCTGGGAAATCACGACCGCCGCATCAACCACGAACGGCTCATGGCGGCGCTCGACGATGCAGGACTCATTCACCTCGGCGGACGAGTTCGGCTTGAGACCATTGGCAATCTTCGCATCGCCCTGGCCGGCAACGAATTGCCTTGGTTCGGGCCGGCCGCCGACATGGCCCAGTGCCCCTTGCACGACTCAGCCGGCTTGCCGCTGCGCGTCGCCCTGGCTCACTCGCCCGATCAGATCGGCTGGGCGCGTGCCAACAACATTGATCTTTTATTGGCCGGCCACGTCCACGGCGGGCAGATCTGCCTGCCCATTCTGGGCGCACTAACGGCCCCCAGCATGCACGGCGTGCGCTACGCCGCCGGCACGTTCAGCGTGGAAAGTACGGTAATGCACGTCAGCCGCGGAACCTCGAATCTGACGCCCCTCCGCTGGAATTGCCCGCCTGAAATCGCCGTATTGGATCTTCGTCCGGGCAACGAATAGTGGCCTCGCGCCTTGACCGCGACGTGTTGTCGCACCCACAAAGCGCCCCTTCCTCTTCTGGGTCCGTCGCCCTACGCGCTCGCGTTCGTCAAAGGCGCGCAGTTTGCACAGCATTTCCTCTGGCCGCAAGCGTCAAGAGCCGGCGAATCGAAGTAAAGAGTTAGCTGAAGGAGAGTGAGTAGGTGAGTAAGCGAGAGTGAGTATGTGAGTAGGGACATGAGGTAGTCGCTTTACTCGCCGACTCACTTATTCACCTACTCACCTGAGATCATGTATTTCCGCGACCGTTTTGAGGCGGGGCAGTTTTTAGCCGAGAAGTTGCATCACTTTGCGGGGCGGCCAGACGTGCTCGTTCTGGCGCTGCCGCGTGGCGGCGTACCGGTTGCGTTTGAAGTTGCTAAGGCGCTTCATGCGCCGATGGACGTGTTTCTCGTTCGCAAGCTGGGAGTTCCCGGACATGAGGAACTAGCGATGGGCGCCGTCGCGAACGGCAACATCGTGATTTTGAACGACGAAGTAACCAAGTCGCTGCGAATTCCGGACGACGTCATCGAAACCGTCGCGCGGCAGGAACGCGAAACACTAACGCGGCAACGCCAGATGTACCGCGACGACAAGCCGGCTTCCGCGGTGCGCGATTGCGTCGTCATTCTAATCGACGATGGCCTGGCGACCGGTTCGACGATGAGAGCGGCCGTGGCCGCGTTACGAAAGCAGCGGCCCAAACGCGTGATTGTGGCCGTGCCCGTCGGCGCACCCGACACGTGTGCCGCAATAAGCGGCATCGCCGACGAAGTTTTGTGCGCCATCCGGCCGGAGCATTTTATGGCCGTGGGCGCATGGTACGACGATTTTTCGCCGACTTCGGACCAAACCGTCCGGGCCCTGCTCGACGAAGCTTCGCACTGGACGCAGGCGGAAACAGGAGGCTCATCGAGGTAGCGTAGGCTCAGCCTACCGAAGCAAGAGTCAATCAATTGGTGGAACTTTTTCCACCCGAAGCCCGCGAGTGAGACAAGAACCATGACGGCAATCCATTCCATCCTCGACGAAACGATCCGCATCGATACCGGCATTGGTTCGATTTTCGGGACACTGGCCATTCCAGAGCGAGCCTGGGGCGCGGTGCTGTTCGCCCACGGCAGCGGCAGCAGCCGCCACAGTCCGCGAAACCAGTATGTCGCGGAGTCGCTTCAGGAACTCGGCATGGCGACGCTGCTCGTCGATTTGCTCACGCCCGGTGAAGTGCGTGTCGACGCATTTACCGCGCGACATCGTTTTGACATCGGACTCTTAACCGACCGGTTGATCGCCGCGACCAATTGGCTGGACAAGAATTATGCCCAGCACAACTTTCGACTTGGCTATTTCGGCGCTAGCACCGGAGCGGCAGCCGCATTGAGAGCGGCAGCCGCACGCCCCGAAGTGGCGGCGGTCGTGTCGCGCGGAGGTCGGCCCGACCTGGCCGGTCCCGCGCTCCCACGCGTGACGGCCGCAACGCTGCTGATCGTGGGCGAGCTCGATCAACCCGTCAGCGAGTTGAACCGCGCCGCTTACGAACAGCTCGATCACGTTTGCCGCAAGGAAGTCGCAATCGTTCCAAACGCCACTCATTTATTCGAGGAGCCGGGGGCGTTGGAAGAAGTTACACGCCTGGCCGGCCAATGGTTTGTACGCTACCTCGGCGCCGCCGCGAGCCGCGTTCAACCAGTGAAATCCGTTCGCGGTGCGAGATCGACGCAGTCCGCTCTCTGAATCGAAGCCGACGCGCGATCGCTCATCGGCGCGGCACGTCGCCTCGTCCGATCCGTTCGATCTCGACGCAGATTCCGCCCGCGCGGAGAGCTTTGTGTAAGGGCGTGAACCAAAGCTCCTGCCGCCAGCGCAGGCCGAGCGATTCGCACATCTGGCGCAGCTCGCGACGATTGTACGTTCGGCAGCACCAGATGCGGCTCGTCCACGCCCCGGCGAAGTTGTCCTCCGTGGTCAATAGCAGCATGCGACCGCCGGGGCGGAGTACGCGGGCGATTTCGCCGAGCCCCGCTTTCGGGTCGGGCACGTGCTCGATCACATAGCCGCAAGTCGCGCCGTCGAACGACTCGTCCGCAAACGGCAATGCCGACAAGTCGGCGGCGATGTACGCCGGTCGGTTGCTATGTAATCGACGCCGAGCGCGGCACAGCATGTTTTGACACAGATCGATGCAGGTGATTCGCGCGTCGCGGTCGGCATATTTCAATAGATGGGCGGCGAGTTGACCCGCGCCGCTGCCGATGTCGAGGATCGAGCGCATGCCGCGGACGTCGAATTGCCGCGAGCGTATCAGCTTCTTGCCCAGCTGAATGTGCAGCGAAATCCGGCTGGCCGTGGCCAGCAGCGCGCCCTGTCGGCCGCCGTAGACGTCCTTGATCTTGTCGCGATACTCGTCGGCGCTTACTCGATCGATGAAGTCGTTCTCAACGACGCGCTTAATGGCACTCATTTCCCGCCTTCGCAGATACCGTTCCTAGAGATATACGCGGCGATTGTAGATATACCACTCAAAGACTAGCACGGCCAGGGCGCAGGCGAGAATCGCTTTCCAAACTTCTTTGCGGGTCGGCGCGCGTCCGACTTGGGCCTTCACGTCCACGTGTCCGATGTGAATGTCGGCCGCTTGAGTAACAGGCGCGTCGGGATCTTGCGACGGCCGCACGCGCACGTCGCTCTCGTCGCGATCAAACAGGTTGACGGCGAATCGCTCTGTGACCGCATCGCGTTGGCGCACGTCATACACGCCAAGCTGATGCGTGTCGTGGAATTGAAACACGTCCTCGGCCGATCGCCGGATCGTGTGCGTTTTTCCGGCTGGATCGACGACAGTCAATTCCGGCACGTTGCCGGCAGCGCGCAACTCCACGGCCCGGCCCGGCCGCACCGACGCGGTTTGCGATTCCTCCGTGCCGCCGGCCAGGTATTCCAGCGCGTTCAGCCAGAATGTGGGGAAGCTCAGCTTCGTCGGCCAATTGGTGTTCACGTTGCGCGTGCCGTCTTTGTTCTGGCCGAAGATTTCGAAGCCTAGCACGACGTCTTGATAGGCATCGCGCGGCGCAATCGCCGCGATCGGACCAGCAGTTGAGTCGATCAACACGGTCGCGCCCGGCGGCGGATCGAGCACCAGGCTATCCACGAGCGCCACATTCGCAAGTTCGACGCTGCTAAGCACCGGGTGGGCGCGGTCCCAATCGATGATTTGCGGCACGGTGGTGACCTCATCCGCCGCGTTATTCGCCGCGGATGCCGCCGTATTGCTACCCTTTTCGTCGTTCCCGTCCTTTTGTCCGCTCGCCTCTTCGCGCCCGCCGCGCCAAACCGGTCCCGGCGGCAGTCGCCCGACAAACAGCGTATTCGCGCGCGGCATCGTCGCCGGCGCGCATTGGTCGTAAATGATCAAGTCGAATACGCTGCCGTCGGCGTCGCGCTTGTACTCGTCCGTCGTGAGCACATCGGGCGTCTTGAACTGGATGGCGCCTAGCTTGCCGGACCGCTCGGTGGCGAACGCCACTTCGAGCGCGACGTTTCCGGGGGTCACTACCAGCACGCGTCCCGGTTTGGCGTCGTTTAGCGCGGCATAACCGGTGTCGTCTTGCTCGAGCGCGTCGCGCTTGGTGGGCGTGTCCAGCTCGTATTTCAGCCGCGCGGTGAGCTTGCCGGCCGGTGCGTCGGCCAGCGGAAAGACCGCGCCGCTCGATTCCCCGGCCGGCACTTCGACCTGCTTGGCGTCGAGGAAATTGCCGTCGAGCAGCACTTCCACGACCGCGCTCTGCGGACTCTCCGTATAGTTTGTGACCTGCACAAACGCCTGTCGCTCTTCCGGCCTGGCCTCGCTGCGCCGCGTTGAGAAACCCGTGATCGCCAAATTCCTGGCTTCGAACGACCCGATCGGCACGTATACGGGCTTGAGGTTGCCGAGCGAAAAACCCTTCACGTCTTCGAAGCGGCCGTCGCTGAAGATGTAGATCGTCGCCGGTTGGGCTTCGACGACGTCGATATCCGCGCCGCCTTCCTGGATTCTAGTTCGACCCGGGTTCGCCAGTCCGTCCGCCAGATCGAGGGCACCGTGCAAATCGGTGCCGCGCACGGTGGGCTCAATCGTCGCCAGCCGCTCGCGCAGCAGCCGGCGGTTGTCGGTGAATTCCTGCACCACTTGCGGCGTGTCGGCGAAGCTGATGATCATCGCCGTCATGCCGGCGTCCATTTGGTCGATCAGGCCGCCGACCAGCTTTTTCGACTCTTCCAGCCGCGACTGGGCGCCCTCCACATCGTTGGCCGACATGCTGGCCGAGTTGTCGACCAGAAAAATAAACCGGTCGCCGTTGAGTTTGGTTCCCTCCCAGCCCGGCCGAAGCAGCGCAAACATCGCCAGCGCGATCAGCAGAAGTTGCAGGAACATTAGCAGATTCTGCCGCAGCCGCTGCCACAAACTGTTAACGTGCAAATCCTCGATCGACCGCTTCCACAAGTAAGTGCTGGGCACTTCCAACGGCTGCCGCTTCAGCTTCAAAAAATACAGCGCAATAATCGCCGGCGGCACGAGCGCCAATAGCGCCCATTGCCAAGGCGGCAGCGTATTGCGAAAAAAATCAAACATGACTCAGATCGACTGGAATTCCTCGGATTAACGCTGTTCAGGGCCTGCAGTTTAGCTAAACCGCAAGCGATCCGCCGCGACTGTCATCGAACTAAACCGCGCCGGCGCAAGTAACTCCCTATGAGATCCTTCACTGGCGTTTGATTGTTGGCAAGCAAGTAATTCATGCCGCGGCGGTTGCAGAATTCTTGTGCCCCGCCAACGAATGCGTTGAGCGTTGATTTGTAGCGGGCCAATAGTGGGGCGCTGACTGTGATTTCCGCGATGTCCTGGTCCTCGCAGTCGACCAGCTTGAGATCGCCCTTGACGTCGGGATCGAGCTCTTCCTGGCTCAGCACGTGAATCACGTATACGTCCATGCGCTGGGAAACCAGGTATCGCAGCGCGGGCTCGTAGCCGTTTTTGTCCATCAGGTCGGATATCAGAACGACGATCCCTTTGCCCGCGTTGCGGAGGCAAAAATTCTTGATGCCTTCGGCCAGCGACGTGGTCTCGCCGGCTTGGATGCTTTCGAGATAGTCGATCATCCGCCACACGCCGCGCCGGCCGCGGAGCACCGGGCCGCGATGGTGCACGCTCTGCCCCAGCGTTTCGATCCGCACGCGATCGGTGCGAATGAGGCCGACAAAGCCGAGCGCGGCCGCCAATTGTTTTGCATATTGCAGCTTGGTCGGCGCGCCGAAATCCATCGAGAGGCTGGCGTCGATGAGCGTAAAGAAGTGCAGGTCCTCTTCTTCGAGGAACAGCTTCACGATCAATTTGTCGAGCCGGGCGTACAGGTTCCAATCGAGCGAGCGCAGGTCGTCGCCCGGCACATAGCTGCGGAAATCGGCGAACTCGACGCTCTGACCTTTGCGCTTGCTCCGCCGTTCGCCTTTCATCCGTCCACGGAACACCTTACGAGTCACAAGCTCCAGACGCTCAAGCTGGGCCATCAAGTCGGGGGGCAGGAGTTGGGATTCGGTCGTTGGCATGAAGGGTGAATGACGAATGACGAATGTCGAATGATGTAAATCGGACTGAATTCGTCATTCGTCATTCGTCATTGGGTCATTCCGCATGGATATTTCTCGGGAGGGGACACAAGGGGACGGTTTATCTATGCCGCCTCTGCGCAAAGCAGGTTCGCGCTTTCGCGCAGCGCTCGCGGGTTGGCGAGTGCGGTGGCACAAGCGCGCAGCGTGAGCGCGGGCCCGGCAGGCGCCGGGTCGCAGCAATGCATCGAATTGTGTACAAAAGTTCACTATTAGCATAGCGAAGTTGGTGGCCAAAAGCTAGGGGCTCTCTATTTGTTGCGAGGTAACTGCTTACGCTGCTCGCGTTTCTAACCGCGAAGCGGTTACACTCTAAAGCCCAGGGTCGCCGCGAAGCGGCGCACCCTGGGAAAATGATCAGCCAACGTCGACACGAACCTCAACGGGGTTCCACAAATGGGCCGGGGCTTGTGGAACCCCGTTGGGGTTCGGATGATCTCATAGGACACACGTACCCAGGGTGCGCTTCGCGACCCTGGGCTTTGGAGTGAAACGCCTTCGGCGTAGGACTGACGAACTGTTGCGGCCCATTCGTCATTCGACATTCGGTAATTCGTTATTCCGCACTTATGCGACCTTCGTATCCTCCGCCTTTTCCGGCACCTTCTGCAAAACCTCGAGTAGCACTTTGTCTGGATCGACGCCTTCGGCCTCGGCTTCGAAGTTAAGAATTACGCGGTGGCGCATCGCTGGCAGGAACACGCGGCGAACATCTTCGAAGCTGACGTTGTAGCGGCCGCTCAGGAGGGCCCGCACTTTGGCGGCTAGCGTGAGCGTTTGCGCGCCGCGCGGGCTGCTGCCCCAACGCAGATACTGGTTGGTGATTGGCACGGCGAACGGGCCGTCGGGGTGCGTCGCCAGGGTGAGCCGGGCGATGTAATCCTGCACGTGCGGTGCGAGGATCACCTCGCGCACGAGCTGCTGCCATTTCACAATTTCCGAGCCGTCCATTACCTTGTCGCAATGTACGATCGTGCCCTTGGTGGTGCGGTCGATGATGGTGTTCAGTTCATCGCGGCTCGAATAGCCGACGACCAGCTTGAAAAAGAACCGGTCGAGCTGGGCTTCCGGAAGTGGATAAGTGCCTTCCTGTTCGATTGGGTTTTGCGTGGCCATCACGAGGAACGGCTCCTTCAGCTTGTACACATGGCCCGCGATGCTGATCGAACGCTCCTGCATGGCTTCGAGCAAGGCGGATTGCGTTTTGGGCGTGGCCCGGTTGATTTCGTCCGCCAGGCAGATCTGCGTGAAGATCGGACCCTTTTGGAATTGGAACTCGCGATGGCCCACTTGGTCTTCCACGATCATGTTGGTGCCCAGGATATCGGCCGGCATCAAGTCGGGCGTGAACTGAATGCGCGAGAAGTCGAGGTCGAGCGTTTGCGCGAGCGTGCGGACGAGCAGCGTCTTGCCCAGCCCTGGCACGCCTTCGAGCAGGCAATGGCCGCCCACGAACAGGCAAGTCAACACGCCGTGCACGATGTCGCTGTGCCCGACAATCACGCGGCCCAGTTGCTTGTAAACGGCCTTGTAACGATCGGCAAACTGGGCCGCACGGGTCTCAATCGATTCGGCAATGCTCATGAGGTTATTAAATAGAGGTTTGTAGGATTGGCCACGAAAAGGCACAAAAAGTCACAAAATCGAAAAGTGAATCGACGCTAATTAACGAACGGTCTCTTGGCAGTGTCTTAACCGTGTATTGATCGCGTTGAAAAATATTGAACAGGAGGAAACAGAGGGAACAGAGATGTCAGATTCTCTGTTTTCTCTGTTTCCTCCTGTTCAAAATAAAAAGCCAATCGTGGATTTCATTGAAAGTAACATATTGTTCCACTACTGTCCGGCTAACGCCGGAGTGACTTTGGTTAACTCTTAGGATTTCAACAAGTTGCGTTCGACAATGCGTGTACACGATCTGAACTCGCCAGCAGACTCAAGCCTTGGCAGCGGCGTTTTTTTCCTGC
>JAKEIB010000102.1 GCA_022614705.1 Planctomycetota bacterium | reverse complement strand
CGTCGAATAGGCGCCTACGCTCATGGCGCGCGCCTTGTCCCATGATATTATGTACTTGTCCAGGCCAATGTTGCAGATTTATTGCGATGGGCCATACATCGTCGAGGGGGACATCGTCGGCTGTTTCGACAACATCCCGCATGGGAAGTTGCTCTCAGCCGTGCGGCGTCGAGTGGCGGACGAGAAGGTAGTCAGCTTGATCGGGAAGTTCCTGAAGGCGGGGTACATGGAGGATTGGGTGTATCACAAGACGTACAGTGGCACGCCGCAAGGCGGCATCATTAGTCCGCTCCTGTGCAACATCTTCCTGCATGAACTCGATGCGATGATGGTGAGAGAACTGGGGGTCAATCGGACCCAGACGCGCGAGGACGTTGCGGCGCGCAGCTCCAAGGAGTACCGACGAATCAGTAATCGATTGTCGGTTATTCGACAGAAGCTGAAAGCCGCCGACCGACCGGAACGTCGACAGTTGTTCGCCGAACTCATCGAGTTGGAGAAGGTGCAGAAGCGCACGCCGATCTATGATCCAGATCGGCGCCATCCCTGTAAGTTGGGGTACGTGCGCTACGCCGACGACTTCGTGATTCTGGTCAACGGCTCCCAGGAGGAGGCTGAGACCGTCAAATCGCAAGTCGCGGACAAACTTGGCTCGATGGGGCTCAAGCTCAGTGAGGAGAAAACCAAGCTTACTCACTGGAGCCAGCCCGTTCGGTTCCTGGGCTTTGAAGTTCAGGGCCGGATGCGAGACAAGGGCGTCCAGATAAAGGCCATCTTCTCGATTCCCGCTGACAAGTGCGAACGGATTCGCCAGGAAATCCAGCAGGTCTGTGGTTGCCACCAGATTCCCGAGGCCGACGCGATGGCTCGCGTCAGCCTGGTATTTCGGGGTTGGTGCAACTACTACCGCTTCGCCAGTGCGCCGCAGAGGACGTTTAGTCGGCTGTCGTACTTCGCCTGGTGGCAGTTCGCCCGCTTCTTGGCCTATCGGCACAAGATGAGCGTGGCGGAAGTCATCCGGCGCGGGAAACGGTCGAAACGACTGCGGCCCATCACGATCCAGGGTCGGAGGGTGCAAACCTTCACGATGGACGTGGGCGGCAAAGAGCTGGTCCTGAATATTGTCCCGCCCAAGACGGGGAGTATTTGGAACTTGCCGAAGCCAGCGGTCTGGGACGGCGACAAGTTGCCGCCGCCCATGACGAGTTGGGCCGTGGGGCGAAGTCTGGAAACGCGTTTGACAGCGATCGGCCGGGCCAATGGTCTGTGCGAGGGGTGCGGGAGAAATCCCGTCTTCCAAGTGCATCATCCCCGACCGATGGCCGGAAAGTCGTTCCGGGCCAAGGTGGCCTCAGACGCAGCGCAACGATCTGAAGGGATCGCGCTGTGTCGCGAGTGCCATGCCGCGGCTCATGGACGAACGCTCCGCAGGAGACAAGAGTCGGATGGGAACGCCGGATGCGTGGAAACGCGCCCGTCCGGTGTGGGAAGGGCTGTGTAGGAACCTGCCTTCGGAAGAAGGTAAGGCGCTATGCTTCCACTTCATACCATGAAAGGCGAGACAACAATCGCTTGCACGTAAGAGTCGTGAGAGCCGGGCTGCTCTACCGGGACTAGCACTGTCGCCGAAGGAATTCTTCCTTCACGATACCCCAAGCTTCTGTTTTCGTAGGGGGAAAGCGCCGATGCCTTTTGGCTTCGACGGCGAGTATGGCCGGGGGCGACCTCGGAACATACGGCACAGTGTTGCGGGTAACACCGCTTACCGACGGGACTCACGATTCGATTCGCATGACTAAACCGGCCATCTTCGGCCCAACCATCGACTGTTCAAACCCTTCGACTGCACTATTTGCTTCATAATGTCTCTCGGCCTTGTCGCCTAACTCCATTCAAACAGCGGCATGCCCAACACGACGAACCAGTTGAGCAACTTGCAGCGTAGTCGGGCCTCGGTTTGTTGATTCGGCGGCTCGCGGTTCTTCAAGCGATCGCCGAAGGCGGCTTTGAGGCGGCTCATGGCCGTTTCAGCCAGGCTGCGACGGTGGTAGCCGATCGACTTCTTCCACGCCTTACGGCCGTCGCGCCTGATCTGCCGGATGCATTCGTCTCGCTCCAGCGGCTCGGCGGACGAGTTGCCGTGCTGCTTGATCTTGGCGTTCTTCCGCGGCGGAATGATCGACCAGATCGAGTTCTCTTGGAGCGTGTCGTATACTTTCCATTGGTCGTAGGCGCCGTCGCCGTAGAATGTTTGCACTTCGCCTTCAATCTGGTCCAAGAGCGGCTCGACCTGGTCGGCGTCATGCTGCCCGTTGTCGGTGAGCATTTCCGCGACGACCTCGTGCGTCGCCGGATCGACCGCCAGGTGCAGCTTCCGCCACGTGCGGCGCTTGCTCTGGCCGTGCTGGCGAACCTTCCACTCCCCTTCGCCGTAGACCTTCAGCCCCGTGCTGTCGACCACCACGTCAATCGGGCCCTTGGCGTCGCGGACCTCCAGCGACACGCCCAGCTTCGCGGCCCGTTTCGCCAGCGACGTGAAGTCGGGAATCGCCACGTCGGCGTGCATCAGCTTCACCAACGCCCAGCCCAAGCCTTCGGTCTGGCGGTAGGGGAGCCGAAAAAGCTCGCGCAGCGTGAGCAGCGTCTCGACCGCCACGTCGCTGTAGATGAAGGGGCGGCCGACTTTCCACGGGGCGTTGTCATGCTCCCAGGCGTCGAGCACATCCTCGTCAAACCAGAAAGTTATGTCGCCTCGGCGGACAAGCGACTCGTTGTAATCCCGCCAGTTCATGACCTTGTAGGTCAGCTTCTTCGCCACGCTAGCTGTCGATGCCATCGGTTCGCTCCGTCGGTTCAAGAGAAGAGGACTCCGTCGGCAAGCTACGCGGCGTTTCTAAGGATTGTTCGACAAGACCATGTCTCTCTATCGATCCGTTTGAAGCTTTCACTAATCTGATGCGCCGATCCCGATAAATAGGCCGTCCGCGGACCAACGCTGGAACCATCCGCGAATTTGTATTGAAAGCTGTTCGAAATCCAAGTCGCACGATCCTGCGGCGAGGGAAATAACCTCGCCAACGCTGCGCCCATTGCTCAATCCCATCAGCGCCTCGAACTCCAGTTTCGAGACGGCGCGCGGATGCACAACATAGTTTCGCCGACTCACGACGAGATATGTCTCCGCGGGGGACGGGATGGTCGGCTTCTGGCCGTGCCTGACCGCTGACGCGAATTCGTGGACCGGGAATCGCAATTGAATGAGCCGCAAACAATCAACCGGCACCAATCTTGCGTTGGGCCATTGATCGGCCGATAAGGCCGCCACCTCGTCAGGCCGAAGCGTACCCTGGCGCTCCGGGCCTGGACGGTCGAAGACCTCGCTGTACGTTCTCTCCAGCGTCGCCAGGTCAATGAGAAAGTCGGCCCAATCTCCACCGCCACCGTCGTCAGTATCCTGCGCGGGCCGCGTGTCGCGTAAAAAACGCGGAAAATCTGCGGCGAGCTTTGCCAGCGTGTAGCTCCGAGGCGGATAAGCCTGTAGATACTCGAACGCGAATGCTCCAAAAGTTTCTTCGCCAAGCGCGTGCGCTGTGGCGGGAAATTCTTCCTGCAAACACTCAATCAGGCGAGCGTAGTAGGCGTTTCCATAGACCTGGAGACGTTCCACGCTTGTCAAATTGTGCGATCGTTCGATGATCTGTTCCAACTCGTCGGGCGGCGCATCAATCTGCTGACGGGCCTCTGCCGAGGCAACACCCGCCAGGACGCCGTCCGGATGAGTAATCACCGACAGCATCCATTTTTGAAGCTTTACAAGCTCTTCACGCGACTGCCACAGGGTCATCGACTTCAGCCGTAACGAACGAGGCGGGATGAGGCACGGTAGTATGTTTCTTTCGCCGATCGGCGTCCATGCGAACGCTCATCGAATGATCTAACTGGCGGAGAGAATTCAATGACGACGCAGTGCATTCGGCGTCGATGTACTTGCGTGCGTTCTGCACCTCGGCATGCACAACCGGAAACTCAGGAATCTTTGCATCCCATTCCAGAAGCGTTGACACGCCCCCGGTAAGCTGATGTGCAAGCCGATACAGTTCCCATACAGCGTCGATGACGTGATCGTCGTGCGTGTCAATCAAATGCGTGCCGCAGTTTGTGTGGCCCGCCAGATGGACCTGCACAATACGATGATGGGGAACAGACCTGATGAATTCCACTGGATCGAAATCGTGATTGACGCTAGATACGTAGACGTTGTTAACGTCCAGCAATAATCCGCAGTCAGCGTCTTCCGCCAACCGGCTAATGAACTCCCATTCCCGCATCGTGGAGCGAGCGAACGTGACGTAGCTGCTTGGGTTCTCCAATACCAGCGGCCGCTCAAGGAAGTCCTGCACGACGCGCACTCGCTCGACGACGTGCCGCAGCGTCGCTTCTGTAAACGGCACGGGCAACAGGTCGTGCGAATTTCTGCCGGCGACTCCGGTCCAGCAGATGTGGTCTGAAATCCATCGGGCGCCGACAGCACCGGAGAGCACCTTGAGTTTTTTCAGGTAGTCAAAATCGAGGGGATCGGTGCTCCCGATCGACATGGAGACGCCATGCATCACCACCGAATACCGCTCGGCGATCTGGTCGAGCACGTACCGCGGCCGGCCTCCGGAGTCCATGTAGTTCTCGGAAATGATCTCAAACCAATCGACCTCAGGATGGTTCTCTAGGATGTACGGATAGTGAACCGTACGGAGTCCCACCCCGAGGCCAAGGTTCGGGTTTCCCAGACGCGGCAGCTGGCTCATGGCGTTACCTCAAACCGGCGAAGCGCGCTGGCGGCCCTAAGGAATGTGGTCATTTGGGCGCTGCACCAAGCTTTTTGCCCGCGTCTGCCATGAGGTGCTCAAGTTGTTTTCGCGCTATGGCCCACGTCTCCTTCTTCAAGGCAACAGCACAATGACCTTTGCCCTTACAGGTGTTCTGGCCGGGATAGCCTCCGCAGCCGCCCATGCCCTTGCAGTCATTTTCGCCGTTGCAGGAATGCTCCTTCACGACAGCACAAGCGCCTTGGCCCATGCATGCATTCTGTTCGCCTTTGCCTTTCCCGCGACAGGTATTGAGTCCGCGGCAAACGTGCGGCTCTTCAAGGAGTAAGGCTGGATCGACAAGAAGCTTCCTTTTGTCTTCTCGCTCCTCTTCTTGCGCTGCGACGAGCCCGGTGCTCCCGGCAAGTAGTCCTCCAAAGGCGGCCGCAGACAGTTTGGTAAATTCGCGTCGTTTAAGAGTCGGGTTGCGCATATTTATCTCCTCCAAATTAGCGATTCGTCCAACCAGGGGCTAAAGAACTTCAATCCGTGGAGCCTACTGCCGATGGCGTTTTCTAGTCTGTAAGGCGTTTTACATTCAGTGCAGACGGCCGAATCTGAGGTAAAGGCCGACGAGCAAAAGCTGCGCCACGGGGAGGTCAACCGTAGTGGCCAAGACGAATGCGCAGCGGCGCCAAAAAAATCCACGCTGCCATTGGCTTTCTGACGGCCACCAGGTTAGCCCCTGGTAGATGACCGCCGCAGCGACGAATAAGGCGGCCAGAACACAGAGGAATGCGCCAAAGCGTCGCAGCCCGTGAGCCGAGATCTGAGTCGACCGGGCCAAAAGAGCGGCAGGTGGCGCAAGAATGATCAACCAGGCCATATGACAAGCCAGCAAGGCCTGAAGTGGCGGTCCGCATCCCCACGGCCCGCAAATGGCGTGCCCCCAGTCTCCGGGCAAGTCTCTGATCGCGAGCGCCGCAAAGAGTGACGCTGCCCATACCGTGAGGCCAATTCCGATTCGCGATAGGCTCGGTGTTATCACTGACACCGGGATTCATCCATTTCGAATTCTCACCGCCTAGAGCTTCCGGCGGGCGCCTCGCCAGCCGGTTTCGTCCCGGAGCCGTTTTCGTCTTTTTCGTCTTCGTCTGCAGCGGGCCGCGGTTGGGAAGAAGCGGGCGGTTCGGCTGAGCAACCAACAATTCCCCCAACGAGCAATGAGACAGCGACCATCTTCATCCAAACTGCCTTCATTTTATTTCTCCTGCCCGGTCGCGATTGGGAATGCCGTAGTACAAAGCGAATCAACGTAAAGCCATACGATAGCAGTAATGCTTATTTCCCCTCCGTGAAACGGCATACAGTTCTTCGTGCCGCTTGGGCGTGGGTAGAAGTGTTCACTGATTCACAGTCTGTCGCACGATGCCGCGGTAGGCTACGGAAAGCTTTTCGGCAAGGTATCGGCGGAAATTAGGGGCCGGGCTTGGACGAGGAGGAACGAATGGCAGCGAAGGGCGACAATTCGCGCACCGATGCACTGGATTGCGACTCAGCGCCGACGGATGAGATTCACAAACCATCAATCATCAGAGCGTTTGGTCAATGCATCTCGCATTCTCTGGTCGGCTGGATCGTGCCGTTTGCCGTGGTTCTGCTGGTCATTTCGAATGTGTACGTCGGTCGCAACAAAAAGCTGGATCGCCCGCGTGATTCAGTGGCGAGTCCAATCGAATTCGGAAACATTGCGCACGCGCAGTCCGCCTCCCGTCAGCGAGGCTTTTCCGCCTTTGATCTGTCTAATGCCACTGTGCCACGCAATGAAATTCTGTCTGGCGGTCCGCCTAAGGACGGAATCCCCGCGTTGACCAAACCGCGATTTATCGGGGCGCGAGATGCCACATACTTGGCGCCGAACGACCGCGTGATTGGGTTTGTCCACGGGCAAGATGTCAGGGCCTATCCGCTCAAGATTCTCAACTACCATGAGGTCGTTAACGACCGGGTCGGCGGCATGCCGGTGGCGATCACTTACTGCCCGCTGTGCGATTCTGCCGCGGCGTTTGACCGTCGCACGGAGCTTGGCGAGCGCGAATTTGGCGTATCCGGCCTGCTCTACAACAGCAACGTCATCATGTTCGACCGCGGCGGCCGGCCGGAAAGTCTCTGGTCCCAGGTGAAGGCGGAGGGCATTGCCGGTCCCGGTGCGAGGAAGTCGCTCAAGTCGCTGCCGATCGAGCTGACGACATGGCATAACTGGCGATCTCGCTATCCGCACACCAAGGTGTTATCGCCGCAAACGGGGCATCCTCGTGACTACCAGCGCGATCCTTATGCGGGCTACTTCCAACAGCCAGGGCTGATGTTTCCCGCTCGCCCGGCAAGCGATCGTTTGCCGATGAAGGAACAAGTACTTGGTGTTTGGACCAATACCACTGCTCGCGCGTATCCCCTATCGGCATTCGGCCGCGAACGGCGGCGCGTGGAAGATCAAATTGATGGCAAAAAGATCGTCATCGAATACACCCCGAAGTCTCGCAGTCTGCGCGTCGTCGAAGCGGATGACAGCGTCCAGTGGATGTATTCGCTGTGGTTCGCCTGGTATGCGTTTCACCCGGAGACGGAGGTGTTCAAGTGAGCGTTTTTGCGGCGTCCAGACAATAGGTCGAATCGAGTCGAGCGGAACAACTGCGTCCGCCCGGGGTTGCATTCTATTGCGGCCACTATGACCGCTCTTCAGCTTGCCGGTCACCGTTTAGGAGTTAGTGAAGATGGCGCGACTTTCCCCCACGCACACAACGGTGTTGTGTTTGGCAATAAGTGCCACCTCAGTACTCGCCCAGACACCGCTTTCGTTCACGCCGCTGAATGATCTCGGTCCCGGACTGTATCTTGATCAGTTTCAGGGCGGACTTTATCCGAACGGGTCGAATGAAGTGCCGCCGGCACACGCCGCGGAAGGGCTTGCCCGGGCGCTCGCCATCCGGCCACTCAACACGCTTGGTGAGCCGGACGACGACGGGAAGTACGTGCTGATCTCGATCGGCATGTCAAACACGACGCAAGAGTTTTGCTCCGGCATCACCGGCGCGTGCAGCTCCTATTCCTTCATGGGTCAGGCGGCGGTCCATCAAGCTGTCGATCACACTTCACTGTTCGTCGTCGATGGAGCCAAAGGAGGGAAACCCGCCGCGGATTGGGATTCACCGAACGATCCCGATTACGACCGCATTGTTAACGAATTGCTGACGCCCAACGGCTTGAGCGAGCAACAGGTGCAGGCGGCTTGGGTAAAAGTGGCCAATCCGGGCCCGACGGTTTCGCTGCCCGATGCGAATGCCGACGCCTATCGGCTCGTGAGACAGATGGGCGATATATCGCGCGCGCTCAAGGTTCGCTATCCGAATCTTCAGCAATTATTCTTTTCCAGCCGAATCTACGCCGGGTACGCCACAACTACTCTCAATCCCGAGCCGTATGCCTACGAATCCGGCCTGGCGGTAAAGTGGCTCATCGAAGCGCAAATCGACCAAATGAATGGCGGTGCAGATGATTCGCTGGCCGGCGACCTCGACTATTCGAGCGGCGTGGCGCCGTGGCTCGCGTGGGGACCGTACCTTTGGGCCGATGGACTTACCCCGCGCAGCGATGGTCTCATCTGGGAGCAGGCCGATTTTAGCAACGACGGCACACACCCGTCTGTTTTCGGTCGCGAGAAGGTGGGCACAATGCTCATGGATTTCATGTTGAATTCCGCCTTCACGCAGTCATGGTTCCTTAGCCGGCCGCCAGGCGATTACAACAACGACGGCGCAGTTGATGCGGCCGATTACGTTGTGTGGCGCAGTGGACAAGGCGGCACGTTCTCGGCAGATCATTACAACCTCTGGCGCGCCAACTTCGGGCTATCGGACGCTAGCGGCTCGGCTGCGGTTTCTTCCGCCCGTGTCAACCTGCTGGCGCCCGAGCCGGCGGCGCCGGCGCTGATTCTTCTCGGAATTGCCGGCTCATTCGTCGTTCCGCTGAGGCTGAGGAACAAATGCCGCCTACGAAGCGACGTGAGCAACACGATGGGACGACGGCTACTGTTGCTGCCGTCGGGCGGTGCTCGGAAAGTAGTGGCTGTGGTTGCTGAATACGGACCGATGGCCAGTAGGCGATAGGTTTTCGGTCCCCGCTGGATTCTTGTACGCGCCGTGCGCCGAAATCGCTTGCAGGCGGCGGGACAGCTCCAGATTCTGTCGCTCCAACTGCTGATTGACATGCTGCTGCTGGAGTTGTGGGCGGACCAACGTCTGATAGCTAAAGTCGTCGCTTTCGCCAAGGCCCTCACGAAACAAATTCAAATACGGGCTGACGGTCGGCGACGCCGAGATCGATGAAAACGGATTCGCGAAAGGCGAGCGGCTGGTGCCAGAGCCGATCGAGGCAGCACCTTGATGCGGCTGCCCGAAGGATGATTGTCCGTATGGGACTCGGGCTTGCCCGTGCGGCAACGTAACGGAATTTGGGCGACGAACGGCGTATCCCTGGCCAACATCCTGACGATGCGTGCCACGGAGCTGATTCCCTGAATAGCCGCGCGACCCTGATCCGGACCTTGCGGGCTCCGGCGGGGCGTATCGGGTTTGCGACTGACCGTACACCATGCTCGCGTACCACGTTAGCGCTATTGCGACAATGACGACACGCGGCAGTGATAATCGGATCATCGAATAATCCCTCCATCACCTGGGTCGGCCATGACGCTGCGCGTGAGGATGATCGTCGGATTGGCCTTTTCCAAAGGGCCCAGAACTCGCGCAGACGCTACGGCGGACGGTTCACCCGTCGTACGTGCAATCGGTGGACAAACACCGCACAACTACAGTTTCCATGCTTTTCGCGACGGAATCTGTGAACTGAGATACACTTGTTGCCTGCTGAATTACAGGAGGCAGCGCAAGGCGGTCGTGCGGACGCGAATTCGCAATAGGAATAGCGCGAAGGCGAGGGTCACCAGCGTCAGCGCGGTGCTTGCCGAAAGCAGGTCACTCCGCGCAACAGGATAACCTCACCGGGTCCTTGTATCGGGATATGGCGACGATCTTTAGGGCTTCTGCCATCGTCGGATAGACGTGCAGCAGATCGATGAAGTCATGCAACTTGGCGTGAAACCGCAACGCCATCGCTGCTTCGTGGATGACTTCTCCAGCATTGTGACCGACCATCGACACACCCAGCACTTCGTCGGTCTTGGCGTCAGCCACCATCTTGACGATGCCTCTCGTATCTCGGATAGCGCCGGCGCGAGGCACAAGCGACATGGGGATCGTATTGCACCAGCACTCGTGGCCGGCGGAAGTGGCCTGTTCCTCAGTCATGCCAACAGTGCCAACTTGAGGGTCGGTGAAGATGCACCGGGGGATAACGCGATGATCGACCGGCCGCATGTCGCCGTTTGAAAGTGCGTTTCGAGCGGCAATCCCTCCGTCTTGGCTCCCGACCGGTGTTGCCATCTGGCTCTCGGTCTGCCGACCGATCACATCCCCGCCTGCAAAAGTGTGAGGTACGTTGGTTCTCAGAAACTTGTCCACTTCAACTTCGCCACGGTGATTCACCGACACCCCGGATCGCTCAATGGCGATGTGGTCGGTATTTGGGCGTCGGCCCGTGGCGACCAACAGCTTTTCGGCCCGGTACTCTCGCCGTGCTCCGCCAACCGAGGCGGTTGCCACGACGCCCTGCTGATCCTGCCGAACCGAACAAACCGTCGCCTTCGTGATTACTCGGATTCCTTCCTCGTAGAACACTTGCCCGATGGCGTTTCCGACCTCCGGCTCATAGCCGTGGGCGAGCAACTGCTCACTTCGTTCCAAGATTGTCACATCCGTCCCGAAGCGATGGAACATCTGGCCCAATTCGAGAGCGATGTAACCGCCGCCGACGATCAGCAGGGATTTGGGAAGCACCGTCAGTTCTATCTCATCAGCGACGGTGAGAAGGTCGCTTGTGAGATATGGCGCCTGATCTAATCCTTCGATGTTGGGAATGACCGGGCGGGAACCTGTGGCAATCAAAAACTTCTCGGCGCTGAGCCGCTTCCCGTCGATCTCGACCGTCTGCGGATCAACAAATTGGACATGGCCTCGCTCGATGCGAATACGACCATCAACCAAGCTCTCATATTTCTTCTCACGGTAGCTGTGAACAACCTCATCTTTCTGAGCGATGAGTTCCGTGAAATCCAACTCCATCGGACAAGCCTTGAGGCCGAGATAGCGCGGCTTTCGTGCGTCGTGCACGAGCTTCGCTGCTTCGATCAGGTTCTTCGATGGCAGGCAGCCTCGATTGACGCAGGTGCCGCCGATGGTCCGCTCTTCGGTCATTACCGCGGTCTTACCCATCTCCTGCGCGGCCAGAGCCGCAGCAAAGGCGGTCGAACCGGAACCGAGTATCACTAGGTCGAAATGCTCAGCCATACTCCCTTAATATCCTTTGCTGAAATCCCTCCATCACCGTTGCAAGATAGCCTGAACGCTTTGCGCTCAATACACAACGACGGAATCGGCCTCGGAGAGCAGTTCCGCCGCCTTTGTGTATGTTGCCGGCTCGACGAATTCATAGCCAGCAATTTTCTGTTTCACGTGAGTGGCGTCGCCGGTAACGATCCGCATGGCGGTATTGGCATAAATCTTTGCTCCTCGGCGGTGGAGCAGTTCGAGGTATTCCCTATAGTTCTTGGGCATCTGATCGACCGGCAGGTTCATTTGGTAGGCGATCACCTTCTGCAGACGCACAGGCACGCGCGTTGAGGCCAAGTTGTCGTGCAGGTCGAGAACGGCTCCCGCGTCGAACAGGATTGAGACATGGGCCCCCGCTTCGATAGCGGCAAAGATGATGTTGAAGCCGACGCAAATCTGGCTGTCATCCTGGTTGAGTCCAGTTTTGATGTGGAAGACGAGTCTCTTTCCCTTGAGGTCCGGAGCGACTTCCGAGGGAGCGGCAAACTCCTCCTCATAAGTCTGGTCCAAGTGCCGCCACGTCAGCAGTTTGGAAACGAAACGGGAGCCAAAATAAGCCCCCGCTCCGAGAACAACCAGCAGCACTCCGATGATAGCAGTGCTCATTGTCCGGCTGCGTATCACGGTTTCAGTCCAATAACAACGGTGGCGCAGTACCCCGCCCGCTCCACGGCAGCAACAAGGCCCATTCCACGAACGAATTCAATCCTAGTGAGCATCCTGTCCTTTCCCGCGAGGCACAGATTGATCATTCGGACTTGGCGATTCAACTCTCGACGCCATGCGGACAAGCTTTTCGACCTGCTCGGCGGATAACAGCTCGCGCGCCCGATGCGCGTACGCGGTGACAAACTTGTCCAAACGGTTTCGCCAATACATCGCATAGGCTTCAGATTCCGGCTTCGGCGTGTCCAACCCCTCGGCTGCTTTCTCCCAAAGCTCATCCACAAGATCGAGTAGCCGAGTCCGCTCGGATCGCTTGAGCCCCTCGCTACTTGCGAAATCGTTGATCCGCCGCTTGGCGACGGTGTTGAACTCGTAAGAGGTCAGTTCGAAGATGCGGTCCGCTCCCCGCCAATCCTCTTTCTGCAATGCGCGCGTCAAGTCATCGCCTGCTATTCGCGAAGGCTTTTGCTGGTTCGCCGCCAAGACGGCGCGGACTCGTTCGGCAACGGCCTCACGATCGGAGGTTTTCGCAACAGATACGCGAATCAAGGCGCCGGTCCAGTTCGAGAAACTGCGCGTGACGCCCTCCATGCTGTCGATTTCTCCGAGCGTCGGTGCGAGCAAGTGCCCGCAACCCACGCCGTCGACCAACGGGCATCCTAACCTAGCGACCTTGAATACAATCTCGCGTGCCGGCTCGATCTGCCGGTGCCTGTCTAAATGACCGACGTAACCCACTTTTTTCAGCGCCGCCAGGATTTCGTCGCGCGGAAAGGCAGCGCCAGACTCAGTGCGGATGACCGCCTCACCCCGCATGTAGTCAACTTCAGCAGCCAGCACACCCGGAACGTCACGCAGAGTCTTTTCCGTTACGGCGGCGCAGGCGTCACAGGACATCCCCTCGATTTTCACAATAGCGCGATTCGTATTCGCTGCGGCGGTGTTCGTTTCACTGCCTCCCAACAAAGCCCCGACGTAATGCGGGAACAGCAGGAACACGATCGCAAGCAAAGTGACGACCCACAGCATGATCTTGTTCGCGGCCATCATGCCGAAGCGACCTGTACTGGTCGACGCGCAGCAACGGTTGTCGACATCGGTTGACTCAGCAGCGCAACAGATGTGTTCGCCAGCGGCTTTCCTGCGTGGGCGATAGGTGAAATAGAATGCTGCCGCCAAGAAGCCAAATGTGACGACGATTAGCACCGGGCGATAGATCTCCAGCGCCGACGCGACACCGGCGCTCGACACTCCGATAGCCAACAGCAGCAACGGCAACCAGCAGCAACTCGACGCCACGATTGCTGAAACAAGTGAGCCGACCTTGGCAATTGTCTCGCCGCGACTCGCCAGCGATTTAGCATCGCTGGACTGTGCCTTTGCTTTCGAGAGGGTCATGCCTAATTCCTTTTCTTCCGCATTTTGGGCATTCCGCTATTGTGGCAATTGTCGTCGCGATGTTCACCTTCCGTCCTTGAATTATGTCGGCGTCTATCCAGTGCATCCAGAATCGGACACTCTGATCCACCGCCTCGTTTCCCACACTGTTGAGTCAGCCGGATTAGAGCCTTCTTCATTCGCTGCAACGTCCTAATTTTGTCGGCAATGTCCTCAATCTTGGCTTCGGCTCTGGCCTTCACGTTGTTGCAGGATGTATCGGGATCCACTCGCAAGGAAAGAAGTTCCTTGATTTGGTTGAGCGTGAAGCCAAGTTCCTTCGCCCGCTGGATGAACTGCAACCGAGCGATCACATCCTCGTTGAACTGTCGATACCCGGAGGCTGTGCGATCCGGCTTGGTCAGTAGGCCCTGCCGCTCGTAGAAGCGCACCGTCTCAATTCCGATTCCGCTGCGTCGGGCCACTTTGCCAATCGTCAATGGCCCTGTTTTTGAACCGCTCATGATCGCATTTCTTTCCTCAAAATCTATTATCGACCCCGGACCATACTACAGAGTCAAGGGCACTGGGAAAAACCAACGCGAGCGATCCGATCGGGGCTTGTGGGAGGAGACGCAACTCACAAGGCGTGGAAAATCCACCGGCTCGCGGCACCCAAAACAGCTCGAAGTGGCAGCGTCATTACCCACGCGACCAGTATTTTGCAAGCTGGTAGTTTCTTCAGCTATTACGCAGCTTTTCGCCTTCGCCCTTGGCGGGAAAAAGTGAAGCATCTTGATTCAGGCCGTGCGCTTCTTGATCCGCTGGGGAGGAACCGCGTGGGGCATGGCCAATACGCATGCGCAGCTCCCGCCATTTGAGCTTCATGTCCGCCCACCGGTGGCTCGGCGGTTTGTAGCCAAACGCACGATATTTTCCGGGCGTAACACGCCCTTTCGCTTCAACAAATCTAGCAAACTCATCCGTCCATTCGTCGAACTGTCGATTCACGTGGTCGTCCCTCGCCATATCCTCCGCCTGATTGTCGCTATATTTCTTGCCTTGACCGAATTCGAGGTATCGCCACAACCGGTCTGGCACTTCCACGCCGCCAAAGCGGCACGTCCAAACAAGCGGAGCATACGCATCGCGATTATCGCGGAAGGGCTCCTCGCCAGGGTCAAAGTACTCACGATGTCTGAGGTTCTTGGGGCGGCCCGTTTCGTCCAGGTCGTCGGCGCCGCCGTCGCCGTAGCAAAAGAAGGCCGCGGTACGTCCTTCCAAGTGATTGAGGCTCAATTCCTCCCATTGCGGATCATGCTCTAACTTCTTGGCCAGCTCCGGATTCTTATGTTCGATAAGATCCTCGCGCGGATTTCCGCCAGTCATGCAAACCAAGCGATCAAACATGAGCTTCAAATTGGAAGTCGGAGCATACCAGTTGATGGGACCAATAATTGCCCAGGCGTCGGCCAGGTCGAGCCGCGCGTACAGATCGAGATCCCACATCAAGTCGGGTTCGTCTTTGTGGTTCGGCTCGTAACAGTTGCACGGCCAACAGCACAACGCCATGGACGTGGAAACGCAAGCATTACAACTCTGAATGCGAGCGCGGCCGTAGACATTGCCGAGGTCTTCGTAATCGATTTCCCAATGCTGTGGTAGCCGCTCGACCATTCGCAGCGTAAGAGTACGCGACTTTGAGTCGACGCCCGGACAGTTGTATTGTTGACGGTCCGAACCGGAGATAATTAGAATGCGAAAGGGACGCTGGTCGAGCGGCAGTTTGCCATTTTCGTCGTTCGGCTTCATGGTTGCATAATCCTCTAAAGAGCTCGCAGGGTCCAGCAAAAAACGACCGAGCGACATGCTCTTAGCCTACAGCCATCGCATGATCCAAAAACTGGCCGCGCCGAAACAAGCCGCTAGCGGCAGCGTCGTGATCCAAGCGGCGAGAATCTTCATTATCGTCGCCCAGCGGGCTTGCCTGGTGACAGAGCCGATGCCGAACAATGCGCCGCAACTAACATGAGTCGTGGATACGGGCATTCCCAATCTGGTAGCCGCAATCACGATCACGCTTGTCGTTAGGTTTGCGGTAAAGCCTTGCCCATGATTCATGGCCGTGATCCTGTGGCTCATCGTGTCGGCAACTCTCCGCGCGTTGGCAATCCCGCCGGATGCAATGGCGATTCCGACAATGGCCATGCCGGCCAGTCCAGAAACGGATGAAACAAGCAGCAGGGCGGCAATCTTCGGCGTATCGTTGAGGCCGCGGGCAAAGCTCACCGCGCCGGCCGAAAGGTAGTGCAACCAATCCAATGCGGCCTCAGCTTCGATGCCGAAGAGCTGGCCTTGATATCGATTCTGACACGTCACGCGATCGCCCATTCGCATGGATAACTGCTCTGCTTGCTGAAATGCCGCAGTATGGTTGCCAATAGGAACTATCTCCAACACTTCATTTCCAACACAAATGCACGTTTCAGCCGAGATTCCCAGCATCTGACGCGCAGCTCTCATGAGCGGATACATCGATGCCGCGACGGTGATTGCCAGGACGGGGCTCATCAGCAGCGGCAAAAAGAAATTGCCGCCGAGCTGCGTGAAGTTGACAGGCGACCCTGCGGAAAAGCCGGCTCCGACCAGGGCCCCGACAAGTCCATGCGTCGTCGAGACGGGCATGCCGATTCTAGTAGCCATGAGAACGGTAAGCCCAGCTCCGAGCGCGACGGCGGCTACATAATCGCCGCTTGCGACGAGCGAGTCATCCACCAATCCTTTTCCGCTGAAGTTTTTGAGCAGCGCACCGGCCAATGAGACAGCCATCAACGAGCCGAGAAGGGTGGTAGCAGTTGCCCAAGCCAATGCTCGACGATAGTTCGCCGTACCGCTTCCCAACAACGTTGCCACACCCTTGAAGTTGTCGTTGGCGCCGTTGGCGTAGGCCAATACCAACCCAGAGAGCAAGACAATACCAATACCCATTACGTCGATCCTGTGTTCAACCGAGAACGCTGCCCTGGCAGCCCGATCCCCAGCCTGCAGTGCAGCCATAGCAGTGTCGGCCAGTAACGATTTTTCGATCGGCGAGCCGCTTGAGGTTGAAATCATGAATCGTCTGCGGCGCTTCGGCGGTAACCGGCAGTTCGAGCATCTGGTTAAAGTCGCAGTCGTAAAGCCGTCCCTGCCAGTCGACGGAGATCATCGTGCGGCACATCACGCCGTCGACCGCCGCCGGGTTGAACGCACGCACAAGTTTCTGCATGTACTCGTCATATTTGCCGGAGCGCAACAGATCGTCGAGAAACCGGCTGATGGGCATGTTCGTGATGGTGTAGAGCCGCGTAAATTCCACTCCGTATCGCGCACGTAACTCAAGCCGGTAATCTGACTCAAGCTTCGCTTGCGGCGGCGGCAATGATGGGCCAACCGGATTGTACACAAGCGTCAGGTCGAGTTCGCCGTCAGGCCGAGCGTAGCCCAGTTCATTCAGCCGCTTGAGCGCTTCGATTGATCGGCGGAACACGCCGTCGCCGCGCTGCCGGTCGCAATTCGCTTCCAGATAGCAAGGTAGTGAGGCCACAATCTCGACTTCGTGTTGCGCGAGGAATTCCGGCAGATCTTGGAAGCCGGGCGCAAGGAGAATCGTGAGATTACAACGGTCGATGACATGTCGGTCCAACCGCCGGGCCTGCTCCACGAGCCAGCGAAAGTTGGGATTCATCTCCGGCGCGCCGCCGGTGATGTCGAGCGTCGGAATGTCGGTCGCCGCCAGCACGCGCACGACAGCTTCGGCCGTCTCGCGTGACATACTCTCGCGGCGGTCAGGTCCTGCGTCGACGTGGCAATGGCGGCAGGTCTGATTGCAGAGTTTACCGACATTGACTTGCAGGACCTCGATGCCGTGCCCCGTTAGCGGTCGCAGCCCGTGTTCGGAGAGTGTATCCTCGAAGCCCGGCAACTCGGCGGCGTTATCCAAGATTCGCAATTGCTCAACCGCATTTGCAAGGGGGCTTTTGCGACGCATCAAAGTCAATTCAACCATGAAGTGCTCCTGCTAATCAGCACGACGATTCCTTCGTCAATGCAAGTGAGTCTACGCCAATACACGATCAACTGTGATCAGCAGCACGCCCCGTCGGTCGCGCAGCACGGTCCGGCTGATTCCGTCGTTGCGTGGTAGTCAGCGCCTTTCGTCTCACGAGGATCGCGGACCTTCGAGCGGCGACAATCAAACGGCGCTGCATCCGAAACGGAGATTGCCTCCCGAGGGTCGATTGCATCAAAAAGACCCGCATATGGAGGACGCTGAAGCAACTGGAACGTCTTGTCACAGACAGCCATTCGAGCGCCTCGAAAATAGACGTGGCCGTCGTCGTCATCGACCTTCTTGAAGGGGCCTCGATAGATCACCGCCTGGTTCCGCTCCAGGCACGGCCCCTGCTTACCTTTGTAGGCGACGACCGTGATCGAGCGGAATTCGATCCCCTCGACTGTTTGCCAGGGCTCGCGCTGCCGCTTGGCGATGCTGATCCCGTGAAAGCCTGCTTCTTCGAAGGCTTCAAGGAAGCGGTCCTCGCGAAAGGCGCCGGAGATGCAGCCGGACCAGAGCGTCGGATCACGCTGGAGGTGCTTCGGAACGTCCTCATCGGCGACGATGTCGCTTATGGCGGCACGGCCGCCCCGGCGCAACACGCGAAACGCTTCGCTGAAAAGCTGCCGGCGGTCCTGGGGGCGGACGAGATTCAGCACGCAGTTGGAGACCACACAATCAACCGACTCGTCGTCTACCATCGGCTGCTCTCGGCCAAGGCGCTCTTCGAGATGGCGGAGGGCCAACCAGCCGGCCGGATCACGTACCGGATGTTGCTCCAATTCCCGCCCCAGCAAATCTAAGTCGAGACGTAGATCCTGAATCAGACCGTAGCGAAAATCGACGTTGCTGAAGCCAAGCCGTTCTGCAACAGCCTGCTGGTGACGGCGGGCCAGCGCGAGCATTTCGCGATTGCAGTCGACGCCAATGACGCGGCCCCGTTTGCCGACAACTTGGGCCAAGATATAGCACAGCTTGCCGCCGCCGGATCCCAAATCAATTACGGTCTCGCCCTCCTTGACAAAGGGCGTCGGATCGCCGCACCCGTAATCGCGTTCCAAGATCTCCTTGGGAACCACCGAGAGAAAATCAGCAGAATACTCAACGGGGCAGCAGAGCGCTTGTTCTACGTGGACCGCAGCACCTGCATATCGTTGATATACCGTCTCTTCCACAGAGTGATCCGTTGTATCCGTTCGTGTGTTCACTTCAGTTCGGCTCCTTTTGATTACAAATTCTGCTCGTATGGTAGGTCGATTCATCGTTAATCTCTGTGAAACCGCCTACACACGTTCGATTTTCGAGGGGATCGCTTGCTGCGTAGTAGCGTCGGAGCCAAGCAGCGATTCCGAGCCACACGAACCAAGGCGCGTATTCGAGCCAGGTGACGACGAAGTCAAAGAACTGCGTCCCCGTATAGCCAATGCCAAGGACCGGGCCGTCAGGGAACTGATATTGAAGCCAAAAGCGCAGATAGTAAAGCATGACTAGTCCGGACATCGCGTACCAGGCTCGGCCGCGAGCAAACGGCAAGAGCGGCAGGGCCCATGTCCAGTACCAGGGGTTCTGGGTCGGCGACAGTAGCCAAAACCACGCCAGCGTCAAAAACGCTGCCTCGACCACGGCGGCGATGTCCTTGGCTCGACAAGCGCGCCAGGCAAGCGCGATGGCAATGGCCAGGAAAAGGCACGATGTCAGTATTCGAGTAGCGAAAAATGCGGCGGTTGCTGAATTAGTTGCAAGTAGCCTTGCGACGGGAGTGGTAACGGCTTCTCGCCAGGCGTCCGGGGTCACGGCAAACCAAACTTCAGGCTGGTGCCCTTTAGGATCAGTAGGGCGAATATTCTCGACAAGAAGCATGAATAGAAAATCGTTCATCTCCCAGTGTGCCACGAATGCCTTGAGTCCGGAGCTTGCGGTCGGTGCATCGGAGACGTAGGTCGCCGCCTCGGAGGTCACAGGATCTGGCGACGAAGCGCTCGCACTTTGCACAACCAGCGAGGGTGAATTATTCGCTGGCATCGTCACTAACATGGGGAGGAGGCATGCCGCAGTGCATAACGCCGCCGCGGCGGCGAACATCGCCGCGATCGCAAGACGGGCCCTAGCAGCGATTGCGGCGCACAGAACCGGTATCAATACGATTGCATACAGCTTTGCGCCGATCGCGAGGGACAGCAGGACAGCTCCGGCCACCACCCAAGAGACGCGGTTTTTCCCCACGTAATCAGCGCGTTGTCGTACGACGCAGTACACTGCCGCGGTGGCAAAGAAAACAGCAATCGAATCGAAGTGGCCCGAAACGGCGTACTCCTTCATCACCAGTGGGCACCAGGCGTACGCGACCGCCCATCCCGGATGCTTTGCGGTAACTCTGAGTAGCAGCCACACGAGTGCGATCGTCGCGACATCGAATATTGACAGCACCGCTTTGAGGATGATGACGCGAGCGTTGACCGTGGCATCGCGCGGCGTCAGCCGATCTCCAAGAGCGAAAACGGCTTGGCTAACCGGTGGATAGACGGTCGTCAGGTCCGCGTAGTGGACGCGCCCGAGCACCTCGGCAATTGCGGGCGAGCTGTCACGAATCTCGACGAGCGAACGGAGTTCGTCGTGCGAGTCCATTTGCGACTCGGCGGCCAACACCTGTGCCGGCGCAAATCGGTAGGGATTTAGCCCCCGTGCTGACACGGCGCCGTCCCAAAGGTAACGGTAGATGTCGATTTCCTGAATTGGATCCGTCGGAAGCAGTATGCAGCGAAACAACACCGCTGATGCCACGATCACCCAGCCAAGATGCCGCGTTATCGGACAACGCACGGCCGTGCGGACGGCCGCGAGATAAAGCACGAATGTCGCCGCGAAAAGCCCGAGCATCGGCAAAATCGGCCGCTCTTGCTCGTTGGTGCCGTAGGCAAACGCGCTCGACAACCAAGCGATCGCACCGTAAAGCACGGCCTGAGCTACCGCCGTCGCGATCAAGAATCTCACGCTGACGCTTCCCAAAAACTAGCCGTTCGAGTTGAAATAGAATCGGGCGTCCTTCTGTTCCTGCCGTCGCTGTTGACGGATATGAGAATTTTTCCAAGTCCTACAACCAGATTTCGCGATGGTGTACAGGATTTTCGCGCCCGCTCGTACCGAACCGGCGAGGGTGCCGCTGATTTTGCTCGTGCCCACGCGCCGTCGATAGGGAACCGGTATCTCCGCGATTCGCAGATCCGCTGCGACGGCTTTGATCTGCATCTCGACGGTCCAGCCGAAGTTGCGGTCTTGCATTCGGAGCATCTGGAGTGCGTCGTGCCGAATCGCCCGGAACGGCCCCAGATCTGTGTAGCGAGCGTGCCAGATGAGGCGCATCAAGAAGCAGGCGAGTCGATTGCCGAAGACGCTCTGGGCCGGCATGGATCCCGGCTCGCGGCGGCCAATGAGCCGGGAGCCAAGGACGAAGTCAGCCTCGCCGTCAAGAATTGGGGCAACCAGGTGCGGCAATAGCTCCGGATGATCGCTGTAATCGGCGTCGAGAAAGACAACAACCTTGGGTTCTGGTCGGTAACCTGCGCGCACTGCAGCCTCAATGGCGGCCATGCCAGCCAAGCATGCCGAGCCGTATCCAGATCGGCCCTCGAATATAACCTCGGCGCCATGTCGAAGCGCGACGGCTGCCGTGGTGTCGGTGGAGCCGTTGTCGACGACAATGACTGTATCCACCGGGGGAAGGTCGCGCAGCACCAGGGGAAGCGAGGCCTCTTCGTTTCGCGCCGGGATGATCACCGCGACACCTGTATTACGCTTGCATGCATTCTGCCGCGGATCGCGAGCGCAATTGGTGTTTGGCGGCTGCATGGTTTGCGTAGCCCCGACGATTATCTTGTCCCTGATCCAGAGGACGAACCGTAGTACGGTCCGCTGGTCCGGAATTCGGCTGATGATGGCGAGGCGTAACTAGATCCAGAATAGCTGGGAGTGCTGCAACTCCCGCCGCTACACTCGCGGCTCGTCGTACAGCCAGTTGTCCACACGAGGCCCGTAATCAGAACCGTGCCTGCCGTCATCCAACGTAAAGACGCATTTGTCATCTCGATTCCTTTCGACGTTCACCACTCGTGTGCTCATGCTCGGCGGAGCATCCCTGCACTTGTTTATCGAATCTCGTCGTCTCGCAATGTGTGACCCGCATCACACTCGTGCAGCAAGCGAGAATGTCGCTATCGCACGCTGACGGCGGGCTCGACAAACTGGCCGCGTATCTGCGATCATAGCCTGAAGCAGCGAAGAGTGTCCGTGAAATGGGTCACATTTGCTAACGTGTGCCAGCCGGGCTAGCAGATCGGCATTGCGATATTCGACATGACGGCGATCATGAATCATCTCAGCATTACTCCACGGCGTCAGTCCGCAGCGACATGCGTCGTGCCACAGTCTCACCAAAAGTTGCTGGCGGACGTATCGATCGTCATCCCAGTCGCTCCGGAGGAGGAAGCATGGCGGTCGCTCGTCGGCGACCTGTTAGCGAACGGCGTGGACGCTGAACTACTGCTGGTTGGCGCCTACGCAGAACCAATGGAATTGAGAAAGCTGCGGGCCGCCGCCGGACCAACCCGCCGTATTCGATGGATGGCTGCACCTGCTGGCCGTGCCCATCAGATGAATTACGGCGCGAAACTTTCGATCCGACAGTTCTTGTGGTTCCTGCATGCGGACAGCCGTGTTAGCGGCAATGCGCTTTCGGCGTTGGAGCGTTCTCTCGATGCGCATTCGCAGGCGCTCCATTACTTTGACTTGGCATATCAGGACGATGGACCGACGCTTGCGCGCCTAAACGCCGTTGGAGTGCGATTTCGCTCGCGCTTCCTCGGCCTGCCGTTTGGCGATCAGGGGCTGTGCTTGAGCCGCCGCACGTTTGAGCACGTCGGCGGATTCGACGAAACGGCAACCTATGGAGAAGATCACCTGTTAGTGTGGGCGGCTCGGCGTCATCGAGTACCGCTTCACTGCGTGGGAGCCATCATCACAACTAGCGCTCGAAAGTACCGCACGAATGGTTGGTTCACGACGACGCTGCTGCATGGCTGGCGGACCTGGCGACAAGCGGCTCCGGAGTTTTTCCGATCACTATGGACGCGATGCCCATGAAGCGGTGGGCGGAAGCTTTGGCCCTGTTCGTAAAGACGCCGGGCGTCTCGCCCGTCAAGACCAGGCTCGCCGCGGGGCTTGGCCGTGAGCGTGCCGAAGAGTTCTTTCGACTTTCACTTGCCGCAGTGGAGGCGACGGCAAGAAGAGCGGCGGATGTAAATGGGATCCGTCCCCACTGGGCAGTTGCTGAGGAGATGGCGCTAGAGGATCCGCGATGGCAGCGATTTCCGCGGCTTTATCAAGGAACCGGTAACCTTGGTGATCGCTTGGGCCGCGTATTCATCGATCTCGGGCGCCGGCACGAAACAGTCGTCGCAACCGGCGGAGATTCGCCCCAGATCTCGCCTGACATCATTCGCGAAGCGTTCTCCATCTTGCGGCTAGACTCCGGACTCACCGCGCACGTACTTGGTCGCTGTCACGACGGAGGATTCTACCTTGTTGGAACCAACCGACATTTGCCGCTCGACACGTGGTGTGACGTTCCATACGGAACAGGTGATGCGGCCGATCGACTTGCGGAGAATCTTGTTAAGCACGGCGAGATTGTAGAGCTGCCCGCCCTTACGGACGTCGATCAGGCGGAAAATTTGGTGATTCTCAAAGACGAGCTGAATGCGGTGCCCAATCCTTCTCCGGAGCAACTCGCGATTTTGAAGTGGATTACTGAGTTGGTTTGTCGACCGAAGTAGTTGCCGTCGTGCCGATCAGACGTTGCCGCGCCAAAGCGGCCTGTGCCAAGCGGTGTAGATAGGCCGTCAACATCAGTGTGACGACCAACCCGATGGCAAATGATAACCTCGATGCTGCGCTGTCGTCGGCGTCACTCCTCAACTTTGCCAGGCTCCCGGCCGCTGCACCAATGTACACATAAAGAACGGTCCCAGGAAACATGCCCACAGCGGAGGCTGCTACGTAGTCACGAAGCGACACGTTTGTCATGCCAAATGCGTAGTTGAGGAGATTGAACGGAAACAGTGGAGAGAGCCTCGTGAGCAAGACGATGCGAAAGCCCTGCTGCGCGACGGCGCGGTCGAGGACAGCAAGGTTGGGAGTTCGGGAGAGCATCGCTTGGGTCCAGCCGCGTAACAGGGTGCGTCCAAGTACGAACGCAGCAATCGCGCCCAGATTAGAGCCGATCACGACAGCCAGCACGCCCATCCACAGGCCGAAGAGCGCTCCCGCTCCAAGCGTCAATAACGTGCCCGGAACCATCCCGATCGTGGCGATGACGTAAATCAGAGCGAGCGCTGCCGGACCCCAAGCTCCAGCCTGTTGCACCCAGTCGAGCGCGGCTAACGTGCATTGCCGCACTCCCGGTGCAAATGCTACCAGGGCAAGGGCGATCATGAGAATGGTTACGAGGAACGGTCGCATCGTGTCAGTTGATCATCTGTCAGATATGCATCGGGGCTCAACGTGTCCAACGCAACCAGGCAGCTAGCATCTTCTTCACCAGCGGCGTCAAGCGCGTCCGATTATACGAGTCTCCCAGCTTCCGAACTGCTTCCGCTTGTGTGGGGTAGGGATGAATCGTGCTGCCAATCTTCTTCAAGCCTAACTTGTGCGTCATTGCAAGCGTGATCTCCGCGATCAGGTCGCCCGCGTGGGGAGCGACGATGGTCGCGCCGAGAATTCGGTCGCTTCCTTTCTTCAGCAATACCTTCACCAGGCCATCATCCTCGCCGTCGAGCACGGCGCGATCGACGCCGCGAAATTCCTGGACGAAGGATTCCGTCTCGATCTCTTTCTGATTCGCCTCATGCTCGTAAAGCCCCACGTGGGCCAGTTCGGGCGAAGTGTACGTACACCACGGAATGGTGAGTCGCGATGCCTTAGCCCGGCCCATGAACAAGGCGTTCTGAATGACTATCCGGGCCATAAAGTCGGCGGCATGCGTGAACTGGTAGGGTGAGCAGACGTCGCCGGCCGCGTAGATGCGTGGATTCGTCGTCTGAAGATGATCGTTGACCTTGACTCCCTTCTTGTCGTACTCGACGCCGACGGCTTCGAGGTTCATGCCTTCGACGTTGGGAATTCGCCCAACGGCGACCAATAGCTTGTCGTTCGGCTCGTCGTAGGAATGGCCGTGCGATTCTACGGTCAGGCGAATTCCGCTGTTGTTCTTGATCTGAAGGCTCTTGCCGCAACAGAGCAACTTGACACCGTCGCGCGCTAGGGCCCTTTGAACTATTTCAGCGCCGTCGCGCTCTTCGCGTGGCAGGACGCCGTGCTCTGCCTCGACCAGAAATACCTCCGAGCCTAGTCGAGCGAACGCCTGCGCCATTTCGCAGCCGATTGGCCCGGCGCCAATCACGCCAAAGCGTCTCGGGAGCTCCGTGAGGCTAAACAGTGTTTCGTTGGTCAAATAGTCGATGGATTCGAAGCCGGGGATTTGCGAAACGCCGGCTTGGGATCCCGTCGCGATCACAGCACGCTTGAACTGCAGCCGCGTCCCGCTGACATCCAGTGTACCGGAATCGACGAACCGACCTTCGCCGAAGTAGACATCAACGCCCAATTCCTGAAAGCGTCGCGCCGAGTCGTGCGGACTGATTCTGGCGCGCAATCGTCGCATTCGTTCCATCGCGGCCGCGAAATCCACGCTCGCGCCGCTAGGCACGTTGACGCCAAAATCGCCGGCACCTTGCACCGCAGCGGCCGTCCGCGCCGCGGCAATAATCGCCTTGGATGGCACGCATCCGACATTCAGGCAGTCGCCGCCCATGAGCGCCCGCTCCACGAGTGCCACCTTGGCGCCCAGGCCGGCGGCTCCGGCGGCTGTGACCAGTCCGGCCGTCCCGGCGCCAATCACAACGAGATTGTAGCGACCGGTCGGCGTCGGATTACGCCACTGCGGGGGATGGACGTTGGACTCAAGTTCTTGGTTGAATTCGTCCCTGGGCAGGAGAGCGGCATGCTGCGTCATGTCCATAATTTTCGCAGTTGGCTCCGCTTGCGTCATTTCGATGATCCCTTGTCGTGTGCTTTCTCAAGCTGCAGCGGTGCTGCAATGCCAAAGTATCGAAGCGTCCAACGGATCACGAGCGGAAACAGCCCCAATAGCGCGAATGCGACCAAAATGCGTATCCACTGGCCCGTCGAAAACACCGCTCTAACTCCCTCATCGGCCAGCGCCTGAAGACTGGGCACGCTGGAGCCGGCATAAACATACACGAGCGTTCCAGGGAACATGCCAAGTTGACTCAC
The DNA here is from genome assembly GCA_022614705.1 of Planctomycetota bacterium. Taxonomy (GTDB): domain Bacteria; phylum Planctomycetota; class Planctomycetia; order Pirellulales; family Lacipirellulaceae; genus JABDGM01. The sequence continues at coordinate 6,566 of JAKEIB010000102.1, read as the reverse complement.
CCACCAAAACATGACCGTGCGAATCGGCGTCAGGCCCATCACAGCGTTGATGACGAAAAACGGCACGAGCGGAATCAGCCGGAGCGTGAACAGAAAATACGGACCATCGCGTTGCCACGCTTCATTGAACCGCTTGAGGCGATCCCCAAATCGATCCTGAACCGCATCGCGAAAAAGATATCGGCTCAGGAGAAACGCCAACATTGCTCCGGCAGTCGAAGCGAAGCTCACAAGAACTACCGCTCGCACCAGTCCAAAGAACCAACCGTAGGCAAGAGTCAGCCCAGCAGCGCCAGGCAGAGAAAGCCCGGTGACAATCACGTAGACGAGGAACGCGGCGCCATAAGCCAGTACCGGATGGCGATGCTGCAGATCGCGAAGTTGTAGCTCACGCTTCGCGAGCGCATCCAGAGTAAGCACGTCAGAGAGCAATACGTAGCCGACAGCGATAGCGACCACAATTACGGCAAGTACGATAAGCCTTTTCCAGAAGCTACCGCCGGCGATGGTGTGTTCGACTGTCTCGTTTTTGGCCATCAATTCCGTTGCTCCACCGCGCTTACTCCACGGATTGTGCGTGTGCCACCTCCTCGATCATCGTGGCCAGTCACGTTCCATCTCATTTCCTCGCACCCGGTCGATGCGCTGCCTGATCGTTCAAGTCCCAATCATATTCAAGCTACGTGACGCGGGCGTTGCCGCTTTGAGCGAGCTCTTGAGCAGCGGCGTCCGGTAAATAGGGCGCGATCCGCCGCAAACGCTCGGCCTGGCTGCTTCCAAAATCTTCCCCGAACCAATCAAGAATGGGCGAAACGGAAATCGTTCGATTCTGGGCGTCGAAGCGGAACTTATTTGAGTCAGAGAAGAACGCCTGGGCATTGGCGTCTAGCTGCTGCTCAAGCTTTTCAGCCACGTACGCCTCATCGAGCAGCCGCGGACATCCCATCGCCGCGCAGACGATCGCAAAATGAATCCGTGGCTCCTTCATTTTCCGCAGAATCTCATGCTCCATCTCGTCGAGGGAATAGGGACGTCCGGCCACGAGTAATTTTAGGTCCTTCCAGATGTTGTAGCCGAAGACCTTCGCCGTGTGGTTGCGAATGCTCGTCGTGGGATATTCGCGGAGGATCCCTCTCACGGTAACGGCGTTGTAAGCATTGATCCAAAACGCCAACAGCGTACTTCGTTTCGCGCTGGCCAAGTCGCCTGCCGCGGCGGAAAGATGCTCCAAATAGGCGTCCAACGCCGCCGTATCGGGCGCGGACGCTTTCCACCGGGCGTAATCGACCATTCCTTGGTCGTCGACGTACTTCTGCAGCAGCGTGGTCCATTGCGAATGATCAATCTGCTTGGCGTGGACCTGTTGCGACTTGTTGACGTTCTTACCGAGAACTACTGTGGCCCCTTCGCGCGCGCTCGATGAAACGGCCAGCGCTGCAAGAGCCAAAGTGATCCCACCGAAAATTCCAAGACGCTTTAGTTCAGTCATTTGAGAATCCTCGCCCAATTAGATGTTCCAACCAGTGGGGCCGAATCCGATTCGCCCGCGTGAGGGCATCCGAAGGCGGATGTCGGCCGCCGTAAAGGGAGACAGCGGGTTGCCAAACTCGTAGCATCGCTCAAAGGTCTTCCTGCGTCTGTGACGCCGGACACACTCGATGGAAAAGAGCGGTCTGGCCTGGGCCCTATATCTTCCTATTGAGGCTCGCCGGCACCGGAAAACAAACTTCTTCAATTACTTCGATTTACAGAGCGCGTGTGCTCGAAGCCATTCGCGAGAGCCGCGAACCGTCGTGGCTAGCACGTGCGCTGCTGGCAAATGAAAAGAGCCCCCGAATTATCCGGAAGCTCGTGACGGAAAACGGTCAGCCAGCGACAACGGTCGGTTTAAGCCAAACGGCCGGCGCGTTTGGCTCGGTGACGGCGCCACACAAGCGCAGCGATCGCGCCAAACGACGCCAGCGTCGCTGTGGTCGGCTCGGGCACGAAGCTCACCGTGATGCGGACCAATGGATCTTGGCCGCCGTTGCGGGTGAAGTCGCCGAGCACCGTGTCGATCATCGCGCCGCTTGCAGTCGTGCCGCCCAAGATATTTACGGGTACGCCTGCTGGATTGCCAACTGAGCCGTTAAAGCCAAGGTGCGACGAAACGACCCCGTTTTGGTTCGCGCCTTGATTTGGTCCCGTCTGACCATTTGGACCCGCCAAAAACGCGACACTCGTTTCGTTATCCACCTCCGTGCCGGCGTCGAGAACTGCCGATCCCAGAACCGTGAAGTCGGCGCCAAGGAAATTGCCTGCTGCGTCGAAGATGGGGCGGGCCAGCGGATTGCCGTTCGCGATGAATGCGTCGTTCGATGGCACGATCATGGAAGCGTAGCTCAAGTAACGGTTGATCGTCGGGTTCGAGATACTCAGGATCAAGCTGGCCGTCTCGCCGGGATCAATCGGCGGAGGCCCCGCCGGCCCAGCCAATGTGGCGTCAACGCCGCCTGTGCCCCCTTGCTCAGTGGCGAAACGCGTGGACAAGCCCGCGGTGTCGCCATCCTCGGCCAACGATTCGAGGCCACCAAAGCCAGCGGCCGAGACGCCGTTGTCGTACAGGTCGAACGTGCCGTTATGAACCCCCAGCCAAAAGGGTGTTAAGAATACAGATCCAGGGGCCCCGAGATTTTCGACGGTTACTCGTACATCGACAGCAGCGGCGCGAGGAACGGCGACCAGCACTAACGCAGTGGCCATTGCGACACCGGCGATCCGGCGCATGACGAAAGCAGAGTCTTGTCTAGTAATGCAGCTTTTCACGAAGAATCCCCTCGAAGGGGGGAACGACCGCTGAAACAAAAGCGGGCGAGATACATGCTTAACACTAACTTCATCTGGTTCGCGATGGACGTTTTCCGCAGACCTTTTAACGTTCGTCGCCACGACGCGATGAGGTGACGCTCGCAGTTAGTCGGCTCGGAGGCCCGGCTCTTACAGAAAAAATCGAAAAAAGGCCGAAGATCAGTCTTCGTCCCGACGCGTTGCTTGCCTGATGGCACGGCGAATTTGATCGCGGGCGGCAATTGATAGCACACCCGTTTCGGTCGGTGAGCTTCCGGCGGCCAGGTCGTTTTCCCGACGCCGGACTGCCTCGCGCAGGAACTGCAGTTGCAGGAGCAACTTCCTGCACTGCCCGCATACGAGCCGATGTCCCGCGAGCGCCATCCGTTCCACCATGGTCAGCGGGCGATCAAACGAGGCGGATGTCAGCCGCGACGATTCGTCGCATTTGAGGGCAAGAATCAACTTCGCATCCCGCCACCGCATCGCAAATTATCCCCCAGCACAACTCACTTTGAATTAGACGTGGGACGATCAAACCACTTGGATTCCAGGCACCGCCGCAGAATCAATCGGGCGCGGTGTAGCCGCACGAACAAGTTCGCAGGCGAAATCTCAAGCTGCTCGCAGACGGTATCGGTGTCTTCGTGATACATATCTCGGAGGAGAAATGCAGCAGCGAAGTGGGACGGCATCGATGTTACGCAGTCGTCCAGCACCTCCCAAAATTCATGCTGCTCCAATACGGCTTCCGGCTCCGCGGGGCAGTCGGCAAATTGTTCGTGTCGGTGGCGATGACGGCCCATATTTCGCCGAGGAGAGAGAGGAGCGGCCGGCGCGGCATCCCGGCCGTCGATGTCGCGCTCTCGCCGACGAAATTCGTCCACAATCTTGCGCCGCAAGATGCCGATGAACCAAGTCAGCGATGACGACTTGCCGCGAAACGAATCAACACCGCTCAAGGCGGCGAGCAAGGTCTCCTGCACCAAATCCTCTGCGATATCGCGGTCGCCGATCTTGGATACAGCGTAGCGATAGAGGGAGTCACCATATTCATCTACCCACTCTGCCGGATCGCTGCAAGTTAGCTCGTGAGGTTGTTTGCGAGTGGTCATGTCGGCCCCAGCGGCAAATGCGAACGGCAGTACATGCCCAGCACGCGTGCAAGCAGTTTTGTGAACGGCGTCGCTTTCGGCAAAGTATCCTCTACCACGAGACGCTCCACGCCCTCTGTGACCCGGTTCACAGATCGCTACGTTTGCAGGGCGTAGGGTGGCTTTGTGAAGTGGAGCCAGTCGCCTTTTGCCTTTTGCAACAGATGCGAAAGTTGTCTCTAAAGAGCGAAAGGCGTTGCGACTCCCGGCATCGCGTCTGAAGTCAACAGAGTGACGGGGCCGGTTCCGCAAAGCAGAGAAGTGGCGTCCCTTGGACGCAGGCACCGCAGGGATGCGGTGCCTCCTATTAGCACAAAGCCAAAAGCCGCCTTTCGGTAGTCTAAAATTTGGGAAGTTACACGATCCCGCCCGTCAACCGGTATTGTCGTGGTTCGCTGTTGCATTTTTAGACTCTGCTTGCCGGCCCGAAATAGTGTCATCGGCTGCTGTCGGCGCCGTCTCCTCGTACTGTGCACGGTTCACAGGATAATCGCCCAAGTTTTGCACAAGAGGCAGCCAGAGCATTCGGTGCAGCCGGTCGACCTGCTTTTCGTCACGAAGCTCCATGAGACCAATCGTCATTCCCGTATGTCCGTCGGCAGGTTGATCCCGGTAGGTGCCCATCAAGCGGTCCCACCACGGATGGTTGAACCCGAAATTGCTATTTGTCTCTTGACGGTACCATGAGTGATGCACGCGATGCATGTCCGGCGTGACGACAAGCCATCGCAGCACTCGATCCAGCCAAAGCGGCATGTGCACATTACTGTGGTTGAACATCGATGTGGCATTGAGCAGCACCTCAAAGATCAGCACCGCCACAGCCGGCGGGCCGAGCAGCAAGATTACTGCCGACTTGATTCCGAAGGAGAGGAGGATCTCCACGGTGTGGAATCGAACGCCGGTCGTTACATCGATATCCAAATCGGCGTGATGTACCATGTGTAGCCGCCAAAACAGCGGCACCGCGTGAAACATCACGTGCTGCAGATAGATCGCGAAATCAAGCAAGACCACGGACGCTACGATTGCCATCCACGATGGGACGGTAACTGCATTGAAGAGGCCCCATCCCAGCCGTTCGGCCGCCAGAGCGACGCCTACTGCCCCCAGCGGCGCAAGCAATCGCAGCACGAGACTGTTCAGAAACACAAGACCAACATTACTCGTCCAACGCCACGGTTTCTTGGTCCCCAGTTCACGGCGCGGAGCCAGCAATTCCCACACGGCCATAGCCGCGAATACGCCTACGAAGCAAATCAGACGGATTCCAGCTTCGGAATGAAGGAAAGCGGACATGATTACCTTGAGCTAGCGCGCGGCATCGTTTACTTGTCCGCCCTCTTGAAGCCGGCTTTGAGAAGATCCTTGTAACCCGGTTTCAAAGGCCGGACATCGTAACCGAGTTCCTCAAGAATGTTGCCAGCCGTGACAGCGCGCTTTCCCACGACACAAAACGTGTAGAGAATCTCGTCCTTGGGCAGCGTTTTCTCAAGCTGCTCCACATTGACTCCTTTTTTGAGGACGCTCAATGGTAAGAAGACAGATGCTTCGATGTGCCCTTCGTCCCACTCCGCTTTTTCGCGCACGTCAACCAACAATGCTTTCTTGGCAGTAACGTTTTTTTTACGGCCGCGAGTGTATCCTTGGTGTGTTTCGCCGCTGACGTCGACAAAGCGGCCACGAAAAAGATAACCACTGCAAACCACCAGCTCTTGTGACCAACACCCATTGCAGACTCCTTTATGTAGGCAGCGTTATTTCAATTTTAGTGGTACCTGTCAGGGACTATTGCCGTCAATGCTCATTTCGGGCGGCCGCCCAATGGCGCGAAGCATCTGAAGCTGTGCCACATTGTAATCGATGACAGCGTCCAAATATTGGGTGCGGGACGAAGCCAGCGCCCCAATCGCTTGCTGGATCTCAATCGGCCTAAGCGCGCCGCCGCGAATGCCCTCCATATTAAGCCTTACAGCCTGCTCGGCAGATTCCACCGGAGGACGTGTCACCTCAATCTGCTGGCCTCGAAACTGAATGCGCTGATAGGCTTGTGTTACCTCGGCAGCAATGATGTCGCGTGTCTGTTGGACGGCCAGACTGGCCTGGCGCGCGAGACTCTGCTGCTCGCGCTGTCGGGCGGAGTTCCCGAAGCCCAGGTTCTCAACCTGCCAGAGCGCTGCCACGTCGAAATCGGCACGCCCGCCAAAATCGGCGATGTCAGATCCGTCGCTGCCGCCAAAACCACCGCCGCTCGCCCCGGCATAGAGATGGGGCATCCACGGCCGCAACTGTTCCTGACGCCGGCGGATTACGGCAGCATCGCGCTCGGCATCGGCGCTTGTCATCTCCGGTCGGACCGAGATGGCTTGATCAATCAAAGCGTAAAGTTGCGTTGAGCGATCAATGAATTCCAGCGGAGACGGGTTCTCGTCTGCCGCTTGAAGCCGAACGGTCGGGTCGAGACGGAGTAGCCGGGCCAACTCGGCAGATATGGCTCATCCGAAAAAATCTGCAACACAACAACGGAAGAAGATGCCGCGAATTAGCGAAGGGTTATTGGACATACGTGTGAGCTTGCTTTGGGTG
>JAKEIB010000101.1 GCA_022614705.1 Planctomycetota bacterium | reverse complement strand
CTGTGAGGCCGGCTTTTCGTCGAGGATTCCGGGGTCACAGACCCCGGCTACAACATTTTTCAACGGGCTGCTTTCCAGCTCGCCCCGGCGAGTCGCCTGTGGCGACCTGACTTGCTCGCGGTTTCTGTCAGGCTAAAAGCCTGACCTACTTAGAAACGACCGGCGAGTTACCAGACTGTATCGTGCCTAATTCTAATCTCCGCCGCAAGTCGGCGAAACCTCGGGTCGTGGTACAGTTTGCTTCTGTCGCCCCGAGGTCCGCCGAGGGGTCTAGCTTGATTCCTCGGCGGACCTCGGAATGACACGATGCAGAATTTGGCAAACTGTAACACTACCAAACCTCGACCTGAAGCCGCGAATACTTTGTGGCGATCAGAACGAGGATCTTTAAACTGGCGGGACGCCGCGGATTAACCGAGACGGATTGCGGATGCGCGTACTAACCGCCAAGATCATGAGTCGACGCCGGCTCGAAGACCCTCGCGAAGGACTCGTGCATTCCATCGCCGGAACGAGGTTATGGGCACGTGGTGGAGTTCGCCATTTAACCCGTTGATGTCGAACGCAGATGCCAGCTGCGGCTCGAAGCAACTCGTTAATCGCCATCAACACGAAACTTTTCACATTGAACGGACGGTATACTAATGGCATCACGCGACGACCGACTCGAACAACTTGGATATCCGCTGGATCGTATCAATCCGGAAGCCAAAATGTATGCCGCCGTGAGGCTGGACGGAAATGTTGTCTATGCTTCGGGTTACGTACCGTTTGACGGCGATCGGTTGACGAGCAAGGGCAAGGTGCCATCCGAGGTTTCCCGTGAGGAGGCGACGGCGGCTGCGGCGCTTTGCGCGGCGAACGTGTTGCGGGCGGTTCGGCGGTCCGTCGGATCGCTCGAGCGTATTGCCTACGTCATTCGCATCACCGGCTATGTAAACTCGGATCCAGATTTCACCGACCAGCACCTGGTCATGCACGGCGCATCTCAGTTGGTGCTGGACGTTTTCGGCGAGGCCGGGCGACACGCGAGGACCGCGCTCGGAATGGCGCAATTGCCGCTGGGCTCGTCGGTGGAGGTGGAAATGATCTTGCGGTGTAAAGAGGACGCGCCTTGAACCGCGAATCGGGATCAACTCGCGCGCTCGCAGGAACCGCATGACGTTGCCCGCGATTTTGTCGGGCAGGATCAACGTGAAGCCGTCGGGCTGACAAACGAGGCGGCACCTCATGCGACCAAGTCGAATCAAAGCGGAGCTTGAGCTATGAAAAAGCATTGTTTTTTCAATCGTGCGACACGCGGCGTCACGTTGGTGTGTGTCGCCGTGCTGCTGACGGCAGCGGCACGCTCGACGAACTGTCTCGCTCGGGGCGATGCCAAGTCGACGCTCGTCGGGTCGCGTCCGAACATTGTGCTGATCATCACCGATGATCAGGGCTACGGCGAGCTGGCATGCCACGGCAATCCGACGATCAAAACACCCAATTTGGACCGGCTTCACGCCGAGAGTGTCCGCTTCACCGCGTTCCACGTCAGCCCGACCTGCGCGCCCACGCGGGCATCGCTCATGACGGGCCGGCACGAGTTCCGCTCCGGCGTCACGCACACGATCATGCAACGAGAGCGGCTCGCGCTCGACGCCACGACGATCGCCCAAGTGCTTGCCAAGGCGGGTTACCAAACGGGAATCTTCGGCAAATGGCACCTGGGCGACGAAAAGCCCTATCGGCCGGCGCAACGCGGGTTCACCGAGTCGTTCATTCACGGCGCGGGCGGCATCGGTCAGTCGTATCCTGGCAGTTGCGGCGATTTTCCAAACAACTCCTATTTCGATCCGTATGTGCTGCACAACGAACGCGTTGAAAAAACAACCGGCTACTGCACCGACGTGTTCTTCAATCAGGCCATGAAGTGGATCGAAGCAAATCGGGAGCGACCCTTTTTCGCGCAAATCGCAACCAACGCGCCGCACGCCCCGCTCATCTGTCCACCCAAATACCAGGAGCCCTACGAGCGGGCCGGCATGAATCAGGAAGCGGCCGCCTATTACGGCATGATCACCAACATCGACGACAACATCGGACAGCTGTTGAGCCAGCTCCGTGAACTGGGCTTGGAAGAGCGCACCCTGGTGATTTTCATGACCGACAACGGCCACCCGCACGACCAACTTCACAACGCTGGCATGCGCGGCAATAAGGGCCAACCCTACGAAGGCGGCACGCGCGTGCCCGCATTCTTCCGCTGGCCGGGAACGCTTGAAGCGGGAGTCGATGTCGGTGCGCTGACCGCGGCCGTCGATCTTTTTCCGACGCTCGCCGAGTTAGCTGGCGCGACGATTCCGGACGGGTTGACGCTCGATGGCCGCAGTCTCGTGCCGCTGCTGCGCGATCGAAATGCAGAATGGCTCGATCGATACCTGTTCACCCACGTCGGTCGATGGGACCCAGGCCAGGCCGCGGCGTCGAAGTTCAACCAGTGCGCGGTCCGTTCGCAGCGCTTTCGACTGGTGAACAACCGAGAACTTTACGACATCGTGAACGATCCGGGCGAGCAGCAAAACGTCATCGACGAGCATCCGCAAGTAGTCGTCGACATGCGGCGCGCGTATGACGAGTGGTGGGCAGACGTGCAGCCTTGCCTCGTCAACGAAAACGTGCCCCTTGCCGCCGAAAACGCATTTGCCACGCTGTATCGCGAGCAAGTACGCGATCAATAATATCCCTACTGCCGCATTTCGGAAGCGATTTCAGAACCTGGCTCTGCGAGGTTTTGTCATTCTGAGCGAAGCGCAGCGTAGCGAAGAATCTCGTGGCGTAATAGATCCTTCGGTCGCCGAGCCTCCCTCAGGATGACATTTTGACGGGTTTGAAACGCTTCCTTCCCTACTGCATCCAGCTTAGAATCTGGATCACGCCGAGAACGATGCCCATGAACACGAGCACCCAAATGGCGAATCGCAGGGCGTGAATAAGGATCGACCCCATTCGCTCGTGGCGCGTTGCGGCGCAAACAAGGCTGACGCTTATGATCAGCGGCACGGCATACCACAGGCGGGCGGCGCCGGTTGCCGCGAACATCAGTATCCAGGCGACGTTGGTTAGTTGAGGCACATCGAACATCACCGCGTCTCCGGGTTCTTGTCCGATGACTTGTCATCCGGTTTCTTTTTGTCGTCGGTGTCGGGAATCACCAGGGGGCCGCCGTATGCGTCGAAAATCGCCAGGATGTTTAGCAGTCCAGCGATGACCGTAAACACCGTGCCGATTTCAAACGACTCGCCCAACTCGTAGTTCCATTTGGCCAACTCATCGGGGTGCTGCACGATGCGCCCGTCGCCTGTGAGATCCTTCGATTGAAATCCGCCGGCGGGCGCGTTTTTGGAGGGCGGGCGCATCGACCAATTTCCAAGCGCTGCACCAAACAGTGGCGGCTTTCCGTTTAGCTCGCGTTGGCGCTGCACCAACGCCGGCAGGGCCGGCAGCCCAACCCCCAACTGACAGATATACTGCCAACGCTCACTAAGAAATCTCCGCGAGAACATGTCCTCTGTGGACGCGTAGACTACGCGGCCATCGCCGATGTACAGCCCGTAGAAAAAAGTGCCCAAAATGCAAACGAAGAACAATGCTCCCTTGCCCGTGCGGCCTTGATAAAGGTGGCCCAAGCCCGGCACAAGCCAGGCCAGGAAAGCGGCCAGCCGCGGGTCCTTCAATTCGATTTCGACGTTGCTTTCGCTGTTCGCGGCAGGCTGAGATTTGGTCATGGAAGCGCTCGTTGAAATCGATGATCGCTGGCGGCGAAACGCGTGGCCGGCGCGGCGATGGAGGAGTTACTATTCTAGGGGCGGGCGCTACGAATTCCAGGTCAGTTTGGCGGTCGCAACTGGCCACTTGGTACACAGTGCGGGACACGAGTACTTCGCTCCTGCGCGCCGGAAATTGGCGAAGATTTTATTCTGTTCTAGCACGCAGTTTGGGCCGCTTCGGCGAGCCGCAACTGGTTGTGAGAGGGCCTGAAATTTGGTAGATTTTTGGTGCTCGGCGCAAGCGTTTTCCGCCTGTTTTGTGCAGCGTTGGCGGCCTCCTGAATCGGTTGCGACGAGCGTATCGGAGTCGCGTCAAAGGCATCCGGCCCAATACACCGGCGAGCCGTTGGCTCGGCGGCTATGTGGACCCGTGAAATAGTTTAGGCTGTAGGTCAGGCTTTCCAGCTCGCCCCGGCGAGTCGCCTGTGGCGACCTGACTTGCTCGCGGTTTCTGTCAGGCTAAAGCCTGACCTACTTAGTTTGAATTCCCGCCGTTGAAAGGATTGGCCCTGTGTCGACCGATTCGACCGACCCCACCCCGCCCGAGGATTCGCCAGAGCAAGCGATCGCCGCACGGCTCATCGACCTGCCAATTGAGGACGAGCTCAAAGAGAGTTACCTCACCTACGCGATGAGCGTGATTGTCAGCCGCGCGCTGCCCGATGCGCGCGACGGCCTCAAGCCGTCGCAACGCCGGTTGCTCGTAGCAATGAGCGATCTCAATCTCACGCCCGGTTCCGCGCGGGCCAAGTGCGCGAAGATCGCCGGCGAGACGATGGGCAACTACCATCCGCACGGGCAGGAGGTCATCTACCCCACGCTCGTGCGCATGGCACAAGAGTGGAACACGCGCTACCCGCTGGTGGATAAGCAAGGTAACTTCGGCTCCGTGGCCGGTCTGCCGCCCGCCGCGATGCGGTACACGGAGGCCCGCATGTCGCCGTTCGCGGCACTGATGCTCGACGACATCAAGCTCGACACGGTCGACTTTGTGCCGAACTACGACGAGAGCCGCATGGAACCCAGCGTGCTGCCGTCGAAGCTGCCAAACCTGCTGGTGAACGGCGGTTCGGGCATCGCCGTGGGCATGGCGACTTCGATTCCGCCGCACAACTTGGGCGAAGTCTGCCGCGGAATCGTCGCGCTGATCGACGACCCGCACCTCACCGTGCAGGAGTTAATGGAATACATTCCCGGTCCCGATTTCCCCACCGGCGGCATCATCTGTGGCAAGACGGCCATCTGGAAGGGTTACGAAACGGGCCGCAGCACCGTCATCGTGCGCTCGAAAACGACGATCGAAGAGCGAAAGGGCGATCGCTTCCGAATCGTTGTCAACGACATTCCGTATCAGCAGTCGCGCGACGCGGTCCACAAGAAAATCGCCGATGCCGCCAATGAAGGCCGCATCCCGGGCATCTCCGGAGTGCGCGACGAAAGCGATCTCAAAGAGCCGGTGCGGCTCGTGATCGACCTGAAGAAAGACGCCGACCCGGACGTCGTGCTGAATCAGCTTTACAAGTTCACGCCGATCCAGGATTCGTTTTCAATCATCTTGCTCGCGCTTGTGGATGGCAAGCCGCGCACGCTTTCGCTCAAGGAGATGCTGCAGGAGTTCATCCGGCACCGCGTAACGGTCATCCGCCGGCGGACGCACTTTCTATTGGCTCGCGCCCGCCGACGGAAGCACACCGTGCAAGGCCTGCTGCTTGCACACGCCAACATCGACGAAGTGATCCGCGTCATTCGAGCCTCGAAAACGCAAGCCGAGGCGAAAGAACGTCTCATGGCGATCAAAACGCCGGCCGCGATGCTGAAGAGAGCACTTGGCGACACCGGCTTTGCCCAATATCAGCAGGAGCGCGGCGTGGCCGAAGAATATTCGCTCACGCCCGTGCAGGCCGATGCGATCCTCAAGATGACGCTCGGCCAGCTCGTCAATCTTGAGCAGGAGAAGCTGGTCGACGAGCATGCGAAGCTGCTGGAGCAGATCGACGAATACCTCAACATTCTGGCCGACGAGGCCCGCATTTACGCCATCGTCCGCGAAGATTGCGAAGAGCTGGCCCGCAAGCACGGCGACGAACGCCGCACGCAACTGAGCGACGAAGAGATCGGCGAAGTCGACGTCGAGGATCTCATCGAAGAGGAGACGATGGTCGTCTCGATTTCGCACAACGGATACATCAAACGCACGCCGGCCAGCGTCTACCGCGCCCAGCGCCGTGGCGGCAAGGGCATCAAAGGCGCCAAGGTCGACGAAGAGGATCCGGTCGAGCACCTGTTCGTCACCAGCACGCATGATTATCTGCTGTTCTTCACCACCAAGGGCAAGGTTTACTGGCAGAAGGTCTACAATCTGCCGCAGCTTTCGCGCGAGAGCAAAGGCCGCGCAGTCGTAAACCTGCTCAACCTGGCCGAGAACGAAAAGATCGCCGACTGCCGCGCCGTGCGCGACTTCGAAAAGCCCGATCACTATCTCATCATGGCCACGCGCAAAGGGCTGGTGAAAAAGACCGAGTTGAAGGCCTACAGCCGCCCGCTCAAGAGCGGCATTATCGCCATTAAGCTCAAAGAGGACGACGAGCTGGTCGACTGCGCGATCACCAAGCCGGGCGACGAAGTCGTGCTGGCCACCACAGGCGGCATGGCGATCCGCTTCAACGAAGCCGACGCCCGCCCCATGGGCCGCAACACGAGCGGCGTGAAGGGAATCAAGCTCACCAAGGACGATCACCTCGTCGGCATGGTCGTGGCCGACCCCGAAGCAACGCTCCTCACCGCCTGCGCTAACGGCTACGGCAAACGCACCCCCTTCGGCCCCAACGCCGCCGAATCCCCTCCCCTCAATGAGGAGGGCCAGGGAGGGGTGGACGACGACGGTGAGGTCGCTTCAGCGACCGGCGAGCCCGACGACGAAGGCTCTTCTTCATCCAGCTTCCGCTACCGCACGCAGCGCCGCGGCGGCAAAGGCCTGCGCGACATCAAAACCACCGATCGCAACGGTCCCGTGATCGGCATCGTGCCCGTGAACGACGACGATGAGCTAATGATGATGACCGCCCGCGGCAAGATTCAGCGCGTCAAGGTCAGCGACTTCAACCCCATCGGCCGCAACACGCAAGGCGTCCGCATCATGTCGCTCGAAGAAGGCGACACGCTGGCGGCAATCGTCCGCGTGCCGAAGGAAGAACGCGAGGAAGAGGAACGAGAGGAGTCACTTCCGGACGCTTGAAGCGGACGAGTAGCCGCGACGCTACGCGTCGCCGGAAAGGGGTGCCGCCTGCCAAAAGCTCGAATTGGCACTTGTGTCGCCGCACCTTATAATACCAGGTATGACTCGCACCCAACTTGATTCGAGCCTGAGGCAGGCTGTGTCATTAGGCACGCCCGTTGAAGTTGTCGATCCGGCGACGAATGAAGTGTACTATCTCGTCTCGGCCGAACAGTTTCAGAAAATCTCGACGATTCTTTCCGGCGACATCGATCCGCGAGACGCCTATCCGTTCATCGATAAAGTGATGGCCGACGACGACGTGGACGATCCCTGGCTGGAATCCTATCAATGACGCGCGGCGACGTGGTAATCGTCGAGTTTCCGTACGCGGACGGCCAGCGCGGGAAAAATCGGCCCTCGCTAATTGTCCAAAACGACCGCGACAACCGTCGGTTGGCAAACACGGTCGTGGCGATGATCTCCGGCAACATTCGTCACGCGGAGGAACCCACGTATGGCCCATCGCAATAAATCTGCAACATTGGCCTGGACAAGTACAT
>JAKEIB010000001.1 GCA_022614705.1 Planctomycetota bacterium | reverse complement strand
TTTGCAACCAGCGAAGCTTCGGTCTTGGTCTTGCCCGGCAACATCACCACGAATTCGCCAAGGTCCAGTTTGGCCACGACGTCCGATTCGCTAAGTGCTTTGTTGAGTGCGGGCTCCGCGATGTCGGACATTTTCCGCGCGAATCCGCTTCCATATTTCTGAGTGACCACGTCGTACTCTTCGATGCTCAAGTGCATGACGGAGAGCGGGATGCCGAAGCGGTGGCTTTCGGTGACACGACGTTTAAGGATTTGGATGAACGTCGCGCCGGAAGTTGACCGCGGGTCGTCCGGTGCCTCGGGCATGGTCGGCGCCGGAGCCGAGTTCTCCGGCGATTCGTCGATGGGCGCGGTTAACGGCACGCACTTGCCGCCATTTTGCCAATGACCGCAGTTACGGCCCGCGTTCTTCGAGGCGTAAAGCGCCTCATCGGCCCGGCGGATCAATCGGCCTACGTCATCGCTGGACTCAAATTGCGACAGGCCGACGCTGCACGTGACCTTCAACGATTTGCCTTCACAGACGGTGACGGATGCCTCGACCGCCGCTCGAATCCGCTCGGCCACCAAGCGCGCGCTGGCCGCGTCCGTGGTCGGCAGAATGACGCCAAATTCCTCGCCACCGTAGCGACATGGCAAGTCGGAATCGCGCGACTGGGCTTTAAGTACCTTGGCCACCTGCCGCAACACTTCGTCGCCAATCTGGTGGCCGTGCGTGTCGTTGAACCTCTTGAAGAAGTCGATGTCGAGCAGCACGAGTGAGCAAGGAATTCGTTTGCGTTGCCATTCGCTCAGCCGGCGTTTGAGCTCGTCGTCGAACGCGCGTCGATTGGACAAACCGGTCAGTGAATCGGTGCGCGCTTCGGATTCGTGGACTTTGATTTCGACCGCTTGCGCGGCAAGTTGCTGTTCGGCCTTGGCCAAGCGCTCTTGCAACTCGGAGTTGGCAGCGAGCATTTGATCGAGCGCCGTGAACACGGTGCCGTTGGCTTCAGTCGATTGTCGGTCAATGCCGGCCAGATCGGCAGAGATCGCTTTAATCTTAGCCGCATGGTCGCCGACGTCGCTGGCAACGTTTTTCGCCAAGTCGGCGACGCGGCCGGCGGCCATCGCGGCGCGTTCGGCCGATCGCTTTGCTTCTTCATTCAGTTTCGAGGCGGGTGTTTTCTCTGACGAGTCATTGGCCGGGTTGGCCAACTTCGCGCCGAAGAACCAAATGCCGGCAACAAAACCAACACCCAATGCGACGCACGCGCAGAGCAGGTTCACCAGCAGAAATGTGCCGATAGCGGCCGGTAGGAATGGCATGGATGCCTTCTACGTGGAAGCTAACGTCCGCACGCACCATACAAGGGTACGCGCAAACGGCCAACAATCTTTTGCCCCCCTTTCGAGGCGATTGGCGTTCGCTGGGAGGGGTATTCCAAAACCTACATCTTCGCGAGCGATTGTCAATCAACGACAGCCGCAGACTTAAACTACGACAAGATTTCACGCTCGATTCGAGCCATACAGGTAGCCGTTCGATCAGATAGTCCGACCGTTCGGATAATGCGGCCACGGCAACTATCGCATGCGCCGAGGTGGCTGGGGCAACGTCCCAGTTGCCAGAATCCTCTGGGGCGATGCCCCAGGCACCCGCGCGACTGTAGCATTAAGCGAGAATTTCGCGAATCACCTGCCCGTGTTCCATTTCCAGGCGTTTACGGCCTGGAATCTCCAGTCGGCGCGAGTCCAGGCCAAGCTGGTGTAGCACGGTCGCGTGGATATCCGTGACGTAATGTCGGTTCTCGACGGCCTGAAAACCGAGCTCGTCCGTCGCGCCGTGGACGACGCCGCGTTTAACTCCACCGCCCGCCATCCAAACTGAGAAGCCGAACGGATGGTGATCGCGACCGTCGAGGCCCTCGGTGCCCGGCGAACGGCCGAATTCGGTGGCCCACACGACGAGCGTTTCGTCCAACATGCCGCGCTGCATGAGGTCGTGAATCAGCGCGGCGATCGGCTTATCGACCTGCGCGCAATTGGCCGCGTGATTGCCGCGCAAGTTGCCATGCGCATCCCAGCCGCCCGCGTTTCCGTTGCCGCCATGATAGACTTGCACGAATCGCACGCCGCGCTCCACAAGCCGCCGCGCTGCCAGACAGTGTTTCGCAAACGGCGGCGCCTTCTCGTCATCCAGGCCGTAGAGCTTTTGCGTGGCTGCCGTTTCCTGCTGGAACTCGAAGACTTCTGGAATCGCGCGCTGCATGCGGAACGCCAGCTCGTACGACTTGATGCGGGCCAGCGCCTTGGGGTCGTCCGGGTACTCCGCCAGCGCCAGGCGATTGAGCCGTTCGAGTAAGTCGAACTCGGCCTGCTGCTCTTCGCGGAAAACGCCTTGCGGCGGCCGGCCATACGCCAGCGGGTTGGTCGGATCGGCGACCAGCCCCACGCCGTCGTGCTGCGGCCCCAGGTAATTCGCCCGGTGCGACTCCTGCCCGCCGCAGCAATCGGCGACCGGATTACCCATCACGACAAACTGCGGCAGATTTTCATTGAGCGTACCCAGGCCGTAATGCACCCACGAGCCGATCGTGGGGAAAAAGCCGTCGAGCTTATTGCGGCCGGTGTGGAATTGGAGCTGCGCGCCGTGGTCGATGTCGTTGGTCCACATCGAGCGGATAACGGCCAGGTCGTCGACGCAGCCGCCGACATGCGGCCACCAATCGCTGACTTCGATGCCGCTCTCGCCGCGCTTCGAGTAGCCGACTTGCATGGGATAAATCTTGGAAAGGATCTTCCGCAAATCGGGAGCCGCTGTTCGAACGTTTTCCTCCAAATACTTCTTGTCCAGGACATTGCGGAAGGGAGTCTCAGCGATCGACTTGCCGGCATACCGGTTGAGCATCGGCTTGGGGTCGAAGCTTTCCAAATGGCTCACCCCGCCGATCATGAACAGCCAAATGACGCTTTTCGCCTTCGGAGCAAGGTGCGGCCGACCATCGGGCGGCAGCCAGGTCGAAGCGTCGTGCGCGAAGCCGTCGCGATGCAGCATCGCCCCGAGCGCCAGCCCCGTGAAGCCCATACCGAGATCGGCCAGAAACGATCGGCGAGGAATTCGTCCGCAGCCGCTGGTTTGCAATCGGTAGGTTGGCATTGGGAAGCCTCCGTTTGTAGCTGGGGGTCTGTGACCCCGGCCGTTGTTCGCCGGCCTCACAGAGGCCAGCTACAACTATCGAATCGTTACGAAATCGTTGTGGTTGAACAAAACAAGCGTCAGGTCCTCTCGTGCTCGCTGGACTGGATCACTCGAAGCCTCAACACTGGTCTTCGCACCCCCGGCGAACGTTGTGAGCTGGTCCGGCTTCTGCAATAACTCGGCCTGCGACAAAAGGAACGTACCGCATTCCCCCACTTCCGCGGCCGAGGGTTTGCGGCCGAGGATTTGCTCGAACGCGAGTTGCACAAACGCCTGGTCAGGTTCGGAGTCTTTGGATGCTAACTCGCTAAGCTTTCGGGCGACAACCCGCGACTGGTCGCGCGACGTATCGTTGTTGGCCAGTGCAAGCGCTTGTTGGGGCACGACACTTTCGCTGCGGCGATAACACTCGTTAACGCTCGCGCCGTCAAACAACTCCAGAAACTTGGCCTGCTTCTCGTAGGCATGACGGAAGTAGAGGCTGCGGCGGGGCGTTTTTGGCGCCAGGTCGCAAGCTAGGTCGGGGCCGCCGCGCGTGAGATCGAGATTGCCGGCCGTGTAAAACAGCGCATCGCGGACCGCTTCGGCTTCCATTCGCCGCGGGTTCATCCGCCATAAGAACTTATTGTCGCGGTCGATTTCGATGTTCCCAGCGAGCGTATCGGACGTCGCGGATTTCATGCGGTACGCGCTCGACGTCACCAGCAGCCGATGGATGTGCTTCATCTGCCAGCCATGGTCCATCAGTTCGATGGCAAGCCAATCGAGCAGCGGCTGATTGCGCGACTGCGGGCTGCGCAAGCCGAAGTCGAACGTGTTGTCCACCAGCGGCGAACCGAAGTGACGCAGCCAAATGTGATTGACGGCGACGCGCGCGGCGAGCGGATTCTTGCGGTCGGTAATCCAGCGGGCCAACGCCAGCCGGCGTCCTGTGCTGGTACGCGGTGACTCGACGCCCAGCGGTTGATACTCGCCAGTCGGTACGGCAAGTGCCGCATGGGCGGCCGCGAGCGCGGTCGCGGCGTCGGCGACTTTTTTCTCAGCAGCCGTTACGGCGTCTCGCGTCACGGCATCCTCGGTCTTGAGCGCGGTATTCGCGCGCGACAGCTCCTGCGTCGCGA
This sequence comes from Planctomycetota bacterium, assembly GCA_022614705.1. Taxonomy (GTDB): domain Bacteria; phylum Planctomycetota; class Planctomycetia; order Pirellulales; family Lacipirellulaceae; genus JABDGM01. The sequence continues at coordinate 26,512 of JAKEIB010000001.1, read as the reverse complement.
CAATTTGCATCTCCTGCGCCTGCAACAATGTCAACTGCCGCTGGGCCTTGCCGGCAGCCGACGCGAGTTTCTCCACGTCGGCGCCGAGCGACAATCCGAACTTCGCCTTCTCCGCTGCAATGCGCGCCGTTAACGACGCGTGTGCTCCCCGCGCCGTTTCGAGCTGCTTCGAAGCAAGCTCCGCGGCAACCACGGCCGCATCCAACGTTTTCACAGCGGACTCGCGAGCCGGGCCGTCCTCGGCCCCGTTCGCAACGCCCGAGGTTAGGTCGGCGTGTTTCTTCTGCGCAGCCTCCGCATCCGCTTGCGCTTTCGTCAAAGCCGCTTCCGCATTCGTAATTTGCAGCGCCGCCTTTGCCAGATCCTCCTGAATCGCGAACTCCTGCATCGCCGGATAGTAGGCTGCAATCGGCAACTCAATCGGCGCAATCTTCAGCTCCGAACCAAACGCCTTCGGCACGCCGGGCGGCAGAGATTGACTCTTATCCGGCCGCAGCTCATTGCCACGTTCGAGAAGGAAAGTCGGCGCTTCCGGTTTCATATCGCACACGCGCGGCAAGCCGTCCTTGAGCGGGTCGGCCTCGCCCGGCACGCGATCGGTACGCACGTCGTGCGGCTCGAAAATTGCCCGAAATTGGAAGTACTCACTCTGGCTGATCGGGTCGTACTTGTGATCGTGACACCGGCAGCAGTTCATCGTCACGCCTAGAAAGGCCTTGGCTGTGTGCTCGATCGTGCCCTCGAGCCACGTGTTGCGATTGAATTTGTGCCAGTTGCGGACGAGGAAACCTGTCGCACGAAGCGTGTTCGGATCGATCGGCGCAATCTCGTCGCCGGCCAGCATTTCCTCGAGCATGCGGTCGTAGCCTTTGTCGGCGTTGAGCGATTCGACGATCCAGTCTCGCCAACGCCAGATGTGCCGAGCACTGTCGCGAATTTCTTCTTTGTAGCCCGACCAATCGCTGTAGCGCCACACGTCCATCCAATGGCGAGCCCACCGCTCGCCGTATTGCGGGCTGGCCAGCAAACGATCGACGACTTTCTCGTACGCGTCGGGCGACTCGTCAGCGAGAAACGCCGCCAGCTCGTCGCGCGTCGGCGGCAGGCCGACGAGATCGAAGTAAACCCGCCGCAACAAAACGGCCTTGTCCGCCGCTCTCGCCGGCGCCAAACCGCGCGACTCATGGTCGGCTGCTAGAAAAGCGTCGACCGGGTGACGAACCCATGCCGCGTTCTCGACCGTTGGAACGTCGGCACGCACGGGCGGCTGGTACGCCCAGTGATCGCGCGGATCGGGCGGCGTCGGCTCGTCCGGAGCGCGCGCTCCTTCGTCGATCCACTTCTTGATGATAGCGATTTGTGCATCGCTTAGCGGCGCGCCTTCGTCTTCTGGCGGCATGCGCACGCCGGCTTCGCCGGTGATGTACTGCACAACCAAACTATCGGCGCTCTTGCCCGGCTCGACGGCCGCGCCCGAATCGCCGCCTATAATGAGCATGGCCGCCGTATCGAGTCGCAAGCCAGATTGCTGCCTCAACGCGCTGTGGCACGCATAGCAACGTGCCGAAAGGATGGGCTTGATCTGCGCGACGAAATCGACCGCGTCCCCGGCAACCGCAATACGCGGAAGCAGTGCGCCGGCCACAACAAGAACAAGAACCCGATTCACGCTGCGCCTGAAAGTGGGTTTCAATGGCGGGGAGAATTCGGAACTGGAGCCGAAGGGACTCGAACCCTCGACATCTAGCTTGCAAAGCTAGCGCTCTCCCAACTGAGCTACGGCCCCGGAAGAGCTATTAGCCGTTAGCTATTAGCTATTAGCCAGCATCCGACCCAACGGTCGCTTGCTCTGGCTAATAGCTAACAGCTAAGAGCTGACAGCTTCCACCAATGGGCGCGCCAAGATTCGAACTTGGGACCTCAGCCTTATCAGGGCTGCGCTCTAACCAACTGAGCTACGCGCCCGAGAGGCGGCATCAGCCGTGAGCAGTCAGCTATCATCCCACTCCTCGACGGATTGGCCGATAGCTGACAGCCAAAAGCCGACAGCCCCCACTCGAAGTGACCATTCTAAAGTAGAGAGCGTGGCTGTCAAAGGCACCCAACCTCGCATCGGCGTTGAGTTTGGGGACAATCCGGTCAACGAGCACGTCGCTCGGCAACGCCCCCGCGGCTGGCATTCGCCAAAATGCACTCACGCCCTATAGTCCGCGTGCTTCAGCGTGCGCGGAACGCGCCGGCGGCTCGCATAGTGCCGTCCGGCAAGCGCGCCGGTAACCGTCAATCAATAATAAAGACCCCCGCTTCCACCAGGAGGTTCCACGGATGGATTCAAAACGGCTAACTCGTTTCGCGGCTCTTAGCGCCTTTGTTGCTTCCATTCTATCACCGGCGGCCGCTGCGGCCGAAGCGCCGACCGCCGCCCAAGCGCTGCAGCTGAAGCCGATTCAGCAGCTCGTTGAGTATGCGATTCCGGACAAAGCGATGGTCGATCAATGCACGAACCGCGCGGAAAAAATTGGCAACGTCACGGCCTGGGTCGTTCGCAATCCTCAGGGCGAAATCCTGCGTCGCTTTGCCGACTCCAATGGCGACAACGTCGTCGACCAATGGTGCTACTACCTCGACGGACTCGAGGTGTACCGCGATGTCGATGCGAATTTCAACGGCAAGGCGGATCAGTACCGTTGGTTCCACACGGGCGGCACGCGCTGGGGAATCGATAAAAACGAAGACGGACGGATCGACGCCTGGCAGAATATCTCGGCACACGAAGTGGGCGAACAGGTGGTCTTTGCGTTGAAGGCCCGCGATCCGGCGCGCTTCCAACTCCTGTTGGCTACGCCGTCCGAGCTGAACGAAGTCGGCTTTTCAGACGCGCGGGCCGACCAGATTGCTGACTCGATCAAAACGGCGTCGGCCGGTTTCTCGAAATTGATGGCCGAGCAGAAAACCGTTGGACCACAAAGTCGATTTGTCGATTTCGGCAGCGCCCGCCCGGCGACCATTCCAGCCGGCACGGGCGGCTCCGCGAAGGACGTCGTCGTCATCGACAACGCCTCGGCGCTCGTCGAAACGGAGGGAAAACACGAGCAAGTTTATTTGGGAACGCTCGTGGCCGTGGGCGGTGCGTGGAAATTGGTCGGTATTCCGACCATCGGCTCGAACAACCAGCCACAGGATGGTAGCTTCCTCGCTCAAGGCGCCGACTCGCCGCGCGACGCGGCGGGTGGCGGCGCGCCGAATGACGAAATGCAAAAGCTGATGTCAGAGTTGGAGAAGCTCGATGCCGAGTCGAGTAATCTGCCCGACGATCAACAAGCCGCGAATATTGAAGCACGTGCCGACAAGCTGCAACGGCTGGCGCAAATTGCAGCGGCAAGCGATCGCGATCAGTGGTATCGCCAGTTGGCCGACATGCTCAGCGTGGCGGCCCAATCGGGCAACTATCCGCAAGGCCTTGAGCGGCTCGATACATTGCAAAAAACGTTGACCGACGCCGGCGCTAGCGACGACGCGATTTCGCACGCCGTTTTTCAACGTATGTGGGCCGAGTACGTGACGAGCCAGCGAGCGCCGGGCGCCGACCCAGCGACGGTGCAGCAGAAGTGGCTGGCCGATTTACAGGCGTTTGTCGGCAAATACGGTAAGAGCCCGGATGCGGCCGAGGCGCTGCTGCAGCTTGGCATGTATCAAGAGTTTGTGGGCAAGACCGATGACGCAACCAAGTGGTATCGGCAGCTCGTCACCGACTTCCCCTCGGCCGAGCCGTCGGCCAAGGCCAAGGGTGCATTGCGCCGTCTCGGCTCGGTCGGCAGGCCCATGCAGCTCCGCGGGGCGGGCCTGCAAGGCGATACCGTCGACCTCTCCGGTTACCGGCGCAAATTCGTCTTAATCCACTACTGGGCCACATGGTGCGAACCGTGCAAAGCAGATATGGTCCTGCTGAAAGATTTTTATGCGAAGAAGGGTGGGCGCGAATTCGATATCGTTGGCGTCTGCCTCGACGGCAACGTCGCGGCAGCTAAGCAGTATCTGGCACAAAATCGATTCGCCTGGAAGCAGATTCAGGAACCCGATGGCCTCGACGGCCGGCTGGCGAACGAAATGGGTGTGATGACGCTACCACTCATGATCCTCGTCGACCAAAACGGAAACGTGGCCAACAACAACATTCACGTCGCCGAACTAGAAGCTGAACTTACGCGATTGATGCAGCCGCCGGCAAACACAGCGAATTCGTCGCGCAGCGCCCCGCTGCCTAGGTAAGATCGACCGGCCTGTTGCACACTGCGGACGACGTGCTCACACGAAGAAACTTAGTGCGAGCATGGACTTTGCCCAACGAAATTCGCCCACGCCGCTCAGCGGCGATCGCAAACGTGCGGTTGTCCGTCCGCCACCTCACCAGCTCCAGCGGCGGTGACGACGGCCCGCGATTCCGTGACCCGGGTGAGCTGTCTTCGGGACTCGCCGACGAGTCGGTTTGGCGGAGCGCTTCGTGCGATACTGCTTGCCGCCCGTTTGCTGGCGAAGAGCTTCCGTCTCCAACTCGTCACTGTCCGAATCGTATCGGAACTCGTGATCCCGGTATTGCATCACTGGTCTCCTCAGAATTACTGCGTTCATCAGCAACTCCTTTCCGTCGATCAAGCAGCCTAATTCCAATCGGCTGCTCAAGGCCGGATTCTCTGTGCCGGTCGGCGCGCATCGCGGCCGACCTAGGCCATTCAGCGTGCAACCCGCGCGCCATTGCTGGCACTACGAGCATCGAAGGAGACGTACTAAGGCGTGAGCCGCGACTTTTTGGCCGAAAGAATTTGTGAGAGTCGTCGAGATGGCCAATTTCAAAAGTCACCGTTGCAGTGAATCGCCGTAGGATCGACCTATAGGATTTACAAAGCAACGAGTTAGGGCAATACCAGTCTGGCCTACGGCAGGTGGAATGGCGTAATGACGACAGTGGCGGGAAGCTTAAAACATTAGGCAGAAACGAGATAGGAACGTACGCACAATAACAGTGCCGCCGTTTCACCAAAATAGTGAAAGGTGGTCGCGGCCGAACCACGTCCGTCGCACTCAAGCCGGAAGCGCACGCTGACTCACGTTGACAGCGCCAACCGCCTTCGCCCAGTTGAGCGGCGAACTGGCACACCCCGCCGAATCAAGCTCAAGTTGTCCTTGCGCCATGAGGCGCAAACTGTTACACGACATAAGCTTGCGTGGCAAGCTCTGGATCACTTCTGGCTGGATGCGTAACCCGCGGCGCGAGCGCTTGGCAGTCGTCGCTCGCCGTCTATGCGGATTGCATGGGAAAAGCTGCGCACTCTACGCGATCGCGTCCGGAGCGCGGGTTCAATCCACCGCCTGAAGCAAACTCAAAATTGCGGACTCAAATGCAGTGGCTATTCCAGTGATAAGTTCCAGATCCGTGCCCAAAATCCGGATCAGCTTTCAGAATCGCCCACCCTGTTCGCGGAATGGCCGGGCACGCTACTTGGTTTGTTAAATTATTTAGCAACTGGCGTGCCGCTTACGAGTTCGCCTCCAGTTTCCATCGTCGGCACCGGATGCACGAAAAGTCTTGCTAGATTGTAAGAACTGCAAAATCGGCACATTTTAACAATCCCTTCGGGCGGCCGGATTCAGACTGAATTCTCAGCGGCGCCCAACTCGCAACTGATTGTGTGTAATACACTTGCAGTCGCACGCCCGCATGAGAACTATTCGCGCCAAGCCGTTATGGCACGACACTCGCTTTGCGACCGGGTAACCCCTATTCGCGGCATGGATTACTAAAACGGCCCAAGGATTGGACCGAAGCTCGGCAGCCGCAGTTTACCGCCTGGAAATGGAATTCCAGAGGAACACCCGCATGGCGCTTGGATCGGCTTGGTTCATTGTTGGCTGGGTTACATTGCATGTTGTTGCGCTCGTGTGGGCGTGGGGAACACGCGTCGCGGCCGGCTCGTGCGTCGAAAACCTCGCGCATTTTGGCTTCTACGTCGTCTTGGCTGCGATCGGTGCCGCCACCTGGATCGGCCAGCAAGTCAACGTCGGCTGGTTTTGGTCCGCTATGACGTTGATGGGTATGGTTATCACGGCGGTTGTCGATTTCCGCAGTGTCGGTGAGCCGGCGCAAGTGGGCATCCGCTATTAGCTAGCGATGCCAGTGGCACGCGAACGCGATCTCGCGCGCGTTAAACTCTTCCCAACTTGTGGTTCCGCATCCAGAGGACCCGCAAAATCGGAAAAAGAGTCCCCTTCGGCACAACCGGAAGCCGAAACAACATAGGACTGGGGGGCACAGGTCCGTGTTCCACTCGCGCGCCGTTCGCGGCTGCCTGAGGAACTGCGGCTGAGCGGACCTTCGACGATTTGCCAATTGACCATTGGGGGGAAAGCAATGCGTGCAGTATTTCTTGTCTTGCTGGCGGCCTCGCTCGTGCCAGCCTATGCTGGGGCGGCAGAAACAACCGCCGATAAATCCACGGCCCGAGAGATCAGTAGCCACATTCAGCAAAGCGGCCAGTTGCGCAACTATCGTATCGGCGTCACTTACCAAAATGGCGTCGCCTCGCTGGCTGGCACCGTGACCAGCCAGGAGCAGCGGGACGCTGCGATACGCCTGACTAAGGAAATCAAGGGCGTGAAGCGCGTTGAATGCAGGCTTCAATGCACCGAGACGGCTGACGAGATGCCGACTATAGAGACGCCGGCTGCCAATAATCAGTTCGAGCTAACGAACGAATCTGCCAAAGCGAACGGGAATGCGATCGCTGCGTCTGCGCAAGGTGCGCCGGCAGATCGCGTCGTTCAAGCCTATGGGGAGCAGGGTCGCATCGCAGCTCCAATGCAGCAGCGCCCAACGATGCTGGCAGGCAATAACCCGATGATGCGTCGGCCGCAAGCGATGCGCCGCGGCAACATGCCGCTGCCGGCGCCACGCCCTGGCATGGATCCAGCGATTCGGCAGGCCAGCGCGCAAGCTTGCTATCCGGCGGGTGGGCCATATGCGGAGGGGTATGGCGGCATGGCGCCCGGAATGGCTGGTCCGGGAATGGGGGGTGGCATGGGTCCATTGCCGGCCGGTGTCGTACCGACTTCCTATGGACGCGGCCCGAGCTATGAAAATGCCCAAATGCCCGGTTACGCCTGGCCAAGTTATGCGTCCTACCCGAATTACGCCGCGCTGAGCTATCCGCAACAATACTCGCCGACCGCCTGGCCGTACATTGGCCCGTTTTATCCCTATCCGCAAGTGCCGCTGGCATGGCGCAAGGTGTCCCTGGAATGGGACGACGGGTGGTGGTTCCTCGACTTCAGCGCTCATAACTCGAGCCACTAATCGTCGCGGCTAGACATAGCCGGTGACCCACGGTCGCCGGAAACTCGACCATCCCCAGTCGCGACCCGCGTTGCGACGGGGTTTTTGTTGCGCGCATCGCAATCATCGATAGCGATCGCCGGTGCTTTTTCCCGTCACAACCGGAAAAACCCGCAAGTTCTCTCCAGACTAACACGATAACTACGGCTAGCGGTCGTTAGGTAACTGCTGTAGCTGGCCTCTATGAGGCCGGCTTCCAGAACTCCGGGGTCACAGACCCCGGCTGGGCTTCGTCGCCGCTCGACCGGCACTCAAATCAACAACAACTTCCGTCTGATGGACAAGGGATGCGTGATGGCAAGAGCTAAGACCACCGCATTTGGACTTCTGCTCGCAACCTGGTCGTTGACCACCACGGGGTGTTTCTGGGGATTCACCTCCGCCGGCCCCAGCCTCGGCATCCTTTCGGTGCCCATTCCGATCAGCCCGTACTTCCAGGACCAAAAGGAAGATGAGTACTGGGAACACGAGCGCTACGAGCGCGTGCCGATACTCGGTGAGATTACCTCCGGCGGTCCGCCACTGGCGCTTGATCCGCCGAGCGACGATGAAGTCATGCGTGCCCTGGAAAAGGTGCACCCGGTCGAGGGCGGCGTCCCCTGCATGTGGGAACGCAATCGGAATAACGTGCGTGTCGTGAAACACAAGATTGCCGACTACGTCGATCCGCCGCGCGTGTATCCGCTGATTGGACCGGCTCAACAGCATCATGCCCATTACAAGTGCATCGTGTACTACGAAGACGTACGCCGCGTCGGTTGGCCGGTACCGCACACGCTTCGCGATTATGAGGCCGAGGAAGTCATCTACATCGACCACAATCATTTGCACATGGTGGGGAACGTCGACACGGGGGCGGGGGCGAAGTTCTGAGTTCGCGCTCCGCTGCGCCGAGCGGGCACCCGGCTGGGCGGGTCGGCGTCGCGGCTAAACGTTTAGCCGCGACGCGGAGCGGAGCGAAACCGCGCCTCTTGTCATAGTTTCTCGGGACCCGTTTTCATGTCGAATCTCGTCCCGATTATCGCCGAAACAACAATCCCGACGCAGAGCCTGTTCGACACGCTGATGGCCGGCGGGCCGCTAATGATCCCCATCTTGCTGGCGTCGTTCGCCATGCTGCTGATCGTTTTCGAGCGCACCATCAGCTTGCGTCATCGTCGGGTTGTGCCGCGGCTGTTCATCGAGCGGTTCCTGCTGCAGCTCCGCGAAAACGCGCTCGACCGCAACGACGCGCTGGAGCGATGCGAGGACGAATCGAGTCACATCGCCCGCGTGTTCGCGGCTGCGATCCGCAAATGGGGTAAGCCGGCCGTTGAGGTGGAGCAGGCCGTGCTCGACGAAGGCGAGCGCATTGCCAACGTTTTGCGGCGTTATTTGCGTGTGCTCAACGGCGTGTCGACCGTCTCGCCGCTGCTGGGCCTTTTGGGCACGGTATGGGGCATGATTCAGGCGTTCAATGTGATCGCCACCAGCCCCGCGATGGGCCGCGCGGAAATGCTGGCCGGCGGAATCAGCGTCGCGCTCATCACCACGGCTGCTGGCCTGCTCGTCGCCATTCCGGCGCTCATCTTTTACCTATATTTCGTCGGCCGCGTGGACAGTCTCGTCATGGAAATCGACCACTACGGACAGGAAATCGTCCATTTGATCTCGTTCGAGGCGCTGGAAGATCGCGAGACAGCGCGGGTTGCGATTCCACGGCGTAAGGCAGCTTAGAGCCACAAAGAGGCGCGAAAAGTCACGAAGAGTTTTTGTGCGTTTTTGTGCCTTTTCGTGGCAAGATTCGGACGTGCCGCCAACACGTCGTTGGCAGTACCGAAATTTGCAATCTGCAATCGCTTTTCATGCCGCTCAAGACTTTCCACGATGAAACGCCCGCGCTCAACCTCACGTCGATGATCGACGTGCTGTTCCTGCTCATTATTTTCTTCATGGTGGCCACTAAATTTGATGAGATGGAGCGGAATATTGAGGTCGCCGTGCCGGAAGTCGCCCAAGCGGGGGAAGCTACGCCGCCGCCGCGGCCAATGGTCGTTGCCGTGCTGGCCGATGGCGGCGTCGAGCTCGACGGCAAGCCATTGACGCTGACCGAACTTACCTCGCAGCTAGCCAAGGCTCGTACGCCACTCACGGAACCGACTGTCGTCATTCGCGGCGACGCGACTTGCCCATTCCAGCACGTCGCTACCGCGCTGGCCGCTTGCCAGCAGGCGGGCATTTCCGATTTGGGCATCACCGTTCGCATCGCCGGTGTTGGCCGCACGACGCGCTGAGCAACCATCATGCTCCAAGCCACCCTTGTCATCGGGCTCCTCAGCCGGCTGGCTTCGATGCCGCTGGCCTATTGGCTGCTCTGGTGCGGGTCGCTCGGATTGAGCATCACGCTCGTGGCGCTGTTGCGAACACGATGGGGCCAGTCGCGCCCGCTGCAAAAGTGTGCCGTTTTGTCGTTGCTCGTGCACTTATTGCTTGCCTGGGCGGCGATGACCGTGCGATTTGTCACGGGCGACGGCAACGGCGGCGGCATGGGACCGTCGATTCGGGTTCGCGTTGTTGATGATCCGGTTGACGGGGCGATTCTTGCGGACGCGTCGGCAGAAGCGCTGCCGTTGGATATCGCGCCGCCATTGCTCGAGCGGCCGCCGGAAAAAAATGAAACGCCTCCCGTTGAAGCGGCCCAGGCGAAGGTCGCCGAGCCTCCCGCTGACTCACCAGCATCCAAGCCGGTCATTGCGGAATCAAAAGTGGAGAGCCCAGAAGTGGCGGGAACCGTTGCGGCAACGCCTGCAGCAATTGAGACTTCGAACTTGACGAAGTCCGCTGAGGCAAAGCCGATGCCGCCGGAGCCGACGGCAAAGGCTGCGGACACGCAGCCGAATCCGAAGCCTGATCAAATCGCCGTCGCGAAAGCCGTGGCGGCTGATTCCACATCGGCAACGACGGAGACAATGCTAGTGACGGCTAAGCCGCAAGCGGCACCGCAGGCGGCCACACCGTATTCGCTGCGCGATGCGCCAGGCCGACTCGGCCTCGTCGAACAACAAGGTGGCAGCGGTCGAACAGAATCGGCCGTTTCCACTGCACTGCATTGGATGGCCGCCGTTCAGTCGCGTGATGGACGATGGGACGCGGACGAAACCGGCGCGGGCCAAGAGCACATGGTGCTCGGTCAAAACCGGGGCGGGGCCGGCCGCGGCGCCGACACCGGCATCTCGGCACTCGCACTGTTGGCGTTCCTCGGCGCGGGCCATTCGCATTTGCACGGCGACTACCAGGACACGGTCCGCAGCGGCATCGACTTTTTGCTGCGCTCGCAAGCCGCCGATGGCAGCCTGTTTGGCGACGCGACGCTTTACGCCCAAATGTACTGCCACTCGATGGCCACGTTCGCACTCGCTGAAGCGCAGGCGATGACGGGCGACCGGCGACTCGAACCGGCCATCACCAAGGCGATCAAATTTTCGATCGCTGCGCAGAACACATCCACCGGCGGCTGGCGATACCGACCGGGCGACTCCGGCGACACCAGCCAGCTCGGTTGGCAGATGATGGCTCTGGCCAGTGCACGGCGAGCCGGCATCGACATACCCACCAATACTTGGTCGCGCGTCGATCGATTCCTAAGCACGGTGCGTCGTGGCACTTACGGCGGACTCGCCAGTTACCGGCCCGACAGCCCCGCCAGCACGTCGATGACTGCCGAAGCCCTTTACTGCCGACTCCTGTTGGCGGAAGTGTTTGGCAGCAAGATCGACGACGCGGCGGCCGAGGAGGCGACGGCCAACCTGCTCGCGTCGCTGCCGAACTCCGAGCGAGTCAATCTGTACTATTGGTATTACGCAACGCTCGCGCTCCATCATCGTCATCCCCAAGACGAACGCGCTGCCGAAGCATGGAACGCGTGGAACGATGCCATGACGACGGCGATCGTATCCACCCAAGTGACCGACGGCCAGAATGCGGGCAGCTGGAATACGAACACCGTCTGGGGCGGCTACGGCGGCCGAGTGTACACCACCGCGATGGCGGCGATGTGCCTTGAAGTGTATTACCGCTATGCGCCGCCACCGTCGCAACGCGAGCCCTGGACGGCAACCCGACCCGGATCACAAGACGCACGCGAATAGTGCGCGGCGAGCCGCCGGGTCCGCCGCAGCGGATTCGCCGTGGCGAACTTGTCCCGGCGGGGATAAACCCCGCCGCTCGCTTGATTCCGTGACAGCTCTCAGGCGGCAATGCGCATTCGCACGTGCGGCGACGGTATTGAAACGACCGGCTGCACGGTCAGATTGCGAATCACGAGATGGACCGCTCGCTCCAACACGGCCGCCGTTAGATCCGCCTCACGCTCACGTCGCAAGCAAAGCTCGGCGATTGATCGACGAACGTGCGCTCGGGCAATTCTCGTCGCGCGGGTTCGCACGTAACCGCGCAGCTCGGCAACATTCATGTTCGAGGTCGCTGGGCTCAGTTGTCGGCAAGTCGCAATCGCTACGTCCTTTGCGATTTCGCCAACCAACGTGTCACGATCGCGAACCGTAGACCCGGTGAAAAGTGTCAACATAGGTAACCCGCACTCTCGCCTGAACTTGACCGGGCTTCCCCAATCGCCTAAATTTTGGGCAAGTTATCGGTCGTCGACAGTCGAAACGGTTAGAATCAATTCGGCATCACGGCGCCGTAGCCAAGTGGCTAAGGCATCGGATTGCAAATCCGACATCCCCGGTTCGAATCCGGGCGGCGCCTCTTACGGCCACCGCGAGCTTGTGTCCTACCGACTCAAACTCACGGTGGCCTCTTTTATTGCAATTCGCCGAGGGACGCCAGTCCGCGCGCGTTGCTAGCGTGAGTTCGACTTGCGGACTTTACCCTCGGCGTCTATTCTCTGCCCCGCTCATCTATTTATCTAGTCTAGCGCGCACGTCCAGCGCGCTTGGGCCCGTGCTGCCTGAAGGAGAATCGATGGACCGATCCCGCGCCCGGCTTGTCGCGATCAACCAACTCGGCGGTTTATTGCTCGCCGCCACGGCACTCGTTTCCGCCGTTGGCTGCCACTCCATTCTGGCCACCGGCCTCTATGTTTGGGAAGGCGGAAACATGGTGCCGGCCGACTGCGAAGCGCTCGAAGGCAAGCGGGTGGTCGTCATGTGCCGGCCGCCGGCATCGAACGAATATCGGCATGCCGGCGCGTCGCGAAATATAAGCCAGAAGGTGAGCGAGCTGTTAGTGGAACACGTGAAGGAAATCGACGTCGTCAATCCGCGCGAAGTCGACAACTGGGTCGATGAAAGCGATTGGGGCGACTTCCGCGAACTGGCCGAGGCTGTTCGCGCCGACCTCGTCGTGCACATCGAGCTCGATAACTTCGATCTCTACAAGGGCAAAACGCTTTACCAGGGCCAGGCCGACGTGACCGTAAACGTCTACGACATGCACGACCACAGCCGGCTGGTTTGGAGCCGTCAATTGGGCGAAGTTCTCTACCCGATGAACAGCGCGATCCCGGCCCAGGACAAGCCGCCGCAACAGTTCGAGCGCGAGTTCGTGGAAGTCGTCGCCGACCAGGTCGCGGTGAACTTCTATCGCCACGACCCGCACGATTCCTTCGCGATGGATGCCAAGGCGAATCGCTGAGCAACGTTTGGGTCCCTGGGGCAGAGTCTTCGATGCCCCAGAGGCGTCATATTCTGCGGCGTCGCGGACTCCGCCCCAGCCACCCAATACTCGGCTTAGAGTGCTGGCGGATCACGGCGTGGCTTGCGTGGCGGCTCCGGCCGTTCCGGTCGCGGGCGATTTCGAGCTTCTTCCGCACGGGCAATTCGCCCGGCCACGTCGGTGAACGACTCCCGCCATTCCCAGCCAAACGGCTCGCGCAATTCCTGCGTCGCGTCGAGCGCCCAAGGCGTTCCCGGGTGGTCGGCCACAACGCGCTCCAGATACTTCTTGGCGTCCTCGGCACCCTTCGCCAAGGCGCTACTGACCGTCACCGATTCCGACGGCCGCAGTTCCCACGTATCGCTCTGCTCGTCCTTGAACTCTAGGCCCTGTTTCGCCTCGGCCAACATCGCGTTGTAACCTTCGGTGCGGACATTCACCGCCAGCGCCCGGCCGATCGCCAGGTCGAAGCCGGCCTGCCACCGCGGCGTCGTCACCTTATCGCGATCACGTTCGCCTTGCCGCAAAATCGCGACCAGTGCGTTCGTCTTCGGCTCGAGTTTGGCGGCCGTGCGCTGGGCATTCGACAAATCGCGGGCGAACTGGGCGTCGTCGATGCGCGGGAATCGCAGCCGCACGTTTTCCATCGGCGTCGTGGCCGATAGCTGCGACGCCTCGACGAGCGCCGTGTAGGCCGCGTTACTCTTCACCATTTGGTAGTAGTCGCGCGTCGGCACGTAATCAGGACGGTAGTTCCGCATCACGCGCTCGTCGAAGAACGACGACAAATGCGACGACATCGCGGCCGTTTCCCATGGCTGGATCCGCTTGCCCGTTTCTCGGTTTGGATGGACGGTGAAGTACAGGCCGCCTGTTTCGTACGCCAGTCGGCACAGGCCGTACGGGCCGAAGCCCGAGTCCATTTGCTCTTCCATCTTCGCCCGGCCGCCGAACAGCAGCTTGATCCGCTCCGGCAACAGCGACTCGGGTCCCTGGTGCACCGGTGCCCATTGCGGCGATTGATCGAAATTCGGATCGGGATCGACGTACTTCACGTACGCCGTCGCGCGGCCAAACGGCGCCGGTACGCCGATCACGTACACCGGCATTTCATACTTGCGGCACACGTCGACCGCGGCGTCGAGCGCCTCGATGTCGTCGCCCGCTTCATCGGTAAACGCGACGATCATTACATTGCGACGCGGTCTGGCCAGCCGTTGATGGCGAAACTTCTCCGCGAGAAAACCGACCGCCTGAAATACGTATTCACGGCCGCCCGTATCGTCGCTTACCGCCCGCACGGCCTCTTTGATCTCAGTCAAGTCATCAATGGGCTTCGGCGTGAGGAGCTGTACCAAATTGCCGAACTCGGCGATGACTGTGAGCAGCGGTTTCTCGCCGTGCTTAAACGCCTCGTTACCCGACTTTTGGATTACGCCCAACTCCTCGTAAACGCGGTCGAACCGCTTGGCGATCGACTCGCGCTGCGGCTTGAGACTGCCCGATTGATCGAAGAGCCACAGCACCGTCGTCGGCCGCTCATCGAGTGAGAGTAGAATTTCGTGTGTGATGCGGTCCACGGCGCCCATCGCGCCGCTCGTGCCCACGCTGCCCGCGCCTTTGACGATCACGTTCTCGGGGATTTTCGGCCCCTCGAGCATGGCGCGGTCGAACTCTTGAACTTGAATGTCACCGACCGCCGTGGTCGGTTCCAACTCGTACGAAATCTGCGATTCGGCCGCATCGACCGGAGCAGTGGGCCGGGCCGCGGCGAGGCCCTTGTCGCCGAGCGCGCCGACCTCGTCGTGGACGTCCGCCGAGAAGTGGAATTCTTGCGCGACTAGATCTTCCTCCAGGTCGTCGAGCGGCAATGCCGAGAGCGTGAGCCGATCTCGAATGGGAACCGCAAGGATTATCGAGGACAGAACGATCAGCACCGCCAGATGAAGCGTGAAACTGACGCCACAGGCGCCCAATTCGCGCGGCGATGGCAGCCGACCCAGCCAGGTGCCCGACTTCCACCACGGTCGGCTTTCTTCGACGATTGCCACTTTCGGCTCCTCGTGGGCCGCGCGACCCTGCCGGCCGGCAGCTCGGTCAGTCACGCCGCGGCGCCTCCAGTGTTATTCTCGGCAATTCCGCCGCTTTCGGCAACAGAGCGGGCGGCGGCCGAACTTCATGCGTGGGCGGTTGCTCGTGCGACCAAACACGCGACTATAATAAAAACCGGATTCCTGGTCGGACGTATCGAACAATCGGCTGCGAATTTTATGGCTTTCCATCGGCTTTTCGGCGGCGTTTGGTTGATCCTCGCGGTGGGACTCGTGGCATGGTCGGCGGCACGTCCGGCCCACGGCGCGGCGCCCGCGGAGGTCGTGTCCTTGGTCACTCGCGACGGCGTGCAGCTGCGGCTCACGTATTTCCCCAGCTCGGCACGCAAGGGCACGCCCGAGGCAAAACAGGCCTCGCCGGTCATTTTGCTGCACGATCACAAGGAAACGCGCGCGATCTTCAATCCGCTTGCCCAGAAGCTGCAAGCGATCGGCGAAGGGCGGCAAAAGGGCCCCGCGTTTGCCGCGGTCACTGTTGACCTGCGCGCCCATGGAGAGAGTACTCAGCAGACGGCGCCCAACGGGTCTCAGTTCGATCTCGATGCGGCCCGGCTTGGCAAACAAGACCTGTTGGCGATGGCCGCGTACGACATGGAAGCCGTCCGCAGTTTTCTCATCGAGAAGAACGACGCCGGTGAGTTGAATCTCAACAAGTTGTGCATTGTCGGCTCCGGCATGGGCGCGAATGTCGCCGTGAACTGGGCGCTGCAGGACTGGACCGCGCCGCCATTGGCAATCGGCAAGCAGGGGCAAGACGTGAAAGCGCTCGTGCTCATTTCGCCAAAGTGGTCGTATAACGGCTTATCGTTTCAAGCGCCGCTGAAATTCCGCCCGTTCAAACAGAATGTCGCCTGGCTGCTGATGTACGGCGCGCAAGACGCCAAGGTGAAGTCCGACGTGGAACGAATCCAGAAGCAACTCCAGCGCTTTCACCCCGAACCGACGGAAGCCGCCGGCAAGCGCACCAGCACGCTGCAGGTGGCAAGTTTTCCGTCGAAATTGCAGGGCAGCACGCTGCTCAAGCAGACTGGGGCGGCGATGGACCAGAAGATCATCGACTTCCTGGTGGAACACGTCGGCAAGGTGCAGCAACCCTGGCTTGGCCGGCTCAATCGCATTCCGCAGTGATTATTCGACCGGAATTGGTTGCATGAGCTGGGCCCGCGGCATCAAACCGGCGGACGTCGGAATTGGCCGCACGGGCACGAGCCCTTTGTGCGCCGCCGCGCGAATCGCCGCGTCGTTGGCAATCGACGACTGTGGCGACGAACCCTCGAACGCGGATCGGCTGCTTGCCTTTGGTATTACGAGCTCCGCGCCAATCGGCAACAAGTCCGGACTGGCAAGCAGCTCGCGGTTGGCCTCATAGATTTCGTTGCCGCGACGTGGATCGTCGAGGTATCGTCCCGCCAGTTTTTCCAACGAGTCGCCGTCCACGACGACGTGCGTCCGCGGCCCGTTTTCTTCCGCCGGCTCCGGCCAGGGCGGCGGTGACACTGTCAACGCGGCCACGCCGTTCGACAATTCGGCCGGCTGGCTGTAGGACGCGCTGATGGTCGCAACATTCGTCGCATCCTGAGTGAACCTAGCCTGCGTCAATCCACTCGTACGCCAATCGGCCGAAGCGCTACGGGCTTCGGGCGCGCCTACAGATTCGACGCTCGAAATGGCGAGAGGCAGTGGCGTGTACGCGACGGCTGGCGAGCGAGATTCGATCGCCAACGGACGTGGCGCCTCATCGCGCAGTTTGGCGCGGGGCACGTAGTTCATCTGCGCCGGCGGAGCGTCGCCGTTTACAGTCACCGCCTGTAACGACGCTGGTCGATGGTTCGCGAGAGCCTGCGAATGCGCCGGCATGGCCGGCTCCGCCGAATCGGTGCGCACCTGGTACGGATTGTTCGCGCCGAAGTCAGGAACCAATCGAGCGCCGCTGGAGACGCGTGGGCCAATCGCCCCGCCGTTAACGGCCTTGGAAGCAATCGCCGGGCGTTGCGCTGTCGCACCAAGCTGCGGGGCGTACCAGCGGGCGGCGGGCTCACCCATCAACCGGGCCACGCCAAAACCAGCGGCCAGAAGCACGGCCGCGAGCAAGAGCTTGCGAGTTGCAGTCACGCGCGAACCTCAAAATCGAGTCCACGCCGCGGTCATCAACCAGATGACGCCGGCGCCGATGCGATTGGAGTTCGTCCGTGAACTGTCCACTGCGACTGCGCGCAATGTGGCGCAGTCTGCTTTTTTCTTCGTCGCGGCGTGCGGCGAAGTTCGCCGGAATCGCATGCCGGCGTTTCATTTTCGCTGCGACGCGGACGTCCATTCCGATTAGGCAAAGTCTGACACCACCCTATGGGTGGCATTGCTTCGGTGCCACTGCTGGCTTGCCCAGCAGTGTTCTGACCGTCCACAGCTTGTGGCCGCATTTTGGGATAGCGTGCAAGGTGTTCACATAGGAGCACTGCTAACGAGTTAGCAGTGGCACCCGTACGACGCCCCAGATTATTCAGTCCTGGGGCATCGAAGACTCTGCCCCAGCCACCCCGCCGAGCCGCGCGCTTGCACGCATCGCGGCTCAGCAGGAGCTTCGCCCTCCCAAATTACCCCTATCGCGTCGCTTCGCTTAGCCGGGCGCGCTGCGTTTTGGCGGGCACGGTGCTCGCTACGCCGCTGAAATACCGTCGCCAGAGCCCGTCGAGCCACAATAGCACCGGCGCTGCGATATACACCGTGCTGTAGGTGCCCGCGATGACTCCGATGAGGAACGCAAACGCGAAGCTGTGAATCCCCTCGCCGCCGAAGAAATACAGGATCACGACGACGAGGAACACCGTGGTCGCCGTCAGGATCGTGCGGCTCAGCGTTTGATTTACCGACGAGTTGACCATCTCGGGCGTCAGGTGCGGCGACTTGCCTTTGATTTCGCGCAGTCGGTCGAAGGTTACGATCGTGTCGTTCAGCGAGTAACCGATGATCGTAAGAAGCGCGGCCACGATGGTGAGGTTAATCTGAAACGCGTCCAACTGCAGCACGGAGGCCAATCCCGGCACCGCTCTCACAACGTACGCGCTAATGGCCATCATCCCGATCGTGACCAGCACGTCGTGGACCAGCGCCGTTCCGGCCGCCAACCCATAGGTGACGTTCTGGAACCGCAACCATAGGTACCCAATCACGCCGATCAAGCTCACGACGATGGCGAGCAAAGCCCTCGTTTGCATGTCGCTCGACACACGGCCGCCGATGTTGTTCGCCATGGGGAACAACGGCGCGGAAGCCATTTCGGCCTGCATGCGGTCGAGCACTTTGCCGGTCGCCGCCGGATCCAACCCGACTAGCCGCATGTTCCATTCTTGGAATCGGGCACCGCTGCCGGGTCGGTAGTTGGGGTTCGTGAGCGTGGGCCGAATTCCCTCGTGGCCCGATTCGCGTAGCGCCTGCTGCAGCAGATCCTGAATCGCGTCGTAGCTCATGCCGTCCTTGGAGGTATAGCCGCTGCCGGAATTCACCAGCAGCGTCGCCTCGGTACCGGTAAACTCTCCCTCGGTATAAGGCTTCAGATCGCGGTAATCGAGCGAGAATGTCTTCAGCTTTGTGCCGAATTTCTCGGCAACGATTTTCTTCACCGCATCGATGGACTCTCGCGAATCGACCGTGTATCGGCTCTTGTCGGTCCCCAGCTCGACGATCACCAGGTTCTTATCGGCCAGCTCCGTCTGCATCAGCGCGTCGCGCACTTCAGGAAGCGACATGCGGTCGTCCGCATTGAGCGTAAACGTAACCGAGGAGCCGCCCGTGAAGTCGATGTCCAACATCTGCTGCCCGCGCGAATACACGGCGATCATGCCGATCGCAATCAACACCAGCGAGGCGCCCCCGGCGATCCACCGCACTCGCAGAAAATCGTAGTTGGGAGTCTCCATGAGCTTCATCATCCGCAGCTGCGTGATCCAGCCGCGGCGCTCGGCCACGTCGAACACCACGCGGGCGAAGAAAATGGCCGAGAACATGCTGGTGAGAATGCCGAGGATCAGCGTCACGGCAAACCCCTTCACCTGATCGGTGCCGATGTAATACAACGCGACGCCGGCGATGATCGTCGTTACGTTCGAGTCGATAATCGCGTTCATCGCCCGGCTGAAGCCGTTGCGAATCGCCATGCGTAGCGCGGCCCCGCTACGTAGCTCTTCGCGAATCCGCTCGTAGATCAGCACGTTCGCGTCCACCGCCATGCCGATCGTCAGCACCAGGCCGGCCAGGCCGGGTAGCGTGAATGCCGCGCGGATTAGCACCATCAGCGCCAGAACCAAGAGCAAGTTGAACGTTAGCGCGAGGCAAGCGACGACGCCGGCAAACCGGTAGTACACGATCATGAACAGCACGACCGCGGCCAACGAGACGAGAATGGCGACTTTGCCCTTTTCAACGGTCTCCCCGCCGAGTGTTGGGCTGATCGTCCATTGACTGATCGGTTCTTTATTGAGCGCCACCGGCAGACTTCCGGCCTTGAGAATTTCAACAACGTGCTCGACCTCCTTGTCCGTCATCGAGCCGCCGCTAATCATACCGCGATCGGTGATCCGCGACTCAATCGACGGCGCGCTGATAAGCCTCTTATCGAGAATGATGCCCAGGTTACGGCGCGCGTTCTGCGTCGCCAGGTTTGGCAGGTTCTGGCCGGTAAGCTGCCCGAAGCGCCGTGCGCCTTCACGATCGAAGGCAAAATGGACGGCCGGGCCGCCGCGATCGTCCAAGCCTTTGATGGATGACGTGAGGTTCTCGCCCGTGACGTTCATCGGATCGATAAGAACGAGCGCCTCTGGCGTGTCGCCCGCCAGACGCTTCACGACCCGGCCCGGCTCATCCACCGGGCCGAATTCGACGATGTCGTAGGCCACCCATTCGGCCTCCTTATTTCCCTTCCCGTCGGTTAGGAACTTTTGGCTCGGCGGCAATCGCATGGCCCGCTCGATAAACGGCTGATCTTTTTTGACCGCCGGATCGGCCGTGATGCGAAACTCAAGCGTCCCCATGTCCGTGATCCGCCGCTTGACGAACGCCATTTCGTCTTCGCCAGTTTGCGGGATGATTATCTCGACGGCCGGGCCATACTTGCGAATCGTGATTTCCTTCGTGCCGTCCGGATCAAGCCGCCGCTTCAGCACGCCGATCAAATCGCTGAGCTGAAACTCGCGGCCGCCGGAGCGGATTTGCATCTCTTCATCCGGCGCCGCCCCGGGCGGCGCTGGTTCGGCCGCCGGCTGCATCTGCGCGTCCGCCAGCTCATACACCAGCGTAATCCCGCCCGCCAAATCGGGCCCGAATTTGAACTGGCCAAACAGGCACACCACGATCGACACGGCCAACGATAAAAGCACTAGGCCGAACTTCCAGGCGTGGTCCGGCATTTTCCACACGCGCGCCAAGTAATTGCCGAGCAGAATCGGCAAGATGAACAGCGCGGCCAGGCCGACTGCCAAGCCAAACGTCCTCCAACCTGTTCCAGCTTCATCTAATTCGGTCTCGCCTTTCGGCCCGATCACTTCGCTGGCAATCGAAGGCTCGGTCGTACCAGCCGGCAATGAAAGGCCGGGCGTCGTTGCATCCTTATCTTCAGTGCTCGCGCCCTCCTCTGATTTGGTCGCTTGTTCTTCGCTCGCCGCTGATGAACCTGGCGCCGATGTTTCGGTCGCCGGTGGATCGGCGCTCGAATCGGCGGCGGGTGCGGCATCATCGCTGGTGGTGGCCACCGGCGACGCCGCATCGGCCGGCGCCACGGAATCTTCCGCCGCGGTATCGGACTCCGCAGCGGCCGTCGCGGGTGCAGGTTCCGTCGCCGCATCCTGGCTCCAGACGCTCGTTGCCGACAAGCCGATCATCCCGGCAAGTACCAACGATCCAATCAGCCACGTCCGCGTCAATTTCAGTCCGCTCGTTCTCATCGTTACTCTTATACCTTCTAACTTCGTCGCCCACGTCACGGAGCGACGCAAAAAGCACGTCATGATTTGGTAACGCTCGCGCCGCTCGTCTCCGGCTCGTCACCCTTTAACACGCGAGCAACGGCCGACATGCTCACTCGCAGTTTGGCGCCGGTCGATTCGTCGACTCGAATGGTCAATCGCTCAGCATCCCGCTGCACATTGGTGACCACGCCGTGAATGCCGCCAATCGTAACGACGCGGTCGTTTTCCTTGAGGTTGTGCACCATGTCCCGCAGTTCCTGCTCCTTGCGCTTCTGCGGTCTGATGAACATGAAATAGAACAACACCATGGCAAAGGCAATAGTCCCCATCATCCGGATCGGCCAGTTGGGATCGGCTTGCTGCCCAGCCGGCTGGGCCGGCTGCGCCTGAGCAATAATCGCGAATTGACGAAGAAATTGAGTCACTTTCGACCGACGCAAGATTGGGGACGGGCAAGGCGAGTCTCAAAACTAGCCGCGACCCCTATGGGTCGCCGGGAATGGCCGGATCCGAGCTACGTTGCCGGGTGCAAATTGCAGCCGGGCAATCATCATAAGATCAAGCGCCACAACGGACAAGGGCACGCTAGGTGCCGCGAGCATCGGCTCGCCGGACTCATCGATATCGCGACGTTGTGAGATATCGCTGGTTGCAGATTCCAAGCCGACGGCTAGCCGTCGGTATCCGGCGGCAAGCCGCCGGCTTGGATATGCGTTGGTTAACACCCGCCGCTCTACATGTCCCAGCCGCGCCGTCGTTCGGCGAGAAACGCCATGAAGCGGTCCTCGACGATCGCCGCCCGCGCTTCGGTCAATAGCCGCTGGTAATACGTGATATTGTGGATCGAAACGAGCATCGGCCCGAGCATCTCGCCCGCCTGGAACAAATGTCGCAGGTAACCCCGGCTATGCCGACAAGCCATGCACGGGCAACTCGGATCGAGCGGCTCTCGGTCGAGCGCGTACTGCTGATTGCGTAAGCGGATCAGACCGGCATCGGTGAACGCCAGCGCGTTGCGGCCGTTGCGAGTGGGCATCACGCAATCGAAAAGATCAACGCCGCGCGCAATCGCCTCCAAGAGGTCGATCGGCCGACCGACGCCCATCAAGTAGCGAGGCTTATCTCGCGGCAACAGTGGCGCGGACACATCGAGCGCCGCGTACATCTCCGCCGGCTGTTCACCGACGCTCAAGCCGCCGATCGCATAGCCGACGAAATTGAGCTTCACCAGTTCCTCGGTGCATTCGGCGCGCAGTTCCGCATCGAGTCCGCCTTGCACGATGCCGAATTGAGCCTGATCGCGGCGCGTCGCGGCCGCCTGGCATCTTGCTGCCCAGCGCACGCTGCGTCGCATCGCATCGGCAATTACTTCGCGCGTGTTCGGCAGTGCGACGACGTGATCGAGCACCATGGCGACGTCGCTGCCGAGCTGTTCCTGGATCGCAACGGAACGCTCCGGCGTAAGCTCGACCGCCGAGCCGTCGATGTGCGATTTGAACCGCACGCCTTGCTCGTCGATTGCCATTCGCTCGGCCAAGCTGAAGACCTGAAAGCCGCCGCTATCCGTGAGAATCGGGCCGTCCCAGCCCATGAACTCGTGCAGCCCGCCGAGGGCGGCGACCGTCTGCTCGCCCGGTCGAAGCGTTAGATGATACGTGTTGGCCAGAATCATCTGCGCGCCAGTTTCGCGCAGCCGACCGGGATCGACCCCCTTCACCGTGCCCTGCGTACCGACTGGCATGAAGGCCGGCGTTTCCACCGGGCCGTGCGGGGTCGTGAACACGCCGAGGCGCCCTTGCGATCCGGCGGCGACGTGGCGGAGCTGAAACGAAAAAGATGGGATGCTCATGCGCTTCCGCGCTCCGCTGCGCCGAGCCTCCGCGTCGCGGCTAAACGCCGAAAATACGCGTGTTCAATGTTTAGCCGCGACGCGAAGCGGAGCGCGCTCGCGGAAACTCGAAATCAGTCTCCACGAAGCTTCAGTCCCTGAATCGTCAACTTCTCACGAACCTCGTTGAGGCTCGTAACGCCGAAGTTCTTGCACTCGAGTAGGTCGTCGCCTGTGCGGCGGACCAATTCGCCGATCGTCGACAGACCGAGCCGCACCATGCACTTTCGGGCACGCACGGAGAGGTTCAAATCCGCGATCGGGCGATCGAGCATGGCCCGCTCGTCGGCCGACAGCATTTCGGGATCGTACGTCGGCTCTTCCTCGCGGACCTGGTCGGCAAATTGGCCCAGTTCGAGGCCCTTCGAGTGCAGCATGTCCCGAATTTCGACCAGCGACGTCTCGCCAAAATTCTTGCTTTGCAGCAATTCTTGCTCGCTCGTGCGCGTGAGATCGCCGAGCGTCATGACGCCCATCTTCTGCAGACAATTGCGGCTGCGGACCGAGAGCTCGAAATCGGTGACCGGAATTCCCAGCACCTGGCTGAGCCGGTCCTGGCGTCGACGCGCGTCCTCGTCGTAGTACATGTCGCGGGCGGCGTCGGCATCCTTATAGAAGAGCCGGGCCCGCTGATGATCGGGCACCGAGTCGAGAATTCGCTTGTAGCACTGCCGAGCTTTCTCGTACTGCTGCATGTCCTCGTACAACACGCCCAAATTGAGCAGCGTGCCAATGTGCGTGGGGAACTGCGTGGCCGCGCGTTCGTACAAGTCGCGGGCGTACTGATCGTTGCCGTGGCGATCGTTCTCCAGCGCCAGTCCGAACAGGGCGCCGGCGTGACTGCCGTCCGCGGCCACGGCTCGCTCCAAGAGCGCAACAGCTTCGCTGGGATTGCCGCCAAGCGCCGACACAGTTGCCGCGCGTTGGTATAGATACTCGGCCGTTTGCTCCACCGCGCCGGAAAGCCGATTGAGCACGTCCAGTGCATCTTGCGGGCGGGCGTTGTAGCGCAACGCCTCGGCCTTCGCCAGCGCCACCTGATCGCGCGAATAGCCGGCCTTCTCGGCCGACTCGTAAGCCGTGAGGGCCTCCGCGTATCGATCAAGGGCCAAGTACGATTTGCCCAAATAGAAATGCGACAGCGCGCCGCCGTCGCTATGCGACAGCGTTTCGACCGCGTCGCTATAACGGCCGAGCAGATATAAGCAAACACCCAGTCGCGCCGCCGTGGCCGGGCTACGATTCGGCTGCTCTTCGAGCTCGCCTACCGCATCGCGAAGCTCGCGGTAGTTGCCGTAGCTCTTGCCGATGGCGGACGTGATCTGCTGAATCTCATTTGGCCCGAACGCGCTGGGCGACAACACGATCTGATTGACAATCGACTCTGTACCGATCGACATTTCGGAAACTCCTCAAAAGCGCACGGTAGCTGGGGTCTATGACCCCGGTATTAATCAAGCTGTAGCTGGAGTCTGTGACCCCGGCATCGCGGGAAGCCGGCCTCACAGAGGCCAGCTACAGTCGAGGCCAGCTACAAATCTTCGAGAGCCAGCGGTCGGAGTCGAACCGACAACCCCCGCATTACGAATGCGGTGCTCTGCCGATTGAAGCTACGCTGGCCTTTCCCTACCAAACAGGGAATCAAGCATTGTAACGCCGTCCCCCCCCGCCCATCAATCGCGCCAACCCGACGGGGTTTAGCCGCGACGCGGAGGCTCGGCGCTGTTCGGCCCCGAGCTCGCGGCCGAGGGGCAGCGGAGCGCGATTAGGCGCGGCCCCACTTCCCATATACAATGGCCCGCAACCCAAGAGGATTCCCCCGTGACACTCGGCCAAACTATCTCGTGTCTTGTGCTTCTGGCGATTCTTCCCGCGTTCACCTTCGCGGAAGTTGACCAACGTCCACTGGATGTCCGCGTGGTGCCCGCCTTTCCGAATCTGCAGTGGCCCGATTGGGTCGTCGGCCTCGACGAGGGCAAGCCGCGCGACGCGCGTCCTCTTATTCTCACCGGTGCCGGTGACGGCACCAATCGCATTTTCGTCGTCTCGCAGTACGGCACGATCCATGTGTGGCCCAACGATCCGAACGTCGACGAAATGGAAACGTTTCTCGATATCCGCGATCGTGTGCAGTACGACGACAAAATGAATGAGGAAGGTCTTTTGGGCCTCGCGTTCCATCCGAGATACAAAGAGAATGGCGAGTTCTTCATTTATTACTCGGCGAAGCCGACGCCGGAGAATCCGCACGTCACGGTCGTATCGCGGTTCCGCGTTTCGCCGGACGATCCCAATCGCGGCTTGGAAGATAGCGAAGAGGTCATTTTGCGGATTACGCACCCATATTGGAACCACAAGGGCGGCACGATCGTATTTGGCCCCGACGGCTACTTATATATTGGTCTCGGCGACGGCGGCGCCCGCGATGATCCCCACGGCAACGGCCAGAATCTGAAGACACTGCTCGGGTCGATTCTGCGAATTGACGTCGATCATAAAGATAAGGGGCTCGAATACGCGATCCCCAAAGATAACCCGTTCGTCAATCGCGGCGACGGAGCGCGCGGCGAGATTTGGTGTTGCGGCATCCGTAACGTATGGCGGATCGCGTTCGACCGCGAAACGGGAGTCTTGTGGGCCGGCGACGTTGGCCAGGATACCTGGGAAGAAATCGACATCATCGTGCGCGGCGGCAACTACGGTTGGAACCTCCGCGAAGCGATGCACCCGCTCACCCCAAAGGATAAGCCTCAAAGCAAAGGCAGCCCACCGCGGCCCGATCTCATCGAACCGATCTGGGAATACCACCACGACATCGGTAAATCAATCACCGGCGGCAGCGTGTACCGCGGCCGCGACGTGCCCGAGCTCGAAGGCGGCTACCTCTACGCCGATTACGTGACAGGCCAAGTTTGGGCGCTATGGTACGACGCCGCCAAAGAACACGTTACGGCGAACCGCGAAATCCTACCGAAAGGTTTGCCCGTTCTGTCGTTCGGCGAGGACGACAGCGGCGAGGTGTATTTCCTAACCCAAGACGGCGGCATCCATAATTTCGCCTCGCCATAACCGCTCGCGGCTTAGCGCTCCGCTTGCGGTTTAGCTTCGGCACGACCTCTCAATACCGGAAAAAACGCCGGCGCCTTTGCCGCCAACCGCGCTTCGAGTCGCTCCGTGCAGTCGCAATCGCCACACGCCCACGGCTCGGTGCCGTTTTCATCGCGGCAGTTCGTTCGGGCATGGGCGTCTTGAATCTTCACAAGGTCAAAGAACTCCTCCCAATACGGCCGCTCTTCATCCAATGGCACGTTACAATAGCACACCTCAACCCATCGCGCCGTACCATCGTCGAACAACCGGGCATCCTGCATGTTGCGCAGATACTCGCCCTCGGCGACCGAACCTTTGCCCAGCGGTAACAGTTTAGCCGTCTGTAGCGGTTTAGGTTGGTAATGGAGGTAGTTGTCCGGTGGTGAGGTAAGTGGCGATCGCGTCGCTGATGGTGCTGATGGGA
>JAKEIB010000100.1 GCA_022614705.1 Planctomycetota bacterium | reverse complement strand
CGTCGAATAGGCGCCTACGCTCATGGCGCGCGCCTTGTCCCATGATATTATGTACTTGTCCAGGCCAATGTTGCAGATTTATTGCGATGGGCCATAGTGGGCCAGTTTGATCGAATTATGTGACAGGGTGCCTGGGGCGTTGCCCCAGGCACCCCTTTTGGTAAACTGACCCACTACCATGTGAATGTGCCGGGCCGATCCGGGACCGGGCTGACGAGAATTCTGCAGGCGTCCACCGGGTGGAGTAACACAAACGCGAGGGACGCATATGAAGCTGTTCCTTCCATTGCTATCGCTCAGAGCACGCTACTGGCTGGTCACGATCGCGGCCGCCGTGGCGATGGCCCTTACGGCGGGCGAATGCGTCACAGCTGCCGTGCTCGCCAACTATTCATTCAACGCCAAAACTCCAACCAGCACCAACCCAGAGCAAGTCTTAGTTCAATTATCGGCCGACACCGATCTGAATTCGACCGCTACCGACGTCGCTTCCCCGGTTCAATACGTATCCTCGTCACATGGAAATCCTCCCCGGTCCATCTTTATGGGGGGTGGGTGGACGGCTATTGGGGAAAAATCTCCCACAATGTCGACCAACGATTTCCTCGTGTTCAACGTGGCACCGAACGCGGGGCAGGAAATGGATTTGACCTCTCTGCGGTTCGACCTGAAGCGCGACTTCGCGACATCCACCGGCAGCTACGCGCTCTACGTCGATGAGGCGCCGGCCGCCAAAGGAAACAACTTCAAAACCAAGATCGGCGGCGGCACGCTGGCGTCGGTCGGGGCCTGGCAAACCGCCGAAATCAATTTGAGCGGCCACAGCTTCTTGCAAAATGTCCGCACGCCCACGACGTTCCGCCTCTATCTGTACGGCGCAGCCGCTTCGGACACAGCTCGATTCGACAACCTGATCTTGGAAGGTTCGACCGCCGCGGCCCCGCCGAGTCCAACGCCGATTCCTCCTCCGGTCGGACATCTCTCCCAATACGCGCTGGCCCGGGCGCCCGTCCCTGGCGCCCCCAAATACGAAGATGTCGTCATGTCCAGCCGCTGGCAGCGTCCCAACAGCAGCGGACTTCCGCAGGACACGTACATTGCGATTGCCGAGTTCCAACCGACCGCCATGGTCTGGGCGAACCCTTGGGCAGAGCACGCTGAGGGCAATTACAATTACGTCAAATCCATCAAGGCCTCGGGAATGACTTTCGGCGGTAAGTTCGATGACTCTATCCCCGACGGGCCCTTCACCAACACTTATTTGGTGGGCCGCGACAGGAATTTGAGCGGAACGTATACCGACGACGGCGATGTCACGGGCCAGGCGTTTCGCGACGTGACCCTGTCGCACTTGAAGTTCATGATCGACAATGGCGCGGATCAATTTCAAGTTGACGGTCCGAGGATGACCTATGCCCACGCACTGAGCGGCGTCGATCAGGGTGGCTACGGCGATGCGGCGATCCCCAAGTTTGCCGCGTATCTCACTAGTCACGGCTTCGCCGGGACGAACGGTCTGCCCTCGGACCTGACGGGCTTCGACTACCGTGTGTGGGTCAATAACGGAAACGATACGGCGGCGGTCCGCGCTGCGTTCTTGGACTTTCACCTCGAGCAGTTGCAAGAGTACTACACCTATATCAAGACGGAGATCAACAACTATGCCGGCCGCTATGTGCCGATTTCCTGCAACAACAAGTCGACCAACGTACAAACGGGCGCTCCCTACACGTACGACGAAATTGACTTCTGGCTGGGCGAGACCAGTGAGGAGTATGGCAAGCTGATCACCAACGGTCCGAAAGGCGTCTACGACAAGGTCAAAGGGGCCGAGGCCCAGGGCGGCATGCAGGTCTTTAGTCCGCCCAACGACGAGGCCATCGCCGGCAAGATTACCAGCGACGCGCAATACTTGCGCGTCTCGCGACAGTTGTTCGCCGCGGCCTATGCCAGTGGCTCGGTCGCCTTGATCCCCTGGGACGTGTGGCGCCGAGAAGACCCGCGGTACTTTGCCACGTTCGCCGAGTTCGGCGATCTCACGCAACTGGTCGGTCAGAATCAGGAGTTGTTCCAGGACCACGAACAAGTGTTTGCCGTGGGCTCCGGGTTGACGCCGCAATTCGCGGCCGGGCTGTCCACGGAGCCGATCAAGCTGGTTGGCGTCCCGAGTAGCAACTTTCTCGCCACCGTTCGCGCCGCGCCAGGCGGCGACGACGCTGTGGTGCACCTGGTCGACTGGAACACCACGACTGCGGGCTTCTCCATCGACCTGCACAACACGCTGTTCGGCTGGCCGACGGACATGCCCATTACGGCGCGCCTGCTGCAGCCCAACGTCGCCGGTACGGTCGAACAAATGCTCACCGGGACCTTGAACGTCGTGCCCGGGTATACACGCTTTAGCATCCCGGCAATCAGTCCCTATGCCTTGCTGGCGGTGGAGCCGTGGTGGTCGAACATCCCCGGCGACTATAACAACGACGGCGCCGTGGATGCCGCCGATTACGTTGTCTGGCGGAAGAATTCGGGCACCGGCGCCACGCTTCCCAACGATCCGCTTGGTGGCACCATCGACGCGGACCAATACAATCAATGGAGAGCCAACTTTGGTCGAACGGCCACCGGCGGTAATGGCTCGGCGGCCAGCGCCGTTCCCGAGCCGGCTACGGCGGCCTTGCTATTGCTCGGCCTGGCGGGACTCACCTGCCGGTGCTGCAACCGGTGGGGTTGAGTTTGGCGGAGGCGCAATTCGGCGGCGAGATGAAGAGTTTCGACAACGCTATGTTCTTGCGGGAAAGTGTTTGGCACAGGCCACAAACGATGTATCTTGCGCGTCGGCGAGTGGCCTGGCGTTCAACGTTGATCTTGCCGGCGATCGTTTTGGGGGGACTCGTAATAACGCAGCAGGCATTGGCTGCTGAATCTTCGCGACCGAATTTCTTGGTCCTTGTTACCGACGATCAAGGGTGGTGGGATCTCGCGTGTCACGGTAATCCCGTAATCAAGACTCCGCGACTGGACCGACTTTGCGATCAGAGTGTTGAGTTTACACGATTCTACGTCTCGCCCGTGTGCAGTCTGACCCGTGCATCGATACTGACCGGCCGCTATCCGCTGCGCACCGGTTGTTACGATACGCGCTTTGGGCACGATACTTTGAATTCCGACGAGGTGACCGTCGCGGAAGTGCTCAAGCGAGCCGGTTACCATACGGCGTTGTTCGGCAAATGGCACCAAGGTCGTTACATGAACAGCCATCCGAACAATCGGGGCTTCGAAGAATTCTTCGGTTTTTGGCAGTATGGTCACGTGGAGCGATACTTTTACCCGGACCGAATGTGGCACAATCGGGAACGTGTTGAGTGCCGGGGCCATATCACGGAGCAGATCACGGACGCGACAATCGATTACGTGGCCAATATTGAGGGCCCGTTCTGCTGTTTTGTCACCTACAACGTTCCTCACGCCCCATTCCAAGCTCCGCCCGCGCTTGTCGCGCGGTACTTGAATCGGGGTCTTCCGTTGGAGGATGCTCAAATTTATGCGCTCGTCGAACACTGCGACTCGAACATAGGACGGCTGCTTGATGCACTGGAGGAGAATGACCTGGACAACAATACGGTCGTTCTGTTTCTCAGCGACAATGGTGGGATCAGCAAATATTTCCGCGCCGGTTTACGTGGCCAGAAAGGCAGTGTGTACGAAGGCGGGGTTCTTTCGCCCTTCTTTGCGCGATATCCGGGCCACTTCCCGGCCGGCGCAAAAATCGATGCGCTGACCGGCGCGATTGACATTATGCCGACCTTGGTTGCACTAGCGGACGCGAAGCTGCCAGACGACCGCGCGATCGATGGCGCCGATCTTGCGCCGTTGTTGCAAGCCGGCCAGGGTGACAGCCCCCACAAGTACATGTACCACCATTGGAGCCGCGACATTCCGCGCGATGACAAGAATTGGGCGATCGGCGACTCGCGGCACAAGCTCGTGAACGGCCAGCTTTACGACCTGCTCAACGATCCTGCCGAAGCAAACGATCTGGCGGCCGAAAAGCCGCAGATAGCGCAACGCCTGCGCGATGAGTACGTGCGCTGGTTCAAGGATGTAACGAACGGTCAACAGTACGGCCGCGTTCGCATTGAAGTTGGCCGGGAAGACGAAAATCCTGTGGAGCTGCAGATGAGCTGGGCCAAACTAAAAGGTGAACACACCCGCTACACGTTCGACGCGTACGATTGGGATGTTGTCGACGGGTGGGACCACGTTGGTGATGCCGTCGACTGGGAGATCGCGGTCACGCGTCCGGGGAAATACGAAGTTCGCGTGGCCTACGGTTGCGGCCAAACGGATGCCGGCGGCGCGTTCTCGGTGCGTGTGGGCGAGGCCGCGACCCACGGCACGATCGAAGCCACGCCAACCGTCAACACATTCGTTTCACGCACCGTTGGTACGATCGAGTTGCCAGCGGGAGATGCGACCATTCGCGTGACAGCAGAGAGGATACCGGGTAGGCAGCTGATGGCGTTCAATCGACTGTGGCTGAAACGAATCGACTAGCTGCATTACAATGACCGGTGATCCATGGTGCGAGACGCCCATTGAAACAGGAAAGCCATGGGATACTCGCGTTATCTAATATGCATTGTCGGCATCTGCTCGGTGATGATCTTGCGGTTGAGGTTAGAGGCCTCAGAGCCACAAGAAAAACTGCCGAATTTGTCTCTGGTGAGATCTGGGTGGCATGGCTGCCGCGATGAACTGCACGATCGATCCAGGTCTGTGAGCCCCGAGTAGCGGGATGTGTTTCCTGAAACGCTTACGGCCTTTCGAGCGTGCTCCGCGACATGCCGACGTTGTCATCGTCGGATTTGTCGGTGCGGATTCTCCGCTTGGGCGGCAGCGAGGTAGATGTGGCGTTGAGGGTGGATGGTCAGGCCGCCAATACTGTCAGGATCAACATTGGCGGACAACCAACTGCCAGCTTTTCAAAACTTCCTGTCCTATAATTGCCCTGGCCAAACGACTAATTTCCCGCATCAAACAACAACAATCTTGCGGGCCGCGGAGTTGAATAGTTACGAGTTGCGGGGCGAGTTGGAAAAACACCATTGCGAAAGCTATGGCTGGGCCCTGAGCTGTTGCGGGCGCAACCCGGCGGAAGCTGAGAACGTGCTGCAAGCCGTCTACCTCAAGGCGCTCGAAGGCAAGGCGCGCTTCAGCGGACGGGCCTCGTTTAAGACCTGGCTGTTTGCCGTGATCCGCAGGACAGCAATTGATGAGCGGCGGCGACAATGGCTGCGCCGGCTCCGAATGGAGAAATATGAGGAGAACATCGGGCGCACGGACTGCGGGGAGAGTCCGGATGAAGCGATCCATCGCTCGGAGATTCGCGCGTTGTTTTGCCGCGCGCTGGCTGAATTGCCGCGGCGACAGCGCGAGGTCTTGCAACTGGTCTTTTATCACGACCTCAGTCTGGCGGAGGCTGCTGAAGTCATGGGAGTTTCGCTCGGCTCGGCGCGCACGCATTACGAACGGGGAAAACAACGGCTGCGGCAATTGATGAAAGGAGTGGAATTCAGCGATGAAGCGGGAAGACGAGAGTGCTAGAAAGCTGTTCCAACAACTGAGAGAGGAAGATGCACGTAGCGCGCCGTCGTTTACTCACGATTGGAACGTGGCCCTGTCGCGGCGGGACAAGCCCCGGCGCCGTTGGGCCGCGTGGCGATTGGCAGCCGGCGCCGCCGCGCTGATTTTGCTCGGCGCGGGATCGTGGATGTTCTTCAGACAAGCAACGAAGCCGCAGGCTGCGATGGAAAGCGTCCGGCCGGATCCGTCGGCCCACGCCGCCACGCCGCCGGCGATCTTGATTTCGCAATGGCGCTCACCCACGGAATCCTTGTTGCGAACTCCGGGCGAGCAGTTATTCAAGAGAGTGCCGCGATTGGACGAATCGCTATTGAACATCAAAGTTACCATCCCGGATCAAGAAACTAAGTTGGAGGAGATATGAGAACATTCTGCACAGTTGGCATTCTGCTTTTGTCGTTCAGCGCTGCGATGGCGCAAGACCAACCACCGCCTGACCCTTTTGCAGGAAATCTCTTTCCGCCCGAACTGGTCATGCAAAATCAGCAAACGCTCGGCCTGAGCGAAGAGCAGAAGAAATTTCTCAAGGCCGAGCTGCGCAAGATGCAAACCAGCGTCACCGAGTTGCACTGGGATATGCAAGACGAAATGGAAAAGCTGGCGGCGCTGATGAAACAGGATCAGGTGGATGAGGCCCAGGCGCTGACTCAATTGGACAAAGTGCTGGGTCTCGAACGCGAGATCAAACGCACGCACATCGGGCTGCTCATTCGCGTCAAGAACAAGTTGACGCCGGAGCAGCAAGCGCAGCTGCGAGCGATCGCGAGCAAAACAAAGGTTACCAGCGAAACAAAGGGTAAATGAGCTAATGTCAAAGTTATGCCTGACGAGCTTGGCAATCCTTCTTGCGGTTACTAAAAGGGGACATTCTACGTTCTATCCATCCTTTCTCCCCGCGGACGGTTTTGTCCAATTCATTTGAAATGCGATTTTCGTGGACAAAACCAACCGTTTCGTTGTGCGCTAAAATCCCTATCTCTTGAAGTGGCACTGGTTTGTGGAAATTGGGTATGGCGGAAAATGAGGAGTTTTGTCCTCGGCGCGCACTAATTAGCGACCAATTAGGGACAACACGAACGAGCGGTCGAAACGCCAGAGATCGAGAGATTTCCCGGCAAACTGTGTAGATGCGCAAAACTCCCCTCCGGGATTTTGCGCATCTACGGCGAGCCGGGCCCGCTCAATCCCGCTAGCGCGCAGTGGTAGCGCTCGTCGAGCCGCGCGGAAGTGCGCAAACGACGGCATGATGGGGCGAATTGTCAAGGAACGAACGCCGCTGATGCAGCGTGATGTCAAGCATATCCGATACATGAACATATTACCAGTACCTATTTTTGGCCGCCAACTGCCACGCCATTGATTCTTTGAACAAGCGGCTGCGGAGGGAACCGACGAGCGTTCATGTAGGATCGGTCGAATGTTCGTCCTTCGGCATATCGGTGGCACGGTTCGGCCTATACCAATCGGATCGTGACGGGCTGGCTTGCGCAAAGTCTTGGCAATATAAAGTTTGCATCGCAACGAAAGGTTGCTAAATTAATGGAAAAGGCTAATGTAGTGTCCATCTAATCATTGTTAAGCGGTTGGAAGGCGTCAATGAGTCCATCAGGCGCATTCTTGGAGTTATTTGCGAATCGGTCGCCGTCGTTACGCACACAATTTCACGTTGACTCAGACGAAACGCCCACAAGCGTTCCGGTAAGCCATCGTCTGTGTTCTGCACCGGGTCCAAAAAGTCTCGCGTGCCTAGAACGTATTCGAAGCGACGTACTGAAACAGTTTTGCGACTTTTACTTGGATCACGATGGGCTAGAGTTTTGCCGAACGCATGACGCGCGTTATGGTGAGGTTCGACCTCTTTTGGAGTTCATGCCAGCGTGGCAATTCGAGCGTTTTACGAACCGTTATCGCGACAACGGCGATCGTGCGTGGACGATGGATCTCAACAAATCGAAGAGCATTTATCGAGGTTCAAACTCTTGGATTGCCTTTGCCGAGGTTGACTCCGGCCCTGCATGTCTAACAATATTCTTGGACGGCGAAAAAGCGGGAAGCATTTTCTTTGCAACACCACAGCCGTGGTTTAATATTCTACGTCCTATTGCAAAAGATTTTGCTGGACTACTTAGTCGAGTCATTCGCGATCCCGCTGCATTTTTTCGTTTGATTCGTGCAACAGTTTCATTGCGCGGTACCGACGGGCAGAACTATGGATTTGTGCCTGTCGAGTATGTAACCGACACACGATAGTAGCGAGGGCGCACCACGCCTAACAAGTCGCTGCAGCGG
The DNA here is from genome assembly GCA_022614705.1 of Planctomycetota bacterium. Lineage (GTDB taxonomy): Bacteria > Planctomycetota > Planctomycetia > Pirellulales > Lacipirellulaceae > JABDGM01. The sequence goes on along the minus strand of JAKEIB010000100.1, from coordinate 2,039 downwards.
CTGTGTTGATTTTCAAGTGGGTTGAAGTATTCTGTCGGTAGTTTCGTTTAGGCATGTAGTTCTCCAGGGTTCATTGTTGCGAACCATCGAGTTGAGGATTGTCAAGAGCTTGCGCATGCAGGCGGACATGACGACCTTGAACGTGTGAGGAATGATAGAGCTATGCCAAGTGCCAATACCCGTCTCAATGGCCTTACGAATATTGGGCCAACCATTGCGGCAAGGCTTGAAGCGGTCGGCATCAAGACGGTCGCCGACCTTCGGCGTGCGGGAGGTCCCGCAGGCGCTTACAACTTGCTCAAGGCGAACAGCTCTGGAAAAACCGTTCCGGTCTGCTATTACCTATATTCATTGCAGGGAGCGCTGGACCGTGTTCACTGGGACGCCTTGACAAAAAAGGCAAAACGAAAACTGTTGCGCCAAATCCAATGAGCATTATGGACAGCATGGCGCTGTACTCGACCCCGCGCCTGCGCTTTGCTGCGGCGCGTGGTCGAGTGGCCTTGGTCGTTTGGCGGTGGAGTTTCTTTACGCCGAAGGCGTTACATCCCATAGCCCAGGGTTGTTCGCTTGAGCGAACTACCCTGGGTCATGATGTAGTGATGGTCGTTTACGCTGAAGGCGTTACAGAAAGTCTGTGCATGGTGCGTGTGTAACGCTTTCAGCGTAATGCAATTTCTTCGGTTACGTTACCCAGGGTAGGCCGCTATCGCGGCCAGCCCTGGGCTGAGGGATGTAACCGCGTTGCGGTAAAGAACACGTCGGCCGCCGCCTAACAAGGCGCTGTCCGCCGCGGCGGAACCCGCCGGCCCAACCGGCGGTTTGGCGTTTCTCTTGCGCAGCGATTATACTCCGCATCATCCGCTCGCTTGAGAGCGGGCTCTGAGCTTTGGTGGTAGGCGTAGACATCGCGCCAGCCTCAGATTGCGTCGGGGCCAACCATTTGGGCGGTAAGTGGGACGTATTGAATTGTTGCCGACGACAGTTCGTCGGCGCCGATGTCTTTTTTCCCTCGGCGCGATTGGCCCTGAATGTCCTCTTCGACGCCAGGATATTGCCCCACCGCCGCGTTGACCGCCGAGCTGTGGGGTGTCAACTGCATGAAGCCGTCGCGCTTCACCAAGCCCGGGTTGGCAATTCGGTAACCTTTTGTAGGCGAGTCTCTCCGAGACTCGAATTCGCGTCTCGGAGAGACGCGGCTACATTTAGCCGGCGCATGATCGCGACCTTCGGCCAGTTCCCATCCAAGTTCCTCGTCACGATGCGACGAGTAAAACAGGTTGCCCTCGATCGTGAAATCCCCCCACATTCCTTTGTCCCAATTGATCTTCTCCCGGTCCGAGATAACGAGGTTATTAGCAACGGTGATGTTGCGTGCCGGTAAGGGATATTTCTTCGCCCGCTCTCCTTCTTCGCCAAGTTCGAAGGCGACTGAACAGTTCACGATGGTATTGAAAGCAATCATCGCATCCTGCGGTCGTTGATAAGCGCCGAACTTGCTTGCATCTCCGTCGCGTTCCAGATACCTCCAGCGCGGCTGCGAGCGCGAGTCAATGTCTCCGGTTCGGATCATGATCGCTGATTCGTTGAGATCCTGAAGATAATTATTGATAATGACATGCCCCTGACCGAAGAAGCGAATGCCCGCCGAGCCTTCTTGGCCGCCATCGTTGAAAAAGAAATTCCCTTCGACCACGCACCTGTGACAGTTTCGTAGCGTCAGCATGCCATGGCAATCGCGAAACGTGTTATGCTGGAGCGTGTTGTCATTGCACTTCACGGAGACTATTTCCCCTTCGCCGTTGCACCTCTCAAACAGGTTCCACTCGACCATGGTAAACGAACTTGAGTGTGAATAGGCGCCCGATCCGAGCCGGATTGTTTCGTAGCCATTCCCCATTCCTTGGTGAAAATTTCGGAAGTAATTGTGGTCGATACGGTCGTATGGCCCATCGCAATAAATCTGCAACATTGGCCTGGACAAGTACATAATATCATGGGACAAGGCGCGCGCCATGAGCGTAGGCGCCTATTCGACG
>JAKEIB010000099.1 GCA_022614705.1 Planctomycetota bacterium | reverse complement strand
CGTCGAATAGGCGCCTACGCTCATGGCGCGCGCCTTGTCCCATGATATTATGTACTTGTCCAGGCCAATGTTGCAGATTTATTGCGATGGGCCATAGTGGGTTGACGTCAAGAATTTAACGAGATCGCGCAGATCGGCGATCGACAGCCCCGCTTGCAAGCCATCGGGCATGATCGACGTATCCGATGCGCTTCGTTCGTCGATCGTATCGCTCGGCAACGAAAAGCTGTTGCCGGCCGAGTCGACGTATGTCTCGATACCGTTGTCGCCGCCCTGCGGCTGCCGCAGCCCGGTGTATGTCTTGCCGTCGCTAGTGACGAGCAACCACGGCTGGTAATGGGGAGCCACTTCGCGGCTGGGCTGCAAGATCGAAGCGATGATCTGCTCGCGGTTGTTGCTGCGGCCGATGTTCGTAAGATCGGGGCCAACACGCCCGCCGCGGCCCTCGTGCTGGTGACACACCCCGCAACGCGGGCCGATGGGGCTGAAGAACAAGCGACGGCCCGCGACCGCGTCGCCGGACTCAATGAGCAAGGCATTCCACGCCGTTAGATCTTCGGTAGGCGGCTTGGCCTCGTCGGTTGCGGGTCGCAAACCGGCGAGTCGCAGCACGCGTTGCGATTCGTTTTTTATTTCGGGCCGGTCGCTGCCGGCAAGTCGCTCCAATAGCTCGCGGTACGTCTCGGCAGCGGCGGCCAGGCCGACCACGGCTTCGACACGCAGCTCCGGCGCCTGGGTCTCGTCGCCGGCAACCGAGGCCAACAGCTCGAATCGCTGCGGATCGCCTTGTTGGGCCAGCGTTCGCACCGCCTCGAGGCGTAACGGCGAATGCTCCGCTCGCAAATAGCCGCGCAGCCGTTTCATTGAAAGAAACTTGTCATTCGGTGACAAAAGCCGGAGCGCTAACGCATGAGCGTCCGGCGAACGCTGCTCGTTGCTCAGCTCCTTCACGAGCAGTTCGTCGGCGATTTCCGTGCCTCGCATTGATGGTTCATGATCGAGCCAATCCACGGCCGCCAACACGGCCAGATAGTAGCGCGAACTCGGCTGCGGACCATCGAGCAGCTTGGCCACGTCGTTGCGCAGCGCGGTGATTCGCTCATCGGCGACCCAACGCACGGCGTAAAGGCGCACGTCCGTGGAATCATCACGCAGGGCGCGCCGCAGAAATGCATCGGGCGGTTTTGCGCCTCGCAATCGTTCAGCTTCGACAAACGCAAGCCGTAATCGCGGCGGCATCGAGGAGCGGAAGGCGATTTGTCTCGCCGGCGGCAATCGCCGCACGCCTTGGGCGCGTTCGAATGCGTCGTCCGATTGGATCGCGGCCTTGCCAAAGTCCTGAGCGTCCTGCGACGCGGAAACGTCTCGTTTCGATCGCGCGGGAAAGGGCGCTGTTAGTGCATCGGTGGGCAGCACCAATCGCCAGATCCGACCATTCCCATGTACCGGGTAGTCTCGTAACACCCAGTCTCCGAAATACAATGAGCCGTCCGGCGCGACAGCCATCCCGGTCGGACGGAAATCGGCGTCGCCTTGGACGACGACTTCTCGCTCCGCGCCGTATGACGCGCCGCGAGGCACGAGCCGATAGCGCTCGATGCGATGTTCGCCCCAGCTGGTGACCCACAGGCTGCCTGCATGCGCGACGACTGCGGTCGGCGCCTCGCCCGTGCCGCAGACCATCGGAAGCGTGCCGGGCAATTCGCCGTTCCAGGCTTGCAGCGGATGCGTGCCGGCCCGACCGTACTGGTAGAGATATCCATAATCCCCGCCGTCGATCACGTGCAGCAGTCGGCACGGCGGGCTGGCGTCGGGATCGTTGTCGACGGCGAAAATCCGGCCATCGTCAAGAATGCACAAGCTGAATGGGTTCCACACGCCACGGGCGATGTGCTCCACGTTTTTTCCGTCGGCAGAACAGCGGAAGAAGCCGTCGAGGCCGCCAGTGGCCGCGATAACCTTGCCGTCGGCGCCGATGAGACGGAACGGCTCGCCATGATTTTCGCCCAGGCCGATGATGAGCGACCCATCCGCGGCTTGGTCAATGCCGCCGAGCGCGTCGTGCGGATAGTCGTCCTCGGTTTCCAACCGAAGCAGCTCGTCTTGAGAATCGGCCTTGCCGTCGTCGTCGGTATCGCGCAGCAGCAACAGCCGCCCGCGTTCCACGAGGTACACGGCGCCATCCTCGCGTCCGAGCAAATTCATCGCGTGGCGAAAGCCTTCGGCGAACGTACTCCAACGGTCGAGCTGGCCGTCGCCGTTCGAATCGGCCAACATGCGAACTCGATCGCGCGGCGGCCCTTTGTAGTCTGCCTGCCGCTCGTGCGTGTGCGACTCGATCACGAGCAAGCGGCCTTTGGAGTCGAACGTCATGCCGACCGGCGTGACGATTTCCGGTGCCGAAGCGACCAACTCAAGCGTGTATTGCTTATCGGCGACCCGCGGCGAAGCGGCCGCGGCGACAGAACAAAAAACCAGTCGGACTAACGCGGCGCCGATCAATTTTGATTCAAGTGTGGCCATGGGTTCGTAAATTTACCATGAACCGCCGCTGAGTGCCCGCGCAAAAGCTCAGAGTTGATTGCCCAACCGCGTAGATGAGACGGAGCAAGTTGCTAGGCAGCCACTCTGGGGACGCCGAAATGATCGACCATCCCGTACAGGGCGGCGAATACGCCTTCGATGACCAGCAGGGCCGCGGCGACGAACCCATACGATTCCCAGTCGCCGGTGGCTAGTCCCAAATGGGCCGTCCAGACAAATCCGGCCGAGCCGATGGCAATCAACAGCAATCCGCCGCAGGATACCACCCAACGCATCCACAAGCGCGAATCGCGGGTCCAAAGTCGCGCTAAGAGGACGATGTTATAGGCGATGATCACGACCGCTCCGAACAGCTTGGCCGCGAGACTCGTCGGCCCGGCATCATCGAGCCAGGAAAACACAAAAATCATTCCCGCGAATAGAGTGGTAAGCGCCGCCACGGCGGTCATGAAGTTCCGCAACATGGGTTGTTCCTCGCAATTTAAGGGTGCTTGTAGCTCGAACTGCCGGAGTATCCGAGAAATATCGCCAAATTGCTCGATGGCCACTTTCGCCGCGGCCCTGGCGTCCATTCCCTTTCGGCACAACTCCTCCGCTCTTTCACGGAGGTGATCTTCAATTTCGACGACGGCGCGCTCAGCACGCCGCGTGTGGCTCGGCAGCCGCCGGGCGAACTCCATCAAGTACGTCTGGATTGGGTCGTCGTCGGTCATCCCGTAGCTCCGACCACCGCGGCAACCGCCCGCGCGAACGTCGCCCATTGCTCGATGTCGCACGACAACGCGGCTCTGCCCGAACGCGTTAATCGATAAACTCGCCGTCGCCGACCCTCGTGTTCCGACCATTGGCTCGCGAGCAGTCCGCCCAACTCGAGGCGATGCAGCGCCGGGTAAATGGTCCCTTCCGGCAAATTGAACACGCCGCCGCTATTGCGGCGCAGCGCCTCGATGGCAGCGTACCCGTGCAATGGCCCGGCCTGCAGCACGGCCAGAATCAACAAATCAAGATGTCCTTTGAGCGCTTCACCTTTCATACCTAGCTATACTAGGTAATAAGGTACCTATCGTCAATGGTCGATTTCTTACGTGGCGGCCAAAAAAAGCCCCGGGTCATTGACCAGGGGCTAATTGGGGTTTCAATTGCGACAACGCCGGACTCAGGCGCCACCGCCTTCGCCGGTGGCGCCGCCGCCATCGGCTCCGGCACCGGCGCCGACCGGCTCCGGCTCGGGCTGGTCTTTGCTGGTGCGGCCTTCGAACACGAGTTGCCGCTTGTCGCCGACTTTCTTGACTTCGATTTTCACGATGTCCTTGCCGGCGAACTCGCCTTTGAGCAACTCCTCGGCCAGCGGGTCTTCGACGAACGTTTCGATCGCCCGCCGCAGCGGCCGCGCGCCGTAGTCGGTGTTCGAGCCCTTCTTGACCAGGAACTCTTTCGCTTCGTCGGTGAGCTCGACAGTAAGGCCCTTCTCCTTGAGTCGATCGCGGACCTTGCCCAGCTCGAGGTCGACAACATGCTTCATGTCGTCCTCCGTCAAATGGCGGAAAACGATGATGTCGTTCACGCGGTTGATGAACTCCGGCCGGAAGACCTTTTCGATCTCCTCGGTGACGCGGGTCTTCATGCTCTCGTACGTGGCGTCCTGATCGGGCTTAGCGAACCCGAAGGCCGCCTCGTTCTTGATCGCTTCGGCGCCTGCGTTGGTGGTCATGATCAGGATCGTGTTGCGGAAGTCGATGTTGCGGCCAAAGCTGTCGGTCAGCCGGCCTTCTTCCATCACCTGGAGCAGCATGTTGAACACTTCCGGGTGGGCCTTCTCGATTTCGTCGAGCAGCACCACCGCGTACGGCCGGCGGCGAATCTGCTCCGTCAGCTGGCCGCCTTCCTCGTAGCCGACGTATCCCGGCGGAGCGCCGATCAGCCGGCTCACGTTGTGCTTCTCCATGTACTCGCTCATGTCGATCTGCACGAGCGCTTCGGCATCGCCGAACATGAACTCGGCCAGCGCCTTGGCCAGCAAGGTCTTGCCGACGCCGGTCGGTCCGGCGAACACGAACGTGCCGGTCGGCCGCTTCGGGTCCTGCAGACCGCTACGGCTGCGACGCACGGCGCGGGCTACGGCCTTAATCGCCTCATCCTGGCTGATCACGCGCTTGTGCAGCTCGTCTTCCATCTGCATCAGACGCAAGGAATCTTCCGTGGTCATCCGAGTGAGCGGAATGCCGGTCATCTTGGAGACGACTTCGGCGATGACGTCTTCGTCCACGACGCCGCCGTTCTCGCGTGATTTCTCACGCCATTCCTTGGTGATCTGCTGTTTCTTCTTCTTGAGTTTGTCGGCCTGATCGCGAAGCCGGGCGGCCTGCTCGAAGTCCTGGTTGGCGACCGCTTCCTCTTTCTGGCGGTTGAGCGCCTCGACTTCCTCGTCGATCTCTTTGAGATTGGGCGGCTTCGACATGCTCTTGAGCCGCACGCGGGCGCCGGACTCGTCGATCACGTCGATCGCCTTGTCCGGTAGGCAGCGGCCCGTGATGTAACGATCGCTGAGCTCGACGGCGGCCTGGATCGCGTCATCGGTGATTTGCACGCGATGGTGCTCCTCGTACCGGTCGCGCAGGCCACGGAGGATTTTCACCGTGTCCTCGGCGCTCGTCGGGTCGATGAGCACTTCCTGGAACCGCCGAGCCAGCGCCGAGTCCTTTTCGATGTACTTACGGTACTCGTCGAGCGTGGTGGCGCCGATGCACTGAATTTCGCCGCGGGCCAGGGCCGGCTTGAGCACGTTCGACGCGTCGATCGCGCCTTCCGCGCCACCCGCGCCAACAAGCGTGTGCAGCTCGTCGATGAACAGGATCGTGTTCTTCGCCCGGCGAACCTCGTTCATCACGGCCTTGATGCGTTCTTCGAATTGGCCGCGGTACTTGGTGCCGGCCACCATCATGGCCAGGTCGAGCACGACGATGCGGCGGTCCATAAGCAGCTCTGGCACATCACCTTCGACGACGCGCTGCGCGAAGCCTTCGACAATGGCCGTCTTGCCAACGCCCGCTTCGCCGAGCAGCACGGGGTTATTCTTCGTGCGGCGGCTCAAGATTTGGATCGCCCGTTCGATTTCTGTCTCGCGGCCGATCACAGGGTCAAGCTTCTTCTGGCGGGCAAGCTCGGTGAGATCGCGGCCAAAGCTGTCGAGCGCGGGCGTCTTGCTGCGGCTCTTGCGGCCTTCGCCGCTGCCCTCTTCGCCCACGCCGCCGCGTCCGCCACGCTCGCCCTCGGCGCCTTCGATGCCGTGGCCAAGGAGATTGAGCACTTCCTCGCGAACTTCCTCCAGCTTGAGGCCGAGGTTCATGAGCACCTGGGCGGCCACGCCTTCTTGCTCGCGCAACAGGCCGAGCAGGATGTGCTCGGTGCCCACGTAGTTGTGATTGAGATTGCGGGCCTCTTCCATCGAGTATTCGATGACCTTCTTGGCGCGCGGCGTCTGCGGCAGCTTGCCCATGGTGACCATGTCCGGCCCGCTCTGAACCAGCTTCTCCACCTCGAGGCGTATTTTCCGCAGATCGACGTCGAGGTTCTTGAGCACGTTGGCGGCGACGCCGCTGCCTTCCTTAATGAGACCCAATAGGACGTGCTCCGTGCCGATGTATTCGTGGTTGAACCGCTGCGCCTCCTGGTTGGCGAGCTGCATCACCTTTCTGGCCCGGTCAGTAAATCGTTCGTACATTTCCGTCTCCGGTGTTACGGTCAGCAGAACCACCGTTTTGGCGAATTCTGCTGGTCCGCACTAATTGTATGCATTGAGTCAAATTTTGCCGCCGTTGTGCGCGGGGCTCCCGACCCCGCACAATTATGACACACCGCGGTCGATCAGGTTGTGCGCGGGTCTCCGGACCCCGCACTGCCGCTGACCGAAGGTCTCCTGTCCCCTATCGTAATGGAGACCTGCGGTCCAACCTCGTGGCACGGTCAGGAGACCGGCCACAACAGGCGGGTCTGCCGCTAAGTTGCATGGTCGATTTGACGCCGAACACGGTGGTGCGCCAATTGCAAAGGCCTCAGAAGTCTAGCCCTTGATTCACCACCCTTCAAGGCAAGTATCTGCGCCGTATGGAGTTATACGTCAAAGTGACAAATCGGTTCGGGCTGCGGGCGAGAGTCCAATCGGTTTTGCGGCCGTCGCGAGAGACGTTCGGAGCGGTTCCGAACTAACAGCGTTTGGGGCGCTGCCAGCACGATTGGCGCGGCAGTATGATCGACAGTGGCATAGTTATTCCGACAAGAGAACATCGTCGTAAGTTTCAGCCAAGCCACAACCGTGTCCGCGTCGTCAATCCAAATTTATCGAGTGCTGGATGCTTCCTTCAACCGGGCCGGCGAGGGGTTGAGGGTGATCGAAGATTACGTGCGATTCGCGCTCGACGACCCGTTGCTGACGTCACACGTTAAGTCGTTAAGGCACGACTTCGGGGCTCTCGCCGCGTCGATCCCGGCTGACCAGCGGCACGCCGCTCGCGACACGCTGTGCGACGTCGGCACAGGAATTTCAAACGCTGGCGAGCGCTTCCGGGGCGATGCCTGGGACGTATGCGCGGCCAGCCTCAAGCGCGCCGAGCAGTCGCTACGCAGCATCGAGGAATATGGCAAGCTCATCGACGCCGACTTCGCTGGCCAGGCCGAGTCGCTACGCTATCGGCTGTACACGCTGGAGAAAGTGATCGATTTGGGCCGCACCAGCCGAGACCGGCTGAAGGATGTACGGCTATGCGTGCTGGTCGATGGATGTAACTCCATCACGGCGTTCGAGCGCCTGGTCGCCGAGTTGGTTGAAGCGGGCGTGGGGATGATTCAGCTTCGCGATAAGTCGCTCGACGATCGTGATCTTATCGAGCGCGCGCGACTGCTCGTCTCGCTCACGCGCGGTCAGCCCCCGGCTCTACCGGGAGTCAGCGTCGAGTTCGATCGCGACACTGAAAAACCCCCGGCGAAGCCGGGGGCTGCTAGCTTCTCACGAAGCCGCACGCTGGCCATCATCAACGACCGGCCCGACATCGCCGCGACCGTCGATGCCGACGGAGTGCACTTAGGCCAGGACGACCTTGGCGTAAAAGACGCCCGCGCCATCGTCGCCACGCGGATGCTCATTGGCGTTTCCACTCACAATATCGATCAAGCCCGCGCGGCGGTGCTCGACGGCGCAAATTATTTGGGCGCCGGGCCAACGTTTTCGTCGCAAACGAAGAAGTTCGAAACATTCGCCGGACTTAATTATTTGCGTGAGCTGGCCGGCGAAATCAGGTTGCCGACATTCGCCATCGGCGGGATTTCGGCACAAAACCTTCGCGACGTATTGGCGTCAGGCGTCTCCAGGGTTGCCGTCGGCGCGGCCGTCACGCAGGCCAGCAATCCATCTATCGCGATACACGAGTTAATGTCTATCCTGAATGAATCTTCCGCGAGGTGATGTGCCCGCTATGCGGACTGAAAATGATTGACGCGCAGGGCAATATCGATGCCCGAAGTGCGGCCCAATCGCGACCTATGAGCGAAACTAATCCTACCTCTGGTACCGCACGGCGCAAGTATCGCAAGCTGCGGATCGCGTTCTCGGCTACGTGCGGGATTATCTGCCTGCTGCTGATCGCGTTGTGGGTCCGCAGCTATTACCGTGTAGACTCTCTAGAAGTAATGCCAGATTCGGGCATGTTCAGTATTCGGACGGCTCACGGCTAGCTACATTACTCGCACTTCAGCCATCCGTCTCGTGCGATCGTTCAGGAACTGCAAAACGAGGTGTATCAAGGGCGGATACTCACAAGTCACCCGACAGTTAATTGGCCACGGCTCCTTGGGGATGAGTCGAATCCTCTACTAGAGTTCAGATGGAAGCGGACGACAAAATACCAAGTGAAGGTGATTTTCCCCCTTTGGTCGTTGCTACTAGTCATGGCGGTAACCTCGACTCTGCCATGGATTCGATGGTCGCGCAGATTCAGCCTCCGCACGCTGCTAATCGCCATGACGCTGGTGGCGGCGCTATTAGGGGCAATAGTTTGGGCGACCAAATAGACCGTGCTTTGCTTTGTGCATAGTTCCGGACTGCCTTGCTTTTGGCCACCACTTCCGCTAGCCTACGTATACGCCAGTATAGTAAACGACTCTCGCCCTTCGTGGTTGACTTGATGCAGGGACGAGCCGTTTGTGCTGCGCCGTTATCTCGCCCACGAGTCGGCGCCGACGTTGTACGCAACTCGCAGACTTGACCTGCGCATGAGGATATACAGTAATCTGTCCACTAGTGTCCCCTTCCGCAGAATCTGATGTTTCTCGAAATGAGATCACACCCTTGAGCGAACCCGATTCGTACTAGCTTTTATGCTTCACGCGATCATCATGGCCGGCGGTACGGGTACGCGGTTCTGGCCGGCGAGCACCAACCTGACGCCAAAGCAACTGCTGCGGCTTGTCGGCAATGCCACGATGCTCCGCCAGACGGTCGATCGGCTGGGCGACCTCGTTCCCAACGAGCGGCGCATGATAGTCACGAATGAGCGGTTTGTCGCGGCGGTGCGCGAGCAACTGCCAGAATTGCCGCCGCAGGCCATTGTCGGTGAACCATGCAAACGCGACACGGCGCCCTGCATCGGATTGGCGGCCCTGTTGGTAAGTCGAACTGATCCAATGGCGACGATGGCAGTGATGCCGGCCGACCACGTGATTCGGCCCGCCGACAAGTTCCAAGCAGCGATTCAGCAAGCCGCGCAAATGGTGGACGAATCGCCGGGCCGGATTGTTACATTTGGCATCAAGCCGACCTATCCGGCAGAGATTTTTGGATATATCCGCCGCGGCGAACCGCTTGCGTCTTCGCATTCCGCGCCACCGACGTACGCGGTGCGACGCTTTAAGGAAAAACCAGACGCGGCGACGGCCAAGAAGTATGTCGACTCGGGCGAATACTATTGGAACAGCGGTATTTTCGTGTGGCGCGCCGACACGATTCTCGACGCGCTGCGCAAGCGGCAGCCCGAGATGCTAAATCACCTGCAAACCATCGTTGCGGCCTGGGATACGAAAGAACGCGACGCTGTGCTCGAACGCGAGTTCGCGGCCATCAAGCCGATCTCGATCGACTACGCCGTGATGGAGCACGCCACCGACGTGGCCGTGATCGAGGCGCCATTCGATTGGGACGACTTGGGCGGCTGGCTATCGCTGGCCCGGCTGGCCGGCAGCGACGAAAACGGCAACACGTTCGTCGGCAAACATCTGGCCGTGGGCACCAGCGGCTCGATCGTTCGCACGGACGACAAACACCTGGTGGTGACGCTCGGCCTCAAGGACATGATCGTTGTGCACACGCCCAACGCCACGCTCGTGGCCAATAAGCATGACGAAGAACAAATCCGCACGGTGGTGAAGCAACTTGAAGAGCTCGGGTGGACGGAGCACCTGTAGAACGTCGAAAGCTGTCATCCTGAGCGCAGCGAAGGATCGTCCGTGCCGTATAACAGATTCTTCGCTCCGCTCAGAATGACAAAACTGCATTCAGCACATGTTTTCATAGCCGCTCACCCCGAGGTCCTCCGAGGGGTCCGGCCAGATTCCTCGGAGGACCTCGGAATGACAGCAAATGGATTCGCCGACGGCACCAGATAATCAACGATTGATCAGCCGGCGCGAATTCAGCGCTGTGGCCGTCGCACTGGCATTGGGCGGCCGGCGGCTTCTCGCCGAGGAGGCGGCCAGCCCGATTGCCCCCGAGATCGATGCCATGAGGTATGTCAGCAGCAAGACGAGCGGCGGGAAACAATTTTGGGCCGATGTCTGGTTTTTTCACGACTGGCGGATCCAGCGCCACGCGATTACGCGCCACTGCCGACTGCTGGATGGCGAAAACCGCCGGCATGCATCCGGTAGCTTCGAGACTTGCCGCGAGAAGCTCGACGAGATTCGTACGCGCGACAATTTACCGGCAATGGAGGGCAGAGCAGTCATTGTCCTCCACGGCCTGTTTAAGAACCGTGGAACGATGGATAGGCTGCGCACCGCGCTCGCCGCTTCGGGCGGCTTCTCCGTGTTTTGCATGGGGTATCCGACCACGCGCGGTGGAGTCATCGACCACGCGCATGCGCTCGACAGCGCGATTCGTAGTCTCGAAGGGATCACCGAAATCAATTTCGTCGCACACAGCCTGGGCAATCTCGTCGTGCGGCATTGGCTCAAGGACATGGCCGATGAAGAACGCGCGCTATCCGCCGGGCAGAAGTTCGGGCGGATGGTGATGCTTGCGCCGCCTAATCATCAGCCGCAGCTTGCTACGACGCTGGTTCGCGGCACGCTGGCGCAGTTTGTCGCCGGGCCCGCGGCGCAGCAAATGGCGACCGGTTGGGAGTTGCTTCAGCCCAAATTGGCCACGCCGCATTTCGAGTTCGGCATTCTGGCCGGCGGCAAGGGCGACGGCCGCGGATACAATCCGCTAATTCCGGGCGATGACGATGCCGTAATCACCGTCGCAAGCACGCGGCTCGCCGGGGCGCGCGACTTCCGTGTCATGCCCGTGCTGCACAGCGCGATCATGAACGATCGCAAAGTGCAGGAGTACACCGTCAAATTCATCAACCACGGTCACTTCGAGAACGACGACACGCGGCAACCCATCGAAGCCGTAGGTTAGCCTTTCCAGGCTGACATATGCAGAATTGTCAGGCTGGAAAGCCTAACCTACATGAACCCAATCACGAATCAGCATCCCCATGCAGATTGCAGGCATCGACTACGGCACTGTTCGCATCGGCATTGCGCTGGCCGACACGGAGGTTCGTATCGCTACCCCATTCGCAACCCTGACGAGGCAGACGCCTGCGCATGATGCCATGTATTTTCAGGGGCTCGCGGCCAGAGGACAGATCGGCCGATTCGTGGTCGGATTGCCCGTACATCTGGATGGCACCGAGGGCGCGAAGGCACGTGAAGCCCGAATGTTTGGTGCCTGGCTAGGCGAAGTCACCGGCGTGCCCGTCGAATTCTTCGATGAACGTTTCACGACCGCCGAAGCCGCTGATCTATTGGGCGCGGCACACCTGACCAGGAAAGTGCGGCAAGCGGTCCGCGACCAAATCGCCGCGCAGATCATGCTCACAGCGTATCTAGAATCCGGCGCACGTGGCGATGATCAACCCGGCGCACTCGATTGAACACCGTTGATCCATAGACCCAATGGCCGCGACCCGGGCACCACGGCTGCCATGGTCAGATCGCCGGCGCGCGCCAGCGAGCTGTTAGCTCGCGGCTATTTATATTCACACAAGCCATTCACGCGCGAACCTTCATGTTGAGATTAATCTTCGGCTGCGGATACTTGGGTGAACGTGTCGCCGCGCGGTGGCATGAGGGCGGCGACGACATAGTCGTGGTCACGCGGAGCACTGAGCGAGCGGACGGTTTCAAGCGGCAAGGATACGGCGCAATCGTCGCCGACGTCTCGCGACCGGAGACGCTGACGCATCTTCCGACGTCCGACACTGTGCTATTCGCCGTCGGTTACGATCGTGCAGGCGGGCAATCGATCATGGACGTGTACGCCAGCGGCGTGCGGAACGTGCTCGACGCGTTGCCCGTCGATACGGGTCGATTCGTCTACATCAGCACGACCGGTGTGTATGGATCGGCGAGCGGCGACTGGGTTGACGAGCAGACGCCACCCGATCCGCAGCGCGACGGCGGGCGGGCGTCATTGGCGGCGGAAAAGGCGCTGGCCGCGCATCGGCTTGGCGGGCGCGGCGTCGTCTTGCGTCTGGCCGGCATCTACGGGCCAGGACGCGTGCCGTTCCTTAAGGAGCTGCGCGCTGGTGAACCGATTCCCGCGCCGAGCACCGGTTATTTGAATCTCATTCATGTGGATGATGCGGCATCGGTCGTCGTGGCGGCAGCCGAAAGCGGCCCGCGACGTGTGTACTGCGTCAGCGATGGACATCCGGTCGAACGCGGCGACTTCTATCGCGAAGTGGCCCGACTGCTTGACGCGTCGCCGCCGCGATTCGTCGAGCCGGACCCGGATTCGCCGCGTGCGGCACGTGCCCGCGCGGACCGCCGCGTTCGCAACGACAAGATATTGTCCGAATTGCGAGTAACGTTGGCTTACCCCGACTACCGCGCAGGTTTGGCAGCGGTTCTTGAAACTCGGAATCAATAGCGCGGATGTCACCCTGAGGCCGCCGAAGGGTCTGCATGGATTCTTCGGCGGACCTCAGAATGACAACGAAGTCGCGTGAACCGCTATGCGTTTTCCGTCATTGGTTGCGTGACGTGCGTTAGCCCCGTATCATCGGCGGTTGCTCGAAAGGCACGCCCAACGAAGGACTCGCATGGCCATTTTGAAACGGCAACCGCTGTTTCCGCACGTCATTGAGCTGAACCACCAGGCTCGGCGGCGGATCAGTTGCGGCGTTTATCTCATTTACGACGACGACAATAACTGGGCCCTCATCGACATCGGCTATGAGGATGCCGTCGACGAATGCCTGGAAATTATTCGCCAGCTCGATTTCCCGTTTTCGAAGTGCGTAACGCTCATCGCCTCGCACGCCGACGTCGATCACGTTCAGGGCTTCTCCAAGGCCCGGCAGATTCTCAAAACGACGATAACAGCCCATCCGCTTGCGGCGAAACCACTCGAAACAGGTGACAAGCTTGTAACCTACGCCGAAGTTAAGGCCCAAAACATCCACCTCGACATGCCGGCCCTCAAAGTCGACACGCTGGTGGAAGACGGGATGCGGATCCGCATCGGAAATCTCAACCTCGAGGTTTGGCACACGCCGGGCCACACCGACGGGCAGCTATCATTCCGGCTAGGCAAGCTGCTGTTCTCGGGCGACAACCTGTTTCGCGACGGCTGCGTCGGGGCGATCGACGCCCATCATGGCAGCAGCATTCAGGATTTCATCAAGTCGCTGCAGCGGATTCGTGCCAGCGACATCGAATGGCTGCTACCCAGCCACGGCCCCGTGTTTCGCAAGGACGATCGGCTCATCGACCGCACGATCGCCCGGCTGGAAACTTATCTCCACATGGCCGACTTCGGCACCTGCGCAATCGACTGGCCACTCATGGACCAGTGGGAACGCGAACTCGTGGACGGCAAAACGCCGGAGTAATGTAGCAGGCACGCTCCGCGTGCCGCAGCCGCGAGTTCGTATTCCTTGCGGCTTCGGGTTTGACGGAGCAAGCTGCTCCTGTTACGGCACACGGAGTGTGCCTACTACTTTTCCAACCCGCAAAGTTTCCCAAACCGACCCTTTGCCAGCGTCCGGTTGTGCCGGTCGTACCGGATTTTCCCTCAATCCGGTTTATAACGCGGGTCGATGCTACTACGGACGCCGGCAATTCGATCCGCCGGTCTGCCGGCAGAAGCTCAATGCACATGACTCAGGGGGGAGCAATGGTCCGTCGGATCTATTTCGCGCTGGCGGCGCTGACGCTGCTGGCCGCCGCTAACGCCGCCGACCGCGCGCAAGCTCAGCAGGCGTACGGCCGCGCCTGGGGCCACACGTACACGACCTTGGACTGGGACCGCTTCTATCACTACCCGTACGTCTACTATCCCCAGAACTTCTGGGGCAGCGAGTATTACCGCAGCGCCGACAGCCTGTACTACCGCTATCCGCCCGAGATGCGGATCCCGGTTTACAACCGCCACTGGTTTAACTACTACCCGACACCACGACCGTATCATCGCGGCCACCACTTCGTCCTCGACATTTTTTAATCGCCGGCCGGTGGTTAGAGAATGCACGCTGAGCGTCATCGTCCGGGGGGGACTCTCATCGACGCAGGGCGGCCGAGGATGAGGCCTAACGAACCGCGGCGCCGGCCAAGAGCCGGCGCCGCGGTCTCGTTTTTTGATAGCGACGCAACAGGATTTGATCCTCGCCGCAATAGCCGCGACCCGGGCACCACGGCTGCCGTGGTCGGGTCGCCGGATACACCCGATCATCGTCAACACGGACCCAGCCGCTTGCGAATCGGGTTGCAATGGTGCAGGCTGAAGGTGGAACGAGACCACCGCGTATTTCCATGCCCCGCACCCTAACAGTCCCGAACTTCCTCAGCGAGTTACTCAATCGAAGCTCGCGGCCAATCTACGCGATCGACGGCCGGCGACGAATCGCCTATTGCAACCCGGCCCTGGCCACCTGGCTGGAACTCAAGCCGGAGCAAATCACCGGCCGGCTGGTCGAGTATCACTCGGAACCGGCGAACGGCGACGAAAAGGACGATGCGGCCGCCCCGCTGGCCGACTTATGTCCGCCGCCCCAGGCACTGGCGGGCGAAGCTTGCCAGGGCACGCTTTCATGCGTCGCGCGCGGCGGACGGTTGTCGCACCGGCATGCCGAATTCGTGCCCCTGCACAATGCCGAAAGTGACCGCCGCGAAAAAGGCCGCGGTGGTGGCGGCGTGCTGGTGCTCCTGTCCGAACATGAATTGTCGCAACAAGAGCTGACTGCGGAGGTGACGGCCGATCCATCGGCCGACGAACTGCACCGCACGATTCGCCGCTTCCGACGCGGCCAGGCGAGCCGCTACGCGATTGAATCGCTGCTGGGCGAAAGCTCACCGATGCAAAAAGTGCGGGCGCAAATTGCAGCCGCGGCGGCGAGCGGCGCGAATGTGCTGATCGTTGGTCCTCCCGGGAGCGGTCGTGGGCACGTCGCTCGCGCGATCCACTACCGCGCGACGGGAGAAGGGGCAGTACGATTGGTGCCGGTCGACTGCGAGATCGTGACCGAGGATCTTTTGCGACGAGCACTCGACGCATTACGTTTGCCAGGCGACGACCCTCGACACCGGCCCACGCTGCTTTTGGAGAACCTGGACCGCTTAGACCCGGCGTACCAGTCGCAGCTCGCGGCCACAATTCGACACAATTCATTCCGGGCACGCGTGATCGCCACTTGTAGCAGGCACACGGACCCGGCACCCGGCATAACCGGCCGCCGGGTGCCCGGTGCCGTAGCAGATACAATGGAAAGTGTTGACGGCGCGAACGACGTAATTCCGGCGCGAGTGGACGGCACTCGGAGTGTGCCTGCTACAATCAACGCAGCCCTACTGGACGCGGTCTCGACTATCACGATCCACGTTCCGCGACTGTCGGAGCGGATTGAGGATTTGCCGATCTTGGCTCAGTGCTTTCTGGAGGCGTGCAACCGCGGCAGCGACAAGCAGGTCGGTTCGCTACGAGCCGATGCGCTCGATCAACTTGCCCTGTATGTTTGGCCGGGCGAATTGGGCGAACTGCGGGAGGCAATCGCCGCGGCCCACGCGGCGTGCACGTCGCACGAAGTCACGGCGGTCGATTTGCCGGCCATCGTTCACCACGCGTCCCAGTCGGCCGTGCGCACCCGCAAGCGGCCGGAGCGAATCGTGCTCGACGAGCTGCTCGCTCAAATCGAACGTGAAGCGATCGTCCGCGCGCTCGCGCAGGCAGCCGGCAACAAGACCGAGGCGGCCGAGTTCTTAGGCATGACGCGGCCACGACTTTACCGCCGAATGATTCAGCTGGACCTGGCCAGCGAATCTAAAGATTCGGAGCCGCAGCTTCCCGAATTCATCGAACAGCAGCCGAGCGACGAGACAACGTGAACACGTTCGATTGGATAGTGTGTGAACGATCGAACGGCTGGGCGGCTGCCGTGCGGACCGCGCTCGCGAGACAACCTGGGCCAACCGAATGTGCGGCGACGCTGTGCGAGGTACGCCGCCTCGACGAACTGACGGTACATCTTCAGCAGCGTCCGAATAGCCTGGCGCTGATTGAAGTGACGCCCACGAACCTCGACGCAGCGCTTACATGGCTGGCGGACGGAATTCGACGCAGCCGGCAAGCAAAAGTAGTCGCACTGCTCGATAGAAGTTTCGTCAGCGCGCTTGAGGCCGCAAGTGCACTGCGGGAGGCCGGCGCAATGGAAATCGCCCAATCACCCCGCCAATTGCAGCACGTTTTGCAATTCGCCAGGTGTTACTCGTCGAAGCGCAGGATGGGCCTCGGCCAATCTGGCGCCGACCAATCGATCGAAGAGTGGGCATGGGCACTATTGCCTTGGCAAGAAGCGGAGCGACCATTAGGTTAAAAACCTTTCCCGGTACCGCCGGGGACTGGCTCATTTTGCGGAGGGCACCATCGCCG
>JAKEIB010000098.1 GCA_022614705.1 Planctomycetota bacterium | reverse complement strand
GTCGAGCGCCGTGGCCGTGTCGGCCTCGGGATGGAATTGCGTGCCGATCGCGAACCAATCTTCGATGCGGCTCTCGATCGCCTCGACGATGCCGTCCGGGCAGCGGGCCGTTACCTCGAAGCCGTGGGCCACTTCGTCG
Organism: Planctomycetota bacterium; assembly: GCA_022614705.1. GTDB lineage: Bacteria > Planctomycetota > Planctomycetia > Pirellulales > Lacipirellulaceae > JABDGM01. The sequence goes on along the minus strand of JAKEIB010000098.1, from coordinate 16,932 downwards.
ATCGCCATGTGGTGCATGCTGTTGACGCGCAGCTCGCCGTCGCCGTACACGCGCTCCATGAGCGAGCCCGGCACGAGATCCAGCGTGTGGCGATGGGCCGGATCGAGCGGGTCGTGATGCGGCAGCGCCGTGGGCCGGTCTTCCGGAATGTGGAGCAGCAAGTTGCCGCCCATGGTCACGTTCATGAGTTGCATTCCGGCGCCGATGCCGTACACGGGCGTATGCCGTTCCGCAACGAGGCGCATCAGCCGGCGATCGAACATCTCGCGGCGACTGGCCAGCGGGCGGATTGTGGGATGCATCATCCAGCCGTCGCGGCGTGGATCGAGGTCCGCGCCACCCACCAGCACGACGCCGTCGATTTGCCGCAAAACTTGCTCGATGTCTTCGTCGCATTCGAGCGGAGGAATAATGAGCGGCACTCCGCCCACTTTGCTGATCGCGTCGTAGTAGCCCGACGCCACGTAGGTGAAAGCGGGCTTGTCGCCCGATGGATTTGCGAAGTCTGCGTTCAGACCAATGATTGGCTTCAACATGTTACTACACTCCCTTGTTTGGCGTCCGCCGCGGCGGACGCGTCCATGCGAGTCCTTCCACGAACGCTGCCATGATGTCGGCCAGAATGCCGTTCCCCGACAGAATGCCGGTGAACGGCCCCCGTGCTAGCGGAATTGGCCGGATGCGCTGTTCGTGCGCCGGGTTGAATGCCGGCAGCCGGAATTCCCTTTCGACCGGCCTGAAGAACTCCTTTCTCGTTGGGCCGTGTCACGCGGCCTGGAGTGCAAGTTGCGCCTACGTTAAGACTTGGTTAAGTGCTTTTCAAGGGTTCACGCATTTTGGGGTGCTTGCAGGTACCGCTAGCACAACATCGTGTGCTAGCACTGGTCAATTCGTGGTCAAAGTGCTCGATCAGCGCGCGATCGACTCACGGAGCAAATCATACCCAACCCAGAACACGCCCGCATCGATCAACAGATGGCTGAGCCATGGCCCGAACAGGGAACCGGTTCGTTCGTAGAGCCAGGCCCAGAACATGCCGCCCATTGCTACGGCGGACGACAATAGCCACGCCAGCCATGGCGCTTCCTTGAAGAACTCGTTAAGCACGATCACGTGATGCCCCATGAACCCCAGCGCCGACACAACGATCGCCGGCCACAACGGCACGAGCTGCCGCAACTGGCGAAACACAAACCAGCGCCAGTAATACTCCTCCAGCAACGAGTGAAACAATGAATAGAACCCGGCCAGCACTGCGTACTTCCACACCGAGTCGATGCCGAAGCTGCCGATCTTGTCGTGAATGAGCGCCGATGCATTGGGAAAAACGGCCATGTCGCGCAGCAAGCGGTCGAACAATAACCAGCCAGCACCGACGACCGCGATGCTGAACGTCGCACCTAGCAGCAAACCCTGCGCGGTCGCCCGGCCGGTGCGCAGCGGCTGCCGCAGCACGAGCCACACCCACAGGAGCGGGAATGCGAACTGAATTCCCTTCACAACCAGGTAGATGACTTGCTGCGTACCGGTTGCATATCGCCCCGCTAGCACGAAATAGCCCCAGGTGATGATCGTCGGATACACGAGCGCAAACAGCACGCCGCCCCACAGCAGCTTGCGGTTCGCGGCTACCGCCGAATTGCTTTCAACCTGCGCTCGTTGATCTGTGCGCATGACGCTCCAGCATACCGCGACAGCAAGCGGACGGCAGCATCAAATAGGCGTTTACGATGTGGCGCGAGGCGGATATGTTCAAAGTTCCGCGTATAATCCCGGCGATGCATTGCATCGCGGCTAATCCGCAATCCGCAATCCGCAATCGCCCCATGCATTTTCGCCGCGTTTGCCTCGAATCGTTCGGCTACACGTTGCCCGACGAGACCGTCACGACCGCCGAGCTCGAGCGTCGGCTGGCTCCGCTGTACGAGCGCCTGCGGCTTCCGGAGGGCCGGCTGGAGCTCATGACGGGCATCCGCGAGCGTCGATTCTTTCCGCCCGGCACGCGGCCCAGCACGGTCAGCATCGAATCGGCCCGCAAGGCCATCGACGCTAGCGGCATCGATCCGCGCTACTTCGGCGCGCTGGTTCACGGCTCGGTCTGTCGCGACTTCCTTGAACCGGCCACTGCCTGTCGCGTGCACCACGGCCTCGACCTGCCGCCGGACGCCATGATCTACGACGTCTCGAACGCCTGCCTGGGCCTGCTCAACGGCGTCGTCCAGGTGGCCAGCATGATAGAGCTGGGGCACATTCGCGCGGGCGTCGTCGTCGGCACCGAGTGCGGCCGATCGCTCGTCGATAACACCATCGCACAGCTCAACAGCGACCAGACGCTCACGCGCGACTCCGTGAAAAACTCGATCGCGTCGCTCACGATTGGCTCCGCCAGCGCGGCGATCGTGCTCTGCGACGCCGAGCTGAGCCAGACCGACAACCGGCTCACGACCGCCATGGTCCGCTGTGACACGAGTCAACACGATTTGTGCCAAAGCCGCGGTCTGGAAACGTTCATGCAAACCGATAGCGAAGAGCTGATGCGGCAAGGCGTCGCGGCGGGGGCCGAGACATTCGAACGATTCCTGGCCGCCGCCGGCTGGGAGCCAGACGACATCGACCGCACGTTCTGCCACCAGGTTGGCGTTGCCCATCGCAAACTGATGTTCGAGTCGCTCGGGCTGAATCCAGAAATCGACTTCGCCACCGTGGAAACGCTCGGCAACACGGGCTCGGCCGCCCTGCCTGTCACGATGGCGATCGGCATCGAACAGGGCCAGCTCCATGCGGGAGACCGCGTCGCCATGCTTGGCATCGGCTCGGGAATCAACTGCTTGATGCTGGCCGTCGAATGGCAGCGAAGCTTGCCGCGCGTCGAGGAACAAACGCCGCAGAGGCGGCGACAAACAGCTAAGGTTGACTAAAACCACACCGCCTGCTGGTGTGGTCGCCGCGGCGACCTTGCCGCCTACCAGGCTGCGCTATCGCCTCAACCAGCACTGCTCGCTGTTAAGAAGTCTCCAGGCCGCGGGAGGCAAGCAGTGCCTTGTTCGATAAGTGAGGCCCATGTTTTGGTCGCGAGCAGTGGCACACGGCGAAAACAGACAAAAGCGCACGCCGACTAGCGCGTGATCAAGAATAGCAGAAGGCCGAGCGCGACAACGACCGCCGCGCCGATACCCAGCCATAAAACCATGGGCGGGCCTTGCGAGCGCGGCACGAATCCGGGCGGCTGCAGTGGATTGTACTGAGCACGCTGGGCCACTTTGCGCCTCATTCGCTCGATTTCCGGATCGGTCAACTCCTCTTCAATGAGCGACTTCGTTTTGCCGGAACCGGGAGGAAGGAGAACCACATCGCTCGACGAGACCACGTCGCTTTTTGAAGGAGCGGCTTTATCGGATTCACTCGGCTTGGTGGCCGCCTTGCGATTCGCCACGCCGAGGACGTCTTCCTCGTCCAGCGGCGCGAGGCCAATTTCTTCATCGGCGGCGCCTGGACCGCTGCCTTTTTGATCGAGCCGCTTCGTGTCGCGGTCGGAAACGGAGATCGTCCGGCTGCTGCCAGATGCCGCCTTCACGGGCGGCGGCGTCGGCGTCGACATGGCCATGCGGGTGAAGATGCCGCTGCCTACACCGCTGTCGTGGTCGCGCGGCTCGATGTGCCCGCCGCCGATGGTGCGACCTCGTTCCGCCAGCCAATCTTTGAGATTTCCCGACACTTCGCCCGCCGACTGGAACCGGTCGTCAGGCTTCTTGGCCATCATCGTTTCACAGATGTCGACCAGCGACGGCGGCGCGTCCGGCCGCGCCTTGAAAATCGAATCGGGCCGGGCAGTTTGATGTTTCAGGAGCCGCTCGGAGATCGACCCTTCGGGAAACGGCGGGTTGCCCGTGAGCAAGAAATACAGCGTGCAGCCGAGGCTGTAGATGTCGGAGCGGCTATCCGCCTGGTGGCTGTTGAGGGCCTGCTCCGGAGCCAGGTAATCGGCCGTGCCCAGCACGTTTTCCTCGTTGGCCATCGTGAGCGACGCCTGGTCGTCCTCGGTCAGCTTGGCGAGACCCAGGTCGAGCAACTTCACGATGTTATGCCGATCCACCAGGCAGTTGGCCGGTTTGATGTCGCGGTGCACGAGCCCCATTTCGTGGGCGTGTTGCAAACCGTTGGCCACCTGCGCGATGTAGTCGGCGGCCATGTCGTAGTCCAGCGGCCCCTGCGATGCGACCGTCTGGTGCAGGTCCTGGCCATCGACGTACTCCATCACGATGTAATGAATGTTGGCTTCGTTATCGATGTCGTAGGCCCGCACGATGTTCGGGTCGTCGAGCTTGGCCACCGCGCGGGCTTCGAGACGGAAACGCTCAAGATAGGATGCGTCGTTGACGCGATTCTGCGGCAGCACCTTGATCGCCACGCGGCGCCTCATGAGCTCGTGCTCGGCCAGGTACACGCTGCTCATGCCGCCCTTGCCGATCTGGCCCAGCAGCTTGTACTTGCCCAGGCGGAAGCCCTTGTGCTTGCCGGCCAGCAGCTTGTCGGCCTGCCAGCGGGTGATCAGGCCGGCTTCGATCATCAGATCGGCCAGCTTCCGCTGGTCTTCGAGCGCCGCTTCGCCGTGCTCCTGGACCGCCTTGTCGAGAAACGCGGTGAGCTTCGCCTCGTCGACGAGGTTACTTCGCCGCAACAGGTCGACCAACTTATTGGCAATCACATTGGTCATTACGTTCGAAACAATGCTCTTCGCGTTCCGCAAGCCCAAACCCCGAGCGCCGCCGCGACGCGGCTTGGCTCAAAGGTCATGGTTGTTTCGCCGAAGTGCGACAAGATGAGTCGTTGCCCGCTTAAACTGTTCCACCTGGCTCCGTCCAAAATCCGTCTCGCCCACGAATGGGGCCCAACGAACCGATACTTCTCAATCCTGAAAATGCCTCGCTGGCGGCGTGTGTTCGCGCAGCACGCCTGCACTCTACAAGATACCACGGACAACCGCGATAGACCAGCAAATTTTCCGCGAAAAGCAGGTACGGTGCTGTTGCTGGGGTCTGTTACCCCGGGTCAGTGACCCCGGCCTTTGATTGGTAACGCGGCCGTCGCGTTCCATGGCAGCCGGCCTCATAGAGGCCAGCTACAGCGTGGCGTTCCGGGGTGCCTGGGGCGGAGTCGGCGACGCCCCAGACCGTAGCGATTCTGGGGCATCGCGGACTCCGCCCCAGGCACCCGGTGACGGCCCATATAATGCTATATTGCGGCAACAAAAACCCCGCCCCGGCCAACCGATGCAACACAATCAAGTCCGGCTCGGCTCGCCGGACCTACGGCCCGCGGAGCGCCCCGCGGATTAAAGCCGCGTCGAAGTAGTTCGTGCTCATCCCAGCGTCCACCACAATCCGCTGGGCATTGATCCCGCTCGACTGCGGACTGACCAGAAACGCCGCCACGTTCGCCACTTCCTCCGTGCGGACCGCCTCCTTCCGAAGCGTGGCCTGCTCGGCGTACAGGTACGAATCGACGTAACGCGGGATCCCCGCCGAGGCCGACGTCTTCAACAGGCCCGGCGCCACGGCGTTGAACCGCACTTGCGAAAATCGGCTGAACGACTTGGCCAAAAACGCCAGCGACGAATCGAGCGCCGCCTTGATCGGGGCCATATAGCCGTAGTTCTCACTGGCCATGCGAGTCGTCGAGATCGAGATCGTCACGACCGACCCGTCCCGCACGAAGAGTTCTTTCATCGCATTCGACACCGCAACCATCGAGAAGCACGAAATGTCGAACGCCCGCAGGAAGTCGCGCTTGGGCGTTTCGTGAAATGGCCGCGGCTCGCCCGCGTAATCGGCAAACGCGATCGAGTGCACGAACCCGTGAAACGTGTCGTACCGCTCGCTCAGCTCGCGGGCCAGTCGATCGATCTGGTCCTCGAACTCGACGTCGCAAGCCAGCACCGCGGCGTCGCCGACGAGCGGCTGCACCTGCGCACGCCGCTCTTCGCTTCGCACCGCGTACACAACCTCCGCCCCTGCCTCCGCTAATACCTGGCTAACGTGCCAAGCCACGCTCTTGCGATTGGCCACGCCCATCACAAGCACGCGCTTGCCGGCAAGTTGAAGAAAATCGTTGGGCATGGTGGGTAGGATGCGGGATGCAGGATGCTGGATTCGGGGGCTCGGATCCCTGCACCCCGCATCCTGCATCCTTTCATTGTCTCGGCGCCATCTTGCAAGCGAAATCAAACGAAACCGCCGGCTTGCCGTCGACGAGGACCGCGGCGTCCATGAAGAACGCGCCGGACAATTGCTCTTTCAGCGTGACGTCGAGCGTCACCGTGTCGCCCGGGCGGACCATCGTCTTGAACTTCACATTGTTGATCCGCGACACCACGGGCACTTTCTGCGGATTGTCCGCCAAGATCTTGGCCAGCAGCACCGCCCCGGCCTGCATCGCCGCCTCCAACAACAGCACGCCGGGCGTCAGTGGATACTCGGGATAATGCCCCGCGTACCAAAATTCCTCGCCCGTAAACCGCTTCCGGCAGACGATGTGCGCGTCAGTCTGCTCAACGATCTCATCGAGCAGTAGGAAGGGCTCGCGGTGCGGAATCGCGGATTTGATTGTTTCGACACTCATGTTCGCCGCGCTGATCCACTTACGAAACGACTCGCGACGTTATTTCACATCAGCAGTCCGCGGGACACGCATGAAACGAATCGAATCACGCGTACAATCCATGTTCCACTCCGACCGGCGGCTGCCGACTCTCACCAACAATGGGCCACACTGCTCCCGAACAAACGGCTTGCTCCCAAGGCGAACGAGCAGCGTGTAACACAGCTGCCCCAACGCGATCTCCTGAGCGTATCGCAGTAGCAGCGGCCGCAATTCGGAGGGTGGCGGCACCATCGGGTACGTCTGCCGATCGATCACGACCAAAATGCAATCGTCGCCGTCCGCCGGATTGAATCCTACCTCCTTGACGTTCTCCGTGAACGCATAATCAAGCATTGTGGCCCAAAATAATTTGCACGATGGCCGGTCATCCGAGAGTTCAAGCACCCCGCCGCTGGCCAGAACATCGTCGATGGCAAGCACCCGCCTCATCGCGACCCCGCCTCGCCGCCTGCGACGGCAGCCGTTTGTATACGACTAGCCTGCATTAGCTGGCTATCAACTTCATTCGCGACAATCACTCCGTAATTCATCGCCCCCAGCCAGCCGGACATGATGATTCCGACGCTGCCGGCGTGATACAGGCCCGTGATCTGGTGCGGCAACGCGCGGCTTACCGCCAGACCCTCGAATTTCGTGCCGAAGCTTGCGCCGTTGACGTGCTGAGTGTAGTGCTGGAAAGTGACCGGCGTCGACGCTTCGACGTGATCGATCCGCTCGCGAACATTCGGCACATACTTGTCGAGCGCATCGAGCGTCGTTTCCACCAGGTCGCGCTTGCTCTCCTCATAATCTTCCGCATTGAGGCTCGCCCAGTCGTCGTAGTTGGCGTTTGTGCTGGAGACGATGAGGCATCGCGGCCGGCCTTCAGGACGCGTGCGCGGGTAGTAGAACGAATACGTGCGGCTTGTGATGTCGCGACTCAACAGCAGCTCCGTGCGAAACAGCGGCGCGGTCGAGCTGAATAAAAGGTCGCCGGTCGATTCGTCGATCCGCTCCTCCGCCTTGAGCGCCATGTACACCTGCGTACTGGAATCGTTGAGCCGCACCGCGCGGGCTTCGTCCACGAACGCTCGGTCAAAGTATTGCTCGCCGATGAGATGGAATATCGTGGCGTTGAGATTCGCGTTCGACAGTACGGCCCCCGCGCGAATCGTCCGGCCATTCACCTCAACGCCCCTCACCCGGCCGCCGCGGCAGTCGATTCGCGTCACGTTGGCCTTGATGCAGATGTCGACGCCACTCTTCCGCAGCTCGCGCTCCATCAACCCGATGAGCTTGTCCGTGCCGCCTTCGAACGTGAACACGCCCTTCGACATGAAATTCGAAAACACGATGCCGTAGCTGATGGCCGGGTCTTCGAGCGTGCTGCCGTTGGCGTAGGTGATCGGCTCCATCAAGAGGCGAATGACATCCTCGCGCCCTGGAAAGAATTTGTCGAACAGCTCGCGCGTCGTCATCGACCGCTCGTCATAGAAATTCATCCCGCGGGCCGTGTCGAAGAAGGCGGACGCCGCCTGCGGATCGACTTTGAAGTCGTGCGTGAGGAGGCGCGTGAAGTCGTCGCGGTTGAACGTCGTGGTGAGCGAGAACATCGGGTTGTCGAAGCGGATGTGCTTCAATTGCACGATCGAGTCGGCGATTTCCTGCGACCAATACCGCCGGCAGCTTTTGACCATGCCGTAGGGAAAGCCGTGCAGCGAGATGTCGAAAATATGCCCACCCGGCCGCTTGAACCACGTGGCCATGCCGCCCAGTTTGTAGTGCTGCTCCAACAGCAGCACGCTCCGCCCAGCCCGTGCGAGCACGTTCGCCGCCGTCAGCCCGGCCAGCCCGCTGCCGATGACGACGACGTCATACTCGTCCTTGGCGTCTTTAAGAAAATCGCGCGGCATGGGGCTATCGGGTGTCGGGTGTCGGGTGTCGGGTGTCGGGTGTCGGGTGTTGGTTTTCGGCGGCTGGTAATATTGGCGAAGTAGTCATTCTAGCGGCGCTGGGGAGCAATGCTAAGGCGGGACGCAATCACTGCGAAATGTCGAATTCCTCGCAAGAGGACAAGTTTCAGGTAGGGGACAAGTTATTTTGGGTGTCACTTGCCGGAGCGGAACAAAGTCGGTCGGCGCGCAGACTAAGCGCCGGCTGCGTCCGCGAATGTAGACACTCCCCGATCGGCTGCGCTCATGTGCCGTTTATTCGGTGCGCAGGAAACCGTTGATAGTAAACATCAGTACACGTTCCAGCCTAGCGGAAGTGGTGACCAAAAGCAAGCAGACGTGGCCAACGCGCCGTGGCCGCTAGGCCGATCCGCTTCATCAACCGCTCACGGCGCTTTCGCCCCGGTCGGCGGCGCCGGATTGTGCTCTTCAATCCACATTACGAATCCGTCTGCTGCGCCTTCGGGGGAGCGCGCGCTGTAGCCGCCCGCGAACCTTGTGATGATCGGCTTCAAGCACTTCACCAACATAATCGGCTCGCCGGGCTCGAACACCGTCTGTTGTCGCGAAGTCATTCCGCTCGACGACAATGCATGCTCGGGACTCGACAGCCAATCGCCCGATGGCTGATAGATCGTGTCGCTGCCGCCGCCGCGGCCGCCGCTACTTTTGGTGACGAGTTTCCATTGATCGCCGTCCTTTTCAAGCATCGCATCAAGCGTGAATTCGCCGCCGTCCATCGTGCCAGATGAACCGGTGCCAATACCGCCGTTCTGCACGCGATCGAACCACGCCGCGCCACGAAGCTCCTTCTCCGACGGCAGCGTACCCGAGTAGCAGCAGAACCGGTAATCGCGCCCAGGCGGCAGATAAATCCGCCACTTCCAGTGCCGCATTTCACCGGTTTGCAGCTGAATCGCCTGGGCTTTCGTCGGATCCTCGATGTTCAGGTAACCCAACTCGGTTCGTAAACTCTGCACCTCCGCCCGCAGCGGGCCGATCTCGCGCCAGAGCTGCACGATGACGAGTGCCATGCCGGCGATGGTCATGAGCAGGAGGGCCGAGAGCAGCGAGATTCGCGGGCGGAAGCGGGGCATGGGTCCGCGGGCTTTCAAATAGGCGTCGCTTCAATGTGCCGGCTCCAGATCGCTGGCCCGGTGAGGTTCGACGACGGTGATTTCGGAATAGCGTGCAAAGTCTGGCGCGTTAAAAGTCAGGAGGTGTGAAATATCGTGTCGCAGCATGGCTGCCACGAGCCGGGCATCGTGGACTTGTTTTCCTTTCACATCGTGGTCCGCAACCACTTGCTGCCAGCGCTCATAAATTGCCCGCTCGTCGCGCAAAACGCGGACCGTCGGCAACAAACCTTCAAGTTTCAACTGGGTCTCAATTGTCGTGAGGCCCAAACCATTGGCCTCTACCGGCCGAGTGGCCACGGCCCAAAACTCGTACACGACTTGCGGAACGATGAGGGTCCGGTAACCCGAATCACGAGCCGCGCCGATCGCTTCGGCGGCAACCACATGTTGAGAATGCGCAGGCTCCACCAGCCGCAACAGCACGTTTGTGTCAACGAGAATCAACACGGCTATGGATAGATGCTCTCACGGCTGTCATCGAAGTTCGGGTTACGAGACGATTGTCGCGCGAGCCAGTCACGGAAATAAGCGCGCCATTTCTCTGGATCTTCGATATAACGGTCCTTCAACGACCAATAAGGCTTCATGCGCTCAGCATCGCTCGCGTTCGTAAGCTGCTCGTTAATAACGTCGTTCCACGAGCGGTCAGTCGCCTCCGCCAACTCGGCAATACGGCGCCTTTGTTCGTCGGTCAGTTCAATTTCTCGAATGTCAATGGCCATGATTGTCCTCGGTCGATGAGCGAACGTCGCTTGTCTATTATATCGGCCCGTCAGCTTCGCAAACAGTGCCGGTTGGCCATTGCGATTCCGCTGGTGATGCTGCCGATGATGCCGACGAAACCTTGGTCGGTGCCGCAGACGAACAGATTTTCCAGATGCGTGCGGCCGTCGAGTTGCTTCTCCGGCGCGCCGTAGACGGCGCCGTTGTCGTGCCCCGTGTAGCGCACGATTGTGGTGGGCGTGAACATGTCTGTCTCGACCACGCGGCCGCGGTAATCGGGCACAAATCGCACGCCCGACTCCGTGATTCGGTCGTACCAGCGCAGCTTTTCCACGCGATACGCTTCCTCATCGAGCGAGCGCCAGCGGTCGAAGTTGGCCAGCGCGGTGATCCGCATCGTGCCGTCATCCAGCGGCGAATCGTACGCGAAATTGTTGGGCGTACAGATGACGCCGCTGCGCACGTCGCACAGCACATCCGGTTTTTGCCACACGAATTTGTCGTGGTCGTTGAAGAACGTGATCGTGCGGTTGTGGCCTAGGTCGCTGGGCGCACGATCGAGCGTGGCAATCGTTTCGCAGAAGCTGAGCTGGCCCGCGGCCCGCGAAGTCACGACCGGCTGGCCGTCGTCGCAGAGCCGCATCGTTTCGCACCAGCCAGCGGACGAGACGACGTTGCGTGCCTCCAGCTCTTCGTCGTTTTCCAGAATCACACGTGTCACGCGGCCATTCTCGACCGCCAGCCGCTTGACGCCGCTGCGCAATTTCAGTTCGCCGCCCAGCGCGCGGAATTTCCGCACGAGGTGTTTGAGAATCAGCCGCACGCCCGCCGCCGGCCGGCCCAATCCTTCCAGGAAAATGCTGCGGAACATGATCGAGAACTGTCCCCAATCCATGTCGTGCTCGCGGGCCGAGCCGTAAAACATTAAGGGGCAGAAGAGCATCTCGACCAGCAGCGGTTCGGTGATGATCGAGCTCACCACTTCGCGTGCCGATTGATTCGCGTGCGTTTCACTGAGTTCGTCGTACGCGACAATCTCGCGCGAGAGTCGATCGAAGTTGTCGGCCTCGCGGGGAAACGCCCAGGCGATTTCATCGTGCAGCGTTTGCAGGTCGTTGTCGAACCGCAGGCGCACGCCGGGAAACGCGATTTCGGAGCCCAACTGAGGCGCGATCGCGAAATCGTCCCAACGCAGTCGCAGTTGGCGCAGCAGACGAGCCAGCGGCCCGGTCTTGGTACCCTTGGGCGTAACGTTCGTAAGGGCGTGCAGGCCGACGTCGTAGTCGCGTCCGCGCAGCCGATAGAAGGAATTGAGGCCGCCGATCGTGTAATGGCGCTCGAGAATGCACACGCGCTGGTCGTAATACGCGAGCCGAATCCCGGCCGCCAGCCCACTCATCCCCGCGCCGATGATGATGGTGTCGTACATGGAAGCAGGGAGCACGGAGCAGGGAGCAGGGAGTCGAAGATTCGTGATTTACTCCGTGCTCCATGCTTCCTGCTATTTCACACCTTCTCGCGCTCGATATCCTTCATGAGCGGCTCGAGATACGCCACGGTCGTGTTCATGCTGGCCAGATTGATGTAATCGTCCTCGGGAATCTGAATGCGGTGCCGCTTGCGTAGCTCCATGACGATGTCCAGAAAATCCATGCTGTCGAGTTCGAGCTGCTCGCGAAAGCGGACCTCATCATCGAGCTGCGACAGATCCTCGTCCGGGGCGATGTCGCTCAAAATATCCAAAACTTCTTCTCTGATTTCAGCGGGGCTCATTCCGTAACGTTCTCCCTTGTAGGTCAGGCTGTGCCTGACATTTCTCCATCACTTTGTCAGGCACAGCCTGACCTACACTTTGCCAATAATTACGACCGAGTTAATCCCCAACATACCAAAGGAGTTGTTGAGGATATAGCGGACGGCCTCGCGTTTTCGCGGTTCGTTCAGCGTCAGGCCGGGCAGTTCGCACTGCGGGTCGAGCCGGTCAACGTTGATCGTGGGGTGGCACACGCCGTCGTCGAACGCCGGCAAATTGCCGGCCAATTCGAGCGCGCCGGCCGCGCCCATCGCGTGGCCGATAAAGCTCTTGGTGTTGTTCACCGCCGGCTGCGCTCCGTTGTGGAAAACTCGTCGGAGCGCAATGCACTCCTGGATGTCACCGCTATCTGTCGCCGTGGCGTGCGTGCTCACGAGGTCGATGTCCGCCGCGTTCAGCTGCGCGCTACGCAATGCCAATTCCATGCAGCGCGCCTGTTGACTCGGGTTCGGCAACACGAAATCACTGGCGTCGCTGTTCATCGCGTAGCCGACGAGTTCGCCGTAAATTGTCGCGCCGCGCCGGCAAGCGTCGTCGAAACGTTCCAGCACGTAAATGCAACCGCCTTCGGAAACGACGATGCCGTTGCGGTCCATGTCGAACGGCCGCGAGGCTTTTGCGGGATCTTCGTGTTTGGCGAGCGCACCTTGGCTGGCGAAGCCGGCAAAAATTCCGAACGTGCGAATGCTCTCGGAAACGCCGCCGGATAGAGCGACATCGCACTCGCCCAGCCGCAGCATCTGTGCGCCCTGGATCATCCCCGCGTTGCCGGCCGCGCAGGCCGCGCCGATCGTGTAGTGCGGCCCGGTGATGCCCATGTTGAGCGTGATCTCGCCGGCCGGGTTATTGGCCACCGTTCGCGGGTTGTGATGGTGCGACCAGACTGACGTGTCGTAGTCGTAGCCCTTGATTTCGTAAATCTCGTTCTCGGTCTCGACGTTGCCGTGCTCGGTGACTCCGATGTACACGCCCACGCGCTCGCGATCGATGTTGGCCCAATCGAGGCCGGAGTCGGCGACCGCTTCCTGCGCGCAGTAGATGCCGATGCTGCCCGCGCGCGTGCCGCGGCGGACTTCCTTCTTCTTCTGATACTTGAGTTCATCGAAGTCGCAGATGCCGGCCAGCGTCTCGCCGACGTAACGAATGTCGTACTTCCGCACGCCGCTGCGGCCGGTGAGCAGCGCCTGGCGAAACTCGGGCAAACTATTCCCGTTCGGCGCCGTGAGGCCGATGCCGGTGATCACAATCCGTTGATGGTCGTCGGCAGGGTGGGGCATGATTCCGTAAGTTAGCCTTTCGAGGCCGTAGGTTAGGCTTTCCAGCCTGACCAGTTTGGGCATGTCAGGCTGGAAAGCCTGACGTACAAAATGAACCCTTGAAACTACCGGTAAATCTGGCCTTTGACAAGCGGCGAGTGTAGCCTGCTCGCTCCGCGAGCAGAAATCCTCTCGCGGAGCGAGAGGACTACACTCCGATTACGGCTCGGCGATTCCGAGATGTTTCAAATACGCCTCGCGCTGCGCGTCGCGCCCGCGAACGTCGGTGATCTCTTCCCACCGCTGTGCGACCTTTTCGAGGGCCGCTTGCGGAGGGACGGCGCGCGAGACGGCCGCGTTCACGGCTTCGTCCAACGCGGCCAGGTAATCGTCGATGCCCGGTATCCGTGGAATCACGAGACACTTTTCGCTGCTCAGCGCAGCCTCTAGCTCTTTACCAAGTTCGCCGCGCTCACTCGCCGACATCGCGGGATCGTACCACTTGGCCGAAGCGGCCAGCGGCTTCCGCGCCGGCATCATGCCGCCGTCGGCGCGAGCGAATTGTGAACTCGTGTCGGCCCGCGCGAGCCATTCGAGCAGCTTGAATGCGCTGGCCGCGTTGCGCGACGACGTTGTTACTGCGGCTAACCGATCGCCATAGCCAATCAAAGGCACGAGCGCGGCGGCGTCGGACCGACTCCCCTTCCCTTGTAGGGAGGGGCCAGGGGAGGGTTCTTCTCCGCCAGCTTTTTCGCGCGAGGACGTCAGCTCCGCCAACGCGTCGACAAACGCTGCGTCCGCGATCCGCGGCTTCATTGTCTCGGCATCGAACAAAACGCCCAGCCGCTCCTCCGACACGACACGAGGCGCAGCCCGCGCGAGCAGCGCAATCGCTGGCTGGTCGCCGAGAGAATCCGAAGGTCGGACCAACTGAACCCCGAGCGGCAGCGCCATCACTTGTCCGCCCCACTTGATCACCTCCTGCCGCACGAGCGGAAATACGTCTTCCGCCTTGAACTCTTCACTTTCAAGGACGTGCGGACGCATTAGCCGCAACCAACCGCGCGTGCCCAGTTCGCCCAAGTATCGCGAGGGAAACACCACGACGTCGGCGTCGATCGACTTCGCCGCGGCTACGTCCGCCCAAGAGGTCGCGGTGGCAGTCAATTCGCCAATCGACCGCTCGGCCCACTCGCCGCGCAGCCGATTGATCGCCTCGGACAACTCCGGCTCATTCACCACAAGCACGCGCAATGTTAAACTTGGCCGCGGCTTGGCGGCCACTTTTGATTGCGTTTCGTTTGAACTTGAGTCGCGCTCCGCACAACCGAACGAGAGGAATAGCGCCACCAAAAGCGATATCTCCGCGACTGGCCGCGATGCTACGGTCACCGCGGCGACCCGGACTGCGACGCGGAGCGTCGCCGCTAACTCGCGAATACTTAACTCACGCACACTACTCATGAGCATCTACCTGGGCATCGACATCGGCACATCCGGCACGAAAACGCTGGCCATTAACGAGCGCGGCAAAATTCTCGGCCAGGCCATGGTCACCTATCCCTGCTACCATCCCAGACCGCTGTGGAGTGAGCAAGACCCGGACGACTGGTGGAACGCCACGGTGAAAACGGTTCGCGCCGTCGTCAAGAAGGCCAAGCTCAAGGCGGCCGACGTGCGAGCGATCGGCCTTTCCGGCCAGATGCACGGCTCGGTGTTTCTCGACAAGCAGAACTGCGTGGTTCGCCGCGCGCTATTGTGGAACGATCAGCGCACCGCCGCCGAGTGTGAAGAGATCGAGAAGCGCGCCGGCGGACGCAAGCAGCTCATCGGCATGGTCGCCAATCCGGCGCTTACTGGATTCACTGCGCCGAAGATTCTCTGGCTGCGCAACAACGAGCCCAAGAACTTTGCCAAGACGGTGAAGGTGCTGCTGCCCAAAGACGAAATCCGCCGACGACTCACCGGCGAGTTCGCCACGGAAGTCAGCGACGCCAGCGGCATGCTGTTGCTCGACGTGGTGCATCGTCGCTGGTCGAACGAACTGCTCTCGAAGCTCGAACTCGACGCAACGCTTCTCGCGCGCTGCGAAGAGTCCGATGAAGTCACCGGCCGACTCACGCCGAGCGCGGCCAAAATGCTCGGCCTGTCAACCGACTGCATGGTCGTCGGCGGCGCTGGCGACTGCGCGGCCGGCGCGGTTGGCAACGGCATCGTGCGACAAGGCGTGCTCTCGACATCGATCGGCACGTCCGGCGTCGTGTTCGTCCACAGCGACTCGCCGCAGGTCGACCCCGAAGGCCGGTTGCACACTTTCTGCCATGCCGTGCGCGGCAAGTGGCACATGATGGGCGTCACGCTGGCCGCCGGCGGCTCGCTGCAATGGTTCCGCAACGCGCTGTGCGAAACGGTCGCCGCGCTGGCCAAGCGACGCAAGATCGACGTGTATGATGTGCTGACCGAAGAGGCGGCCGTCACGCCGCCTGGCGCTGAAGGACTTTTCTTTTTGCCCTACCTCGCCGGCGAGCGAACGCCGCACGCGGATCCGCTCGCGCGCGGGGCATTCGTGGGCTTAACACTCAAACACGGCCGCGGCCACATGGTGCGCTCGATCCTCGAAGGCGTCACCTACTCGCTCCGCGACTGCCTCGAAATCATTGAAGAGCAAAAAGTGGCCGTGAAGCAAATCCGCGCGTCCGGCGGCGGCGCGCGAAGCGCATTCTGGCGCCAGATGCAGGCCGACGTGCTTGGGAAAACGGTCGTCTCGATGGCTGCCGACGAAGGCCCGGCGTACGGGGTCGCCTTGCTCGCCGCCATCGGCGCCGGCGAATTCAACAATATCGCCGAAGCCTGCGACGCCACGGTAAAAACGAAGGGACAAACGAAGCCGAACTCTGCTGCCCGCAAACAGTACGACAAAGGTTTTCCCGAGTATCAGCAACTCTACAGATCGCTGCGCGATGATTTTAAGAAGATCGCGACACTGGCTTAATCGACACGAAATCGCATGATCCCACCGTTCGACGAATCTGGCTACCTTCCGCCCGGCAATCACCCAGCGAAGCTGGACGAGATCGATTCTTGCTTTGGCCAACTTTCGGAACTGCGCCGCGTCCAAATGGAATCGATTCGGTGGATGGTCGAACTGGCCGTGCGCGCCGGCGTGCAGCGAATCGTTTTGAACGGCAGCTTCGTCACGGATATAATGGAACCGAACGACGTTGACTGCCTGCTGTTGATTAGTCCAGGCTATCCGATTGATTGGAAGGCGGAGGAAGAACTGGAGGCCGGGTTGCCATTCCTGGACATCATATGGCTCGTCGCAAAAAATCTGACACATTGACTCGTTGAGAATCCCTTAAATCCAGGTGTTTGCGAGCTTCTTGATGTGGCAGATTTATTCGGACGGT
>JAKEIB010000097.1 GCA_022614705.1 Planctomycetota bacterium | reverse complement strand
TGCGGAAATCCCAGGCTGCAATTAAAGTATTACTGACGCGCAATATCAACTTTGAATATACCACCCGGATGTCGCGGAAATGTCGAGAGAGGCGCTTCATAGCTGGTTGTTTAGACATGGCTTCGGCACGAAACGACGAGTTAGACAACCTGTTCCGCTGGGTCGGCGACTAGGTTTTGAGTCGCTTGAAGACCGTCATTTGTTGGCGACGATCACGGTCAACTCGCTTCTCGACAACGGTGACGGCGCCAATACGACGTTTCGCGAGGCGGCCGCCGCCGCAATGTCGGGCGACACGATCGTGTTCTCGGTGACCGGCACGATCGACCTCACGAACAACGGCACGGGCCACGTGCGGCTCGGGACGGATCTCACGTTGCAAGGGCCCGGCGCCAATCTGTTGACAATCAAGGCTTTTGATCCGACGCCGAACGTCAACAACAGCGATGGCCGACGGGTGTTGCTGGTGGGGAACAGCGTTGGTAGCAGCGTAATCAACGTTACCATCAGCGGTTTGACGATATCGGGCGGCGATCCGCAGCTCATCGATGAGAATACGGCCGGCGGTGGGATCCGCAACATGGAGAATCTGACAATCGTTGACTGCGTGATCACCGACAACTTCACGTTCAACGGCGGCGCGATTTCGAACCATGCCGGTACGCTCACGATTATCGACAGCAAGATCAGTGGAAATACCGCGCACGATGGCGGCGGCATATTGGTTGAAGCCGGCAGCGTAAACATCACCCGCACGCGGTTCGAGGGCAATTACGCATCCAACGTGGGCGGGGCAATCATCAATCGGGGGTTCCCCGTCACCATTACCGACAGCACGTTTACGGAGAACGGTGCAGGGGATCCCGAGACCCCGCTCGAGTTCAACGGCGCGGGAGGAGCCATTGCGACGTATGACGGAAGTCTGTCGATCACCGGCAGTACGATCACGGGCAATTCGGTTGGCAATCAAGGCGGCGGCATTTTCAACCATAATAGCACCGTGACGATCACCAACAGCACGATCGGCGGAAACTCGGCGGACGAACAGGGCGGCGGCTTTTATAGTCACTACCTGTCCGGCGCATCGGTCACCATTTCGCAGAGCACGATTAGCGGTAATTCGGCCGATGAGGGCGGCGGCGTAAGCGCCGGCGGCAGCATCACCATCGCCAGCAGCACGATCAGCGGGAATTCGGCCAGTACGCGCGGCGGTGGTATCTTCAATTCCAGTGGAACCACGGTCGTTCGCTATAGCACGATCACGGCCAACGCGGCACCGCCAAACTTCGGCAGCGGAATTGCCTCGCGCGGTGTCGGTTCCACGACGACGGCCGTCCGTTCCAGCATTGTCGCCGGTAACACAAACAGCGATGTAAACTTCGTCGGCGGGGCAACGAATTCGTTCCAGTCCGACGGCTACAACGTGATTGGCACGGGCAATGCGATGGTTGAGTTTGTCGAGACGGGCGACCAGGCGAACGTCGCCAATCCCATGCTCGGCGCGCTGGCCGACAATGGCGGGCCGACGTTGACGCACCTGCCATTGATGGCCAGTCCGGCGATCAATGCGGGCGACCCGGCGGCGATGGCGGGCGTTGGCAATGTGCCGTCGTTCGATCAACGCGGAAACCCGCACGATCGGATATTGGGCGTCCGAATCGATATCGGCGCAATCGAGATGCCCCCGCCGCCGCCGGTACCGGAATTGCCCGGCGACTACAACCTCGACAACATCGTCGACGGAGCCGACTGCGTGGTGTGGCGCAAGACCTATGGCAGCAGCGTACCGCAGTACAGCGGCGCGGATGGCAACGGCGATTCCCTGGTCAACCAGGAAGACTACGACGTGTGGCGAGCAAACTTCGGCAACACGCCGACGGGGGCGGGGGCCAGTTTGTTCGATGAAGCGGCACTCAGCGGCGACGAGACGAGCGCTGCGGAATCGAACGACTCGACGCTCGCCGTCCATGAGAAGCAGGCTGCCACAAGCGCTGCAGCAATCGCGTGGTACGACGACTCGCCCAGCGTGTACTCGCCAGCGGCCGCTAAGGTGTTGCATAGATTGCCAACTTCGGTGTCAGATATTAGTCGGGATATGCTGCATGTCGTCGAATCGTCGGAGTCATGGTCCAACGGGGCGCAAAATGTTGAATTTGATCGGATGGCTCACGACAATGCGATCGACAACTCGTTGAACGTCGATGCGCATTTCACCGCGATCAGCGACGAGCTGGCGTTCGAATGGCACCGTTGGTGAAAAGTGCTCGAGCCTCACTTATGCCCTGGTTTTTCCAGTGGCCGCGAAGTTTGTAGTCGTCTCACTCCGCGAGTCGCAGTTTCCTCTCGCGGAGCGAGAAGACTACACTGTTTCTCTGCGAACTGTACCAGTACCCGAAGTTGTTCCGGGTTGAGGCAACGCCGCGGACGGAATACAATCCGTCCTTCTGGCTATCGACTCTCGACCCTTGACTCTTGACCCTTCCATGGAACGAACTCTCATCCTGCTGAAACCCGACTGCGTCCAACGCCGCCTCATGGGTCGCGTCTTGGCCCGCTTCGAAGACAAGGGCCTCAACATCATCGCCATGAAGATGATGCGCGTGACGCCGGAGCTGGCCAAAAAGCACTATGCCGAGCACGTGAAAAAAGATTGGTACCCAGCGCTGGAGGGGTTCATCACGGGCGGCCCGATCGTGGCGGCCGTCGTCGAAGGGCTGGAAGCGATCCGCGTGGTGCGCGAAATGCTGGGCGCCACGAGCGGGCTCAAAGCGGCCTCCGGCACGGTGCGCGGCGACTTCAGCTCCAGCCGGCAAATGAACCTCGTCCACGGTTCCGACGGTCCCGCCGCCGCCCAGCGCGAGATCGCCCTCTATTTCCGCGACGAGGAAATCTGCGCGGGCGAACCGACCATCGCGCCGTGGCTGCGGGCGGCGGACGAATGATAGAGAGCCGCGACTCTTCGTTAGATCCAAAGCTCCACATACCAATCAATTGGCTCCTTGAGAAAAGTGTTGTTGTAAAGCCAGATGACCGGGCTGTAGGGTATTTCCAAGCTAATCTTCCAGCCCATTGCGAGCGTCAACTTTACTGCCGGGCCGAGGCTCAATGCATAAAGCAAAAACCATAGAAGAGAGAACGTGATAAGAGTCGCTGTGAGTTTTGTCCAACTCCAGGTCGGTTTTTTGAGAATAAGTGTCGTCAGCGCTGCCGGAAAGATGGAGACGAGAAGCGTGATAGTGATGGCCGACGATAAACGGAGAATTGCCAATAAGATTGCCAGGCCCGTCGTGGCTGCGAGCAGGTGCCAAAGGCGAAACTGGAAATTAAATCGGTTGGCTGGCAATGCACTGATGGGATGGCGAAATGGTACGGGCGATTTTCATCGCTATTCAGCAAGCGGTCGGGCGAGGCAAACTCCGCGACGTTGCAATGCTCAGGCGTGCAATCAAAGGTGTCAGGAACCGAATCGTTGTTGGTTCCTGACACCTTTTCATGAATCCCTTTTCACGAATCACCGGCGTCGTCGCGCGGCGACGGCGAACATTGCGGCTCCAACCGCCGGCATAATGAAACTTGTCGGTTCGGGAACCGTGATTGTGCCTGTGTGGCCGTCAAAATTTAGGGCGGTATCACCGACGATCTGGGCGATTCGTGCGCCGCGCGATGGGTGGCCCGATGCGGCGACTCCGTAGCGGAGCGTTGTCAGGCCGAGACCGTCCGTCTCGATGAGGAATAGATCAACTGGGCCGGGCGTCGTGAGCGTGAAGCTCCCGAAGGCGCCGAAGGTGCGATCGCCGATCAAGTCGACCCACAGACCGTTGGTGACAGTGCCCGTGAATGGGTTGTGGCCGGGATTTGGGGTATCGAACACGCCGGTGTTGACGTCGACGTCGATCAGATCCGTATGATCGATGGCGAAGGCTAGTTCCACGGCCAGTGGTGTCCCGGACGGCGCTAACGCGAAATCGGGAACCACTTGAAAAATCCAGAGCCGATTGCCAGACGGCGTTGGGCCGAGAGGGGCAACGACAACGCTGGGAGCCGCTTCACAAAGCTGCGCAATCGACGCAGCGAGCAAACAAGTGCTCAGCATGAATTTGTAAACCATTAGCGTTCCTCCGTAGTCAGGATATGAGAGATGAAACTAGACCGGTTGCGAGACTGTAGGAATTCAGTCCCTCATTAAAGCCTGATATTAATGTGGGGAGCGCGAAATGGTCAAGCAATTTCTGGCGGAGAATATAGAAGCGCATCGCCTGCAGCTGTTCGTGGAATTCACTCCGACACTATGGCGACGCGGGATTTTCAAGCAGACGCAGCGTTTGTTGGGTGGCGTCGAGCTCGACCAGCGCGCCGATCGGCAGCGTAGCGTTGTAGCGGACGTGGCCGACGGGGAAGTGAGCGAGCACCGGTATGCCGAGATTGGCGAAGTAGTCGCGCAGCACGTCGTCGATGCTGGCGTCGTCGTCCCACTCCGCCTCGTCCTCGCGCGCGGTGAACGCGCCGAGGATTACGCCCTTCACGCCGTCGAACTTGCCGGCCAGGCGCAGCGTGCTGAGCATGCGGTCCACGCGATACGGGGCTTCGCCCACGTCTTCGAGGAACAGAATCTTGTCGTCGGTGTCGATTTCGAACGGCGTGCCCATGAGCGCGTGCAGCACCGAAAGGTTGCCGCCGATGAGGCGGCCGCGGGCTTTGCCGTCGGCGAACGTGACGGCGCGTGGGACGCCGTCGAAGATCGATGCATCGTCTGATTTGTCGCCGTCGCGCGGACGGGTTTCGATCGTGTAGCCCCCTCTCGGGGCCGAGGACGGCCCGGCTCGCTGGGGAACAGGGGTCGGGGACGACCCGGCTCGCTGGGGTGCGAAATTTGGATCGTTGTAACTATTTGCCAACAGTGCGCGCCAGAACCATTTTGCCGCGAACGGCGAGAGATTGTCGTCGCCGCCCAGGCCGAACATCGGGTTCGGCGAATGAAATGTCACCAGGCCGGTGCGCTGATTGAGTGCGATGTGCAGCGCGGTGATGTCGGAAAAGCCGATGAACACTTTCGGGTTGCGGCGGATCACGTCGTAGTCGAGCTTGTCGAGAATTCGAGTGGTGCCGTAGCCGCCCGTGCCGGGGAAGATCGCGTCGATCTCCGGGTCGGCGAACGCGGCCATCAACTCGGCTGCGCGCTCTTCATCGGAGCCCCCGAGAAAGCCCTGTTTGCGAAACAAGTTTTCGGGCAATCGTACTTTGAAGCCCATCTCTTCGAGCCGCTTCTTGGCGAGCGACACGCGGTCCTTGTCGAGATACTTGGCCGGGGCGACGAACACGATCGTGTCGCCTGGGGCGAGCGCTTTGGGGTAGATGGGAGCGGGAGTCGGCTCGCTGTGCGCTGTCGAGATGACAAAAGTCGAGCTGACGAGTGCAAAACTCAGCAGCGCGTTAGAAAAGTTCAAGCGATGGAATTGGGGCAAGCTTGAACCCTCCCCTAACCCCTCCCTACGAGGGAGGGGGATTCGGCTAATCATTGTGGGCCCGTTCTTCAACGAGGTCGTAACGGCGGATTTTGCGGTCTAGTGTCGAGCGCTCGATGCCGAGAATTATGGCCGCGCGGCTCTTGTTCCAGCTCGTCTGGGTGAGCGTGTCGAGAATGTGTTGCCGTTCGATGTCGGCGAGCGATGCCGGTTCGTTGCGCGCGTCGCGGGCATCGGCCATGTCCAGATCGGTGTCGCCGGCCGTGCGAAGGGCCGAGAGGACCAGGTCGGTGTGGTCGATGTACTGGCTGCGCGTGAGAACGACCGCCCGCTCGATCACGTTCTTGAGCTCGCGCACGTTGCCCGGCCAGCGGTACCGCAGCAGCTCTTCCATCGCCCGCGGCGTAAAACCTTTGATCTTGCTTCCCGTTTCCGCCACGAAGCGATGCAAAAAATGCTCGGCCAGTTCCGGAATGTCCTCCGGCCGCTTGCGTAGCGCCGGCACAACGATTTCCAACACGTGTAGACGGAAATACAGGTCGCGCCGAAAGGTGCCCTCGGCGACATCCTTTTCCAGATCGCGGTTCGTGGCCGCGATCGTGCGCACGTCGACCTTGATCGCCTCGCTGCCACCGACGCGCTCGAACGGATGCCCCTCCAGCACGCGCAAGAACTTGGCTTGCGTCTTGGCGTTCATCTCGCCGATCTCATCGAGCATCAACGTGCCTTTGTCGGCGGCCTCGAACTTGCCGATCTTGCGCTCGGTGGCACCGGTGAAGGCGCCCTTCTCATGCCCGAACAGTTCGCTCTCGAGCAACGTTTCCGAGAGCGCCGCGCAGTTCAAGCAAACGAACGGACCCTTCTTTCGCGGACTGGAAAAGTGCACGGCCCGCGCGACCAGTTCCTTGCCGACGCCGCTCTCGCCGCGAATCAGCACGGTGGCCCGGCTGGGCGCCGCGCGGGCCACGTCGCGCGCGACTTGATTCATCACTTCGCTGGCGCCGACAATCTCACTCTCCGCGCCCAATCGCTCACGAAGTTGAACATTTTCGTCGCGAATCTGATTAAGATTTTCCGCCAGCTCCTGTTGTCGGCTGAGGTTATCGAGGGCCACCGCCACCGTATCGGCCACGGCCAGCGTAAATTCGAGATCGTCCGGATCGGTGGTCTTTCCCGCATCCGTGGAATACAGATGGATCACTCCCAGAACTTTGCCCTCGCTGCGGATCGGCGCGCAGATGACGCTGGTGGCCAGTATATCGCCTTTGCTGTCGCGGCTGCCGAGTTGGCTGTCGTCCATCACGTTGCGGGCGAGCACGGCTTGTCCCTCGCGCATCACCGTCGTCGACAAGAATTGCGAGACGCGATGATAGCGATGCGCCGAATCGCTTCGCGACGCGATGACTTCCAAATTATCAATCGGTGGTTTGGGCGACGGCCGCCGCGCATGCAGCAGCACGCCGCCGGCATCGACTTGCGTCCCCTCGAACAATCCGTCGAGGGCCACGTTCGCCAGCGTTACCACGTCCGACGCCTTCGCCAGCTCGAACGCGAGCCGGCACAAATTCGCCGCCGCCCGCCCAACCTTCGGCAGCGAAACGTCGACGTCTTCCTCTTCCGGCGGCTCGAGAAACCGGCTTTGGCCGCGGCGGTGCGTAATCGTCGTCGCCTCGTACGTTTCGAGTACGCTTTCGTCATCGCGCGGGCCGACCGTTTCGTCGCGGATGTCATCCTGCTGAACGGCCTGCGCCGAGCGCAGCACCGAATTCGAATCCGGAAACGCTTGCGACAGATCGTGCACGAAGGCCAATTGCGAATTGCCGATGCGAACGATGTCGCCCGCTTGCAGTTGATAATCGTGATGCACGCGCTGTCCGTCGATCAGCGTGCCGTTGCGGCTATCGAGGTCGCGCAGCGTCCACTGTCCCTGCGACTGAAACACCTCCGCATGATTGCGACTGCAGCGCTCGTCCTTGACGACGATCGTGTTTGTTGGCGCGCGGCCAATCGTGACCGATTCGCCGTCCACCAGACGGAACACGTCCGTCCATTTCGAGCCTTCGCGAATAACCAGGTAGGCCGTCATCGAATAGCGAATGCAGGCGCAAGCCGCTTGGAAAAGGGTCCGAACCTGGGCAAAGCAACTGTGCGCGCACAAATTCCGCGACCAAACTCGCGGACGCCGCCTCCAACACGGCTATTTTGCGGGCATCTGCCACCCCAAGGCCCATACTACAACTTATTCGCGATGGGGGTGAGCGTTCAAGTGACATGCGCACAGAACCGCTATGCTGGCCAAGAGTTACGGCAATTTCAGTGCGACAGTCGCCCCTCGTAACAACGACCGCATCAACACTAGAAGCAGTTCAAAACCGGCTGGGGGAGGGGGACAGGCACATTTTGCTCCGCAGAAGAGCGCAAAATGAGCCAGTTTCCGGCCGGCGACCCGTTGGGGTCGCGGCTGTTTTGACGGTCCCCCCGCTGCGAAAACTGTTGAAACCACTAGAGTTAGCGACTACTCTGAAAATAGGAACCCCTATTCACTTGATGAGGCCCCTAATCTGCGGCCCGCGCGTCGATGATACCACGCGCGAAAACGGCCGACGGAGGATGCTCCCATGTTCTGCGTTACGAAACCGCTGTTCGGTCGGCTACTCGCCACGGCCACGTTTGTCACCACGATCACCGTCGTGGCGAGCACTTCGCACGCTCAATTCTTCCGCAACGCGGCGGTCGGCGGTGTGAAGATCGATGCCGAGGGCGTCCTTACGAATCCCGAAGTAGGCGACATGAAGGAACTTCAAGCCGCTTGGCAAGAGGGCTTGCAAGATGTGCCCGCCGAGTTGGACAAGTGGACCGACTTGCGCTTCGTTTCGCTGCGTCAGCTCGAAGCGCAAATCGCCGCGGCCAACGCGGCCGGCAAACCGATCCCCGACGCCGTGCGTTTCCTGGCCGGCCTGCAGCGCGTGAAGTACGTGCTCGTGTATCCCGATCGCAAGGACATCGTACTCGCCGGCCCGGCCGAGGGTTGGAAAGTGAACCAAATGGGTAGCGTCGTCGGCGCGACCAGCAACCGGCCGGTGCTCACGCTCGACGACCTGATGGTCGCGCTCCGCGCCGCGGAAGCGTCCAATCGCAGCGGCATAAGTTGCTCGATCGATCCGACGCCGGAAGGGTTGCAGCGCATGCAGCAACTTTCGGGGCGGCTCTCGGCGCGCGGGGGACCGCAGGCGGCCGCTCGACAGATGGAAGAAGCGCTCGGGCCGCAGACGATCAGCGTGACCGGCGTGCCGGCCACCAGCCATTTCGCGCGTGTGATCGTGGCGGCCGATTTCCGTATGAAACGCTTGGCGATGGACTTCGAACCGGCGCCGGTTGACGGCATGCCCAGCTTCCTCGACATGGCGAAGGGCCGCCGCTCCGCGCTCAACAACATGATGCCGCGGTGGTGGCTGGCGCCGATGTATGAGCCGATTCGCCGCGATGAAAACGCGCTGGCCTGGGAACTCCGCGGCCAAGGCGTCCGTTGTCTCACAGAGCAAGAGTTTCTCAACGAGGCCGGTCAGAAGCAAAGGACGGGCGGCGCCGACCCAACCGCGCAGAAATGGGCCGACACGTTCACCAAACAGTTCGACGAGCTAGCCCACGAAGACTCCAGCTTCGGCCAGCTCCGCAACGTGATGGACCTCGCGGTCGTGGGCGCGCTGTTGTTTAAAGAAGGCCTGCTCGAAAAATCCGGCCTGGAAGCGCCGAGCCTCATGCACGACGAACCGCTCGCCGAATTTCCGGCCCCGCGGATGGTGCCGTCGCAAGCGAGCTTCGTCAAAGCCGGCCGCAGCTGGGTGATCAGCGTCTCTGGCGGCGTGCAAATCTTTCCGTGGCAAGTCGCCGACCGGACCGAAGTCTCCAGCGACCTGGCCAGCGCCCGCCCCGACCAACCGGCCGCCGATCGCGGTTGGTATTGGCAGCGGTGAGCCAACTTTTACCGCAATTCGTGGTGAATTTAGTTGATTCTCGTCGGTTGCCCTGATACATTCACGGATGACAGTGCACGCGGCCCACGTGAAACGGTTCACCGCAGGAGGATCGCTCGTGAAGAATCTCGAAGACTCTCACTTCCTCATCCGCGCTGCGAATGAGCATCATCGGTTGGCCCTGCTTGTGGCGTGTGCGGTCCTGGCGGTTTTGCCAATCGCAGCAAGCGCTCAGACCGAAATGATCCCTGGTGTGACTATCGGGATGGACAACCAGTTTGTCTTTCCGCACACGAGCCTTCCCGGAGCGACGGGCATCGACTTCAGCTTCATGGGGGCGTTCGCACCACACTACCCGCCGGAGGAATCCCACACCGTTGTCATTGTGTTTGAATGGGGCCCCACGGCAACCGGACCTTGGTCGACCAGCCCGGACAATGTGAACACGGTCCCAGGCGGGATGACCGATCTGTTTGCGACGGGCGTGTATCACGGGCCCGAGGACGCTCCCTTCGTGGCGATCCATTTCTACGCGGGCGATTTCATGACAGTGAGCGGCGAATTCACGCACACCTCAGTGATTCCCGAGCCGAGCGCGATCCTACTAGTCGGCGTCGGCCTGATGTCGTTGCCGCTGGCCTGCCGGCGGCGTCGAGCGAAAGCCGTGTAGTCGCGTCGCCGCCTGAATTAAGCGGCCCCTGGAGGTGGACATCAATCGCCCCACCTTCGCGGCTTTCGGCGGCCGAAATAGTAGTTCTCTGGCGCCCTCGCTAAACTCTTCGCCTCACCGCAAATTTTGGTTATATTGATGGGACTTCCATCACCCACTTCGACCCACCCCGATTCCATTTCGAGGATTCTGTCATGGCGGAAAACAATAATCGTGAACGAGGTTCTTCGCGGCGCGCATTCTTGAGATCGACTTCCGCACTAGTTGGCGGGGCGATTGTCGGCGCCAACGCGCGGGTTGCTCGCTCCTCGCACCCGGGCGGCAGCGATGAGATCAAGGTCGCATTGATCGGCTGCGGCGGGCGCGGCAGCGGCGCTATCACGCAGGCGCTTGCCACCAAGGGTCCGGTCACGTTGTGGGCCGTCGCCGATGCGTTTGAAGACAACTTGAAGGGTTGTCTCGATTCGGTTAATCAGCAGGTCGAGCGCGGCCGGCGCGACGGCGAGCCGCTGTTCAAAGACAGCAAGGTCGACTGCCCGCCCGAGCGGCAGTTCGTCGGTTTCGACGCCTATCGGCAGGCGATCGACAGCGGCGCCGATTTGATCATCCTTGCAACGCCGCCCGGCTTCCGGCCGATTCATTTCGAGGCCGCGGTGGAAGCAGGCAAGAACATCTTTATGGAAAAGCCGGTCGCCGTCGACGCGCCGGGCATCCGCCGCGTGATGGCCGCCAACGAGCAGGCCAAGCAAAAGAACCTCATGGTCGCCGTCGGCCTACAGCGGCGGCACGACCCGCGCTACATCGAGACGATGAAGCGGATTCACGATGGCGCGATCGGCGACATCCTGTTCTCGCGCGTGTACTGGAACGGCGGCGGTCTGTGGGTTCGGCCGCGGCAGCCGCAACAAACCGAGATGGAATACCAGATGCGCAACTGGTACTACTTCAACTGGATCTGCGGCGATCACATCGTGGAGCAGCACATCCACAATCTGGACGTCGGCAATTGGATGCGCGGCGACATGCACCCCTCCGAAGCCCAGGGCATGGGCGGTCGTCAGGTCCGCACCGGTAAGGAGTACGGCCAGATCTTCGACCATCACTTTGTCGAGTTCACGTACCCCGACGGCACGAAGATGTACAGCCAATGCCGTCACATCGAGGGCTGCGCCAATGAAGTTCGCGAGCACGCCCATGGCACGAAGGGCACACTCGACATCGACGACGGTTCCGGCAGCCTGGTCACCACCGCGGAAGGCACGTGGCGAAGCCGCGCGGCCAAGGTCGACAACCATCATCAGGAGCACCACGACATGTTCGCCGCCCTGCGCCGCGGCGAAATCTACAACGAAGGCGACTACGGGGCCGAGTCGACGTTCACGGCCATTCTCGGCCGCATGGCGACGTACTCCGGCAAGATCGTGCGCTGGGACGAGGCGCTCGCCACGGGTGAAGACCTGTCGCCCGCATCCTACGACTTCGCCGCCACGCCCCCGGTCGTCCCGGATGCCAACGGATTTTACCCGGTGCCCGTGCCGGGAAAGACGGAAGTCATGAAGGCCTAACCCGTATGTTAGCCTTTCCAGGCTGACACGCGCGGCATGACATATCTGAAATCGGGGCGGATTAGAGTCAGGCTAGAAAGCCTAACGTACGTTGGCCTTTCTAGGCTGACTTGTGTAATGGTCGCCAATATAAACACGCTGTCTTTGGGTCAGGCTAGAAAGCCTAACGTACGCACGTGCCACGCCAACGGCGAACGAATATAATCTCGGGATGCCAACGTCTTTGTTTCATCCCGTCGTCGCCGATTGGTTTGCAGGCCGATTCAGCGAGCCCACCGAGGCCCAGCGACGCGGTTGGCCGCGGATCGTGGCGGGCGAGCACACGCTGGTTGCCGCGCCGACCGGTTCCGGCAAAACGCTGGCCGCTTTTCTGGCGTCGATCGATAGCCTGCTGCGTCAAGCGATCGACGGCAATCTGCCCGATGAAACGCAGGTTGTTTACGTTTCGCCGCTCAAGGCGCTGAGCAACGACATCCATCGCAATCTGCAGGTGCCGCTGCACGACATAAATGACGCCGCCCTGGCGGCCGGTTTTCGGCCGCAGCCGATTCGCGTTGCCGTACGGACGGGCGACACGCCTTCGCGCGAACGGCAGGCTATGCTGCGCAAGGCGGCGCACATTCTGGTGACGACACCCGAGTCGCTCTATCTGCTGCTCACCGGTTCCAAGAGCCGCGAGATGCTGCGGAATGTGCGCACTGTGATCGTGGACGAAATTCATGCGCTGGCGCGCGACAAGCGGGGTTCGCACCTGGCGCTGTCGCTCGCCCGGTTGGATCGCCTCTGCGACAGGCCGCCGACGCGCGTCGGCCTCTCCGCCACGCAGCGGCCGATCGACGAAATCGCCCGCTTCCTTGTGGGCTCGCACAATGTTTCGCCCTCTCCTGTGGACGCGTCCGCCGCGGCAGACGCGACGAGTCTCGGAGAGACTCGTCCACAAGATGGCCAGCCGCGATGTCACATCATCGACACGGGCCACGTTCGCGAGCTCGATCTGGCGATCGAAGTGCCGCCTAGCGAGCTATCGGCGGTGTGCTCGCACGAACAATGGCAGGAGATTTACGCGCGGCTCAGCACGCTGATCCGCGAGCATCGCAGCACGCTGGTGTTCGTCAACACGCGCCGGCTCGCCGAGCGCGTTTGCCACTACTTGGAAGAGCAACTCGGTGAAGGTCAGGTGGCCAGTCATCACGGCAGCCTGTCGCGCGAGATTCGCCTGCGGGCCGAGGAGCAGCTCAAGAGTGGCCAGTTGAAGGCGATCGTCGCCACGGCGTCGCTCGAGCTGGGCATCGACATCGGCTTCATCGACCTGGTGTGTCAGATCGGCTCGCCGCGTTCGATTGCGACGTTTCTGCAACGTGTTGGTCGCGCGGGTCACGCACTCGGACGCATTCCCAAAGGCCGGCTGTTCGCGCTCACGCGCGACGAGCTGCTGGAAGCGATGGCCCTGATTCGCGCTGTCCGCACCGGCAAGCTGGACCGCATCGAAATGCCCGCCGCGCCGCTCGATATCCTGGCTCAGCAAGTCGTCGCCTCCGTGGCCTGCGAAGATTTTCATGAAGATGAACTATTTGCGCTGTGCCGCGAAGCGTGGCCGTTTCGTGACCTTGAGCGTGCCGATTTCGACGCCGTCGTCACCATGCTCAGCGACGGCATCACACTCGGCAATCGAACGGGCGCTTATCTCCATCGCGACCGTATCAATCATAAATTACGTCCCCGCCGGTCGGCTCGTATCAGCGCGATTACGTCCGGCGGCGCGATCCCCGAAACGGCCGACTACCGCGTCGTCACCGAGGGCGAGCGCACGTTCGTCGGCACGCTCAATGAGGACTTCGCGATCGAAAGCCAGGCCGGCAATGTGTTTCAGCTCGGGAACACTTCGTGGCGGATTCATTACGTGCGAGGCGGCGAAGTCGTCGTGAGCGACGCCCACGGCGCGCCGGCCACCGTGCCCTTCTGGCTGGGCGAAGCGCCCGGCCGCACGGCCGAGCTTTCCGCCGAGCTCTCGCAACTTCGCGCAGACATTTGGCGCGAGTGTAGTCATCTCGCTCCGCGAGATGAATCTCCTCTCGCGGAGCGAGAGAACCACACTGGCTCACTCCACGCCGCGGCCGACTGGCTCAAATCCGAGCTCAGCGTCGACGATTGGGCCGCCGCGCAGGCCGCCAATTACGTCGCCTCTCAAGGCGCGGCGATCGGTCTGGTCCCCACGCAACAGCAAGTCGTCTTCGAGCGATTCTTCGATGAATCTGGCGGCATGCAGCTGGTGGTCCACGCGCCGTTCGGCGCTCGCATCAATCGCGCCTGGGGCCTCACGATGCGCAAATGCTTCTGTCGCGCGTTCGATTTTGAGCTGCAAGCAATCGCCGACGACAACGGCATCGTCCTCTCCATCGGTCCGCAGCAAAGCTTTCCGCTCGAGCAGATGTTCACGCTGGTCGACTCGGCCACGGCGAAACAATTGCTCATCCAGGCGCTCCTGGCCGTGCCCATGTTCCAAATCCGCTGGCGATGGAACGTTACGCGGGCTCTGGCCGTGCTGCGGCAGCGCGGCGGAAAAAAAGTTCCGCCGCATTTGCAGCGTCACCGAGCCGACGATCTGCTCACCGCGGTGTTTCCCGCGCAGACGCAGTGCTTCGAGCATCGCACCGGCGACCTGGAGCCGCCCGATCACCCGATCGTCCAGCAATCGGTGCACGACTGTCTGCAGGAGGCGATGGACTTCACGGGCTGGTTGGCCATTATGAAGGAGATCGAAGCAGGCCGCATCGAGCTCGTCGGTCGCGACACGCGCGAGCCGTCGCCGTTCAGCCACCAGTTGCTCAACGCGAATCCATATGCGTTCCTCGACGATGCGCCGCTGGAAGAGCGCCGCACGCGAGCGGTGAGCACTCGGCGCACTTTCGCCCCCGAGGACGTGAGCGATCTTGGCAAGCTCGACGCCGAGGCCATCGCGACGGTGCGCGCCCAAGCTTCGCCGCTCGTTCGCGATGCCGAGGAATTGCACGACACGCTGCTCTCGGTCGGCGCACTGGCTGAGTCGGAAGGAGCCCAGTGGCGCGACGATTTCGACAAGTTGGTGGAACAGGGCAGGGCAGTGCGGCGCGAAGTTGTCGACGGGCCCGCGATCTGGATCGCGGTCGAAGAGTGGCCGGCCGTGAGCGTGGCCTTATCGCTTAAGGATCCGTCGCTGCCCGGTTCGCTGCCCGCATCGCTGCGTCGCGAGGTGTCGCTCGATGACGCCCGGCAACAGCTGGTCCGCGGCCGGCTTGAAATCAGCGGACCAACCACGGCCGCGCGGATCGCCCAACAAATCGGCATGAAATTCGACTCCGTGCAAATCGCACTCGAACAATTGGAGCTGAGCGGATTCGTTTTGCGCGGGCGTTTCACAGTAGGTCCGCCGAGCCGAGGCGGACCATTTGGCGCGCCTGACGTGACTTCAAGTGCCGCTCGGCTCGCGGCACCTACGGACGTCGAATGGTGCGAACGCCGGCTGCTCGCGCGCATCCATCGTCTCACGCTCGACGGCCTGCGACGACAGGTAGCGGCCGTCGATATCGCCGGCTTCATGCGCTTTGTACTTGCTCATCACGGAGTTTCCAGCGGCACGCGCTCGAGCGGACCCCGTGCACTGCAGCAAGCGATCGGCCAACTCGAGGGTTTTGAATCGCCTGCCGCCGCGTGGGAGCACGATTTGCTGCCCTCGCGGATTGCCGCCTACGAACCGCAGTGGCTCGATGGATTGTTCACGTCCGGCGAAATTGTTTGGGGCCGGCATCAGCCTCCGCAGCCAACCGAGGATAAACGCGGACAGATTTTGACCCGCGCGTCGGCGATCTCGCTCTCACAGCGAACCGATTTAGCCTGGCTCCTGCCGCCTGATCGCACGCCCTCCGTTGCGACGGTGCGATGGGATGCGCAGTCAGCTTATGAAGGGCTGACCACACACGGCGCGCTGTTCTTCGAGGACTTGTTGGCCGTCACCTCGCTGCTGCCGTCGCAATTGGAAGACGCGCTGCGCGAGCTGGCCGCGTTGGGCCTAGTCACATCCGACGGCTTTGCCGCGATTCGCGCGCTGGTTTCACACCGACGGCTCTCACTCGGTCGTCGGGCCGCGCGGCGCATGAAGCACCGCCGCGAGCGAGTGTATTCGCACGGCGGGCGATGGTCGAAGTTCCCACCGTTCGCGCAGCCCGTGTCCGCCGAGGAGCGGGCCGAGCGCTGGGCGTGGCTGCTTCTCAATCGTTACGGCGTCATGTTTCGCGACTTATTGGCGCGCGAGTCCGTCGCGCCGCCATGGCGCGAGCTCGCGCCCGTGTATCGCCGGCTGGAGATGCGCGGCGAAATTCGCGGCGGCCGATTTGTGCGCGGCGTCGCCGGCGAGCAGTTCGCGCTGCCCGACGCCGTCGAACGCCTGCGCCAACATCGCGACGAGCCGGCCGAAGCGACGTGGTGCGTCATCTCTGCCGCCGACCCGCTGAACCTGGTCGGCATCGTCACTCGCGACTCGCGCGTTCCCGCCAAGCGGGGCAATCGCGTCCTGTTTCTCGACGGTCGCCCCGTCGCCGCGCGCGAATCGCGCCAAGTCCGCTGGCTCGCGGAATTGGACGAACAGTCGCGCCAGCGCGCCACGCAGCTTCTCACCGCGCCCGGCGCGCTCGGTCGCGAGGACGCGCACACAATCTTGATGAACCATTCGCGAATCTTGGCGAGTTGATCATACACAGCTGGATGGTGGGTGGCACGCCCAGAAAGGGCGTGGTCACATGTTTTGCAATTGCGACCACGCCATTCGCCGAGCCGGATTATGCAAGTAGTAGCAGTATCCAAGCCGCAACGCGGCTATAGTCAATAGCCAGGGGCGTTAGCCCCTGGAGTCGTGATGATTGAAACCAAAACCCCAACGGGGCGGCAGTCAATAGCTCACTGCCGCCCCGTTGGGGCTTACGGATCCTAGGGCTTTGCTACCAGGGGCTGACGCCCCTGGCTATTGACTATAGCCGCGTTGCGGATGAATTCGCTATAATCGCCGCTATCTGCTTGAACACCGTCGACCCTCGCCACGCGCGACGGCAGCCGTGTTGATCGTACCCAATGCGGAGAATCCTCATGGCCAAAACTGGACGAATAACGACACTCGGCTTCATTTCATTGACACTTCTGGCCATCGCTTCCTGCCGCTATGGACCAAGTCCGGTCAGCCAGCCGGGCATCGACCCGTCCAGCGCCGGTAGCCTGGCGATGGACGAGTACGATACGAATGGCGACGGGCAAGTAGCCGGCGGCGAGCTCGAAAAAGCTCCCGGTCTCAAGGCCGCATTGGCCCGCCTCGACACCAACGGCGACAAGGCCGTGAGCGCCGAAGAAGTCGCCGAACGGGTTGAAAAATGGCAGGCGATGCAGACTGGACTGACTTCATTTTCCTTCACGGTCACACTTGACGGCATCCCGCTACAGGACGCTACTGTGACTTTCGTGCCCGAAGTATTCTTGGGCGATGACATTAAGGCCGCTGTGAGCACAACCAATCTTTCCGGCCGCGGCAAGGCAACCGTTCCGAAGGAGGACCGGCCGGATCCTCAAGCAACGCCGCCCGGCATGTATTTCGGTATGTACCTCGTGAAGATTTCGAAAATTGTCGGCGGCGCGGAAACGATCCCGGCGAGATACAACGGACCAACGACTATCGGTCAGGAAGTGGCGCCGGATGTATCGGAGATCGCAGGGAATCGAGTCGTATACGAACTTAAATCGAAGTGACGATTATGCGGGCGCAGAATTGGCAAAGACTCTGATCGTCTCTCCAACTTGGGGCGTGAAGTCCTGCGACTTCACCTGCGGGATCGGGCCTATTGAGCGCCCTCAAGCGATACGACGTTACCGTCGAGGCGATTAGCTAGATAGCGGTGTGTCGTCGGATCGACATCGTACGACAGGAAATGCACCGAGCCATCGCACATTCCCATGTTCAGGCCACCGGTGTGCGCGCTGCCAAAGGCTGAGTAATTGTCATAGCGGGGCGTATCTTGTCGCGGTTGATAGTCTTCCGCGGTGCCGGCGGAAACGCCTGGCCAGTACGCGACCCGATGATTGTCCCATTCATACCCGCTAAAAAGGCCTTGATTATCGCCGAAGGTGAACCCAGGTTGCCCCGACGTGACACCATCATACGCATCAGGAAACAAGTATTTCTCTCCCACCAGATAGGTGTTTGTCGTGCCATCGATGATTTGCGCGACCTTTGTTTGGCTGCGATAGTACATGATGCCTGTTTGGCACCATTTGAAAGAAGAACCACGTCCTCGGTTGGTCGCGTCGCAATCGGAAGTCTTCGTCCAAGTTGTGGTGGGCGGCGTGTAGCTGAGCGGCGAAACCCAGCCGTCGCCGACATCACCACTCCAAAGCTGGCTGTCACCTGAGTTGGCTGCGTAATCGCTCTTGGCCACGCCGACCGTCTTTGAAATCGAATCAAGGTTCGGGAGTTCCGTGGCAGTCGTGTTCCAGGATGCCAGATAAGTGCGTGCAGGTCGGCGCGTCGGGCAATGAAACAATCCCACTGGCGTCGTGTTAAGTTGCTGGATCGCGTCCTTGTACGCCTGTGAGCCCGCGGTCAAGCCGTTGCCCAAGTCGTGCAAGGTTCCCTCCTCGATGTATGTCAGGATGTTGTACTGCCACGAGCCTGGCTGGTTTTCTCCGTAGCCTTGATTGGGATCGCCCGTCCAATATCTTCCCCAGCCACCGGATGGGTAGAAACCGTGCGTATCCTCGTGCAGCAGGCAGCCCAGCGTAATGTTCTTCACACCATTCTTGCACTGGCTGCGACGGGCCGCCTCGCGCGCCGCTTGAATCGCGGGCAGGAGCAGAGCCACTAAGATGCCGATGATCGCGATTACGACCAGTAGCTCGACGAGGGTAAAACCACGCTTTGCTCGGCTCGCCCTATTGACCACTGTCCGCTGCATCGCGCAAGCCTCCTGGCGAAAACCTTGAGGCAGCTTCCGCTCGCGAGTTGAATCGCGATGAGAAACTCCCATGGAACCAATCGCCTGCTGGTTCGAACGATTATTACTTCAGGCCGCTCGCCGGCAATAAGCGCCGACTAGCACCAAGCCGAGAGCCGCCAGGGCCATCGTGCCCGGCTCGGGAACGCCGCTGGCCGAACTGCCGCCGCCGGACCCGGCCATCGCGCCGAAGTTCTCGACCCAGTCGGTGTATCCCTGCGCTCCATTGATGTTGGTCTTGCGCCACACGACGTAATCGGCCGTGTCGACTTTGCCGTCGCCGTTATAGTCGCCTGTCAAACCTACCGCAGGTTCGAATAAATCAAACGTCGGCGGGCGGAGCTTGGGAGGGGTTCCCGTCAACGACTCGCGATAACCCACGTAAAACGTGCCGATTAAGTCCGTACTGGTCGTGAAGTTGAAGACCTGCTCGTCATAGCGCGCAGTGACGTTGCCAGAACCGTCGATGTCGATGCTCAGCCGATGCCAATCGGATGGCTGGCCGCCGAGATCGATCGTCGTGATGACGGTCCAGTCGGCGGCTTCCGGACGGCTATTTCCGCCGTCATTGGCGTCTACCAATATCAACTTGACGTCATCCGGTTCGGCCGTGCCGGTTTCCTTCTGAAAGAGCCAGGCGACGCCGGTCATATCGGCAACGGCGCCCAACGTCCCAAAACCTGATAGGCCCAAAGGATTGGGCACGTTGAACAGCGATCCGGTGGTGCCGATGCCATAGGCCGTCGACTCGGCGCCAATTTCGCCGTAGGGCGTCGTGTCGAAATAAGCGTACATATCGAACTTCGTCACTAATTCATGACTATAGGCCGCGTTCCCACCGCCCACTGGATCCCAGGCGATGATCGCTTTTCCACCCTGCGGCGAAGCCGGGATGGCCGTTTCATGGACGGTGGCATCGGCAACGGTGGGATCAATCACTTGAGCCCGCACGAATGACGCATACGTTCCGGGTACCGGATCAAAGGGGCTCAAGGCATCGACGTCGGGAATGGAGTAATTTGCATTCTGCGGCAAGCCGCTGGCTGCGCCCGGCGTCAATGGAGTAACACCGAAATCGCGTCCGTTGTTATTGGTGTCGCGGCCGTCCAAAAACCGGCCCAGCGAAATCTGCTCAAACGCGTTATTGTACGATTGCGTGTTTCCCCACCAGGAGTTGGGGCCGACCTGGGCTTGCTGTTCCGCCGAATAAACTCCAGTACCACCCTTATTCCTTTCCCAGGCCAGCGCGTCGATCAGCGTGGCGCCGCTATCTTTCAATTCCAACAGCGTGTGACCATCCGGCCACAAACCCGGCTCGCCAATCGTCCCCAGATCCTGATCGACGTTGGCCACGTTCGCCGCGGAGCCGAGGACCCAATAGTCGCCAGCCGCGAGCATAGTTCCTGCCGGAATCGTGTCGGTGAAAAACTCCAGTCCAGTGCCCATATCCGTACTTTTCATAGTCCAATTTCCGATGTCCACGGTCGAGGCGCCGGCGTTGTACAGTTCCACATACTCGCGCACTTCGTTGCCGGTGCCAGAGATGTCGTAGACTACCTCGTTAATCACCATCTGGGCCATGGACGTGGTGGTCATCGCGATCGAAAGTATCAAGACCCGAGTGCCAAGTCCTGCTCCGCAAAGGCACGTCGTTACGCATCGCGCCATGGAAGACCGACCTTTCAACAAATCAACCAACAGCGTGCAAAACCGATTGAGTCGCATCGTTTGGTCCTTATATATATATATAATGGTCCACCTTCACGGGATCTATCTGCGTTTCAAGTGCTGTATGCCTCACGTCGTATACCGAGCGGAGTGATCATCTCCACGCTGCGCATAACAACATCAAATCGCGAGACTTCGAACGCCGATCGACACGCCGAACACTTCTATAGTCTGATTACGGTCATCAGCGTTGAGCGATGGCGCGCGACGGAAACACGTATTTCCGAATTCACCCGCGCGACACTGTTCCACGGCTTCCCACAGAAATCCCCAACGGCGCCTGAACACACCTCAACCGAAAAGTGGAACAAATTGCACCAGCAAGCGAACGATTGCATCGCCGCAAACGCTTGCAACTGTCCCCATCGCCCCTCCGCAACCGATATTCTAGCAATACCTTACAGTCCATGCCTTACCATCTGCGAATACTTCTCGTCGTTTTGCGCAATAGTTTCTCGGTAGCCTGGCTGAGATGTGGCCAGCAAAAAATGAAAGCCCGCGATCCTCGCAAGGGCCGCGGGCCATATCAATTCCTTGGCGTTAAACTGAACTGAGCCTAACGTCGCCGCCTTGCTGCAAAAGCGACTAAGCCCAAGCCCACGAGCGTCAACGTCGCCGGCTCGGGAACAACATCAAACGTCGCGGGTCGGAGCTTCGCTACCGGAACGCTCGCGAGGGATTCCCGATAACCCGCATAGAAGGTGCCCAGGATTTCTGTTGCCGTGGTGAACTGGTATGTTGCCCCGTCATAGCGGGCGACGACTTTGCCAGTGAGCGAATCGTAACTAATGCTCAGCTCGTGCCAGGCCGATGGCTGGCCAAACAAATTGATCGTCGCGTGGATCGTCCAACTCCCGCCGTTGTCGCTGTCGCCACCGGGGCCAAAGTCGATCAGATGGAGCT
Source organism: Planctomycetota bacterium (assembly GCA_022614705.1). Lineage (GTDB taxonomy): Bacteria > Planctomycetota > Planctomycetia > Pirellulales > Lacipirellulaceae > JABDGM01. The sequence goes on along the minus strand of JAKEIB010000097.1, from coordinate 8,520 downwards.
TGGCCAGGCTCGCGCTATCTTCCTTCTCATAGAACCAGCCAATGCCGGTGTTGCCATTGGCGGTGACGCCCACACCTGGAAGAAATGCGCCCGAGGGATCGCCGAAGTTGTGGAACGATTCGGTTGATCCGATGCCGTAGGAAGTTTGCTCGCCACCCGCTTCGCCAAAGAGCCGCGTATCGAGGTAGGCGTAGATCCGATATTCGTCGGCCAGTTCGAGTCCCACTGCCCCATTACCGCCGCCAGCAGTGTCCCACGCAACGATCGCATTGCCGCCGTGGGGCGAGGCGACAATGGCGTTGGGGTTGTCCACGCCGGCGACCGTCGGATCAATGACTTTGGGATTTCGGAAGGAACCGCGCGTTCCCGGCACATCGGCGCCAACGGCCAGCGCCAACGCGTCGACGTCGGGAACCCGGTATTCCGCGTTGATCGGCAAGTTGTTCGTCGCGCCGGGAGTCTCGGGAAGCATCCCGAAATCGCGTCCATTCACGCCAGTGTCCCTGCCGTCGAGGAAGCGGCTCCAGGAGGTTTGGACCGGGGTGTTCGATTGAAAGTTGCCCCAGATGCCGCCTTCGCCGGGTGATACGGCCACCGCCCCTTTGTTGCGTTCGTAGATGACGGTGTCTTGAACGACGCTGGCGGCGTCAAGCAGTTCCATTCCTTCATTGTCGTTTTCCAATGTCCCGACAACAACCAGATCGACATTGGGAACGCCGGTCTGGGCGATCACATAATAGTCGCCGGCAGCAAGTACCGTGGCTGCGGGAATAGTAAAGTCGGCGTTGTTGTCGGCGGGATGCGCTACGGTGTCTGAATTACGCACGACCCAACCGGAAATGTCCACGGCTGCGCCGCCGCTGTTGTATAGCTCGACGAATTCACGATTGTCGGTCGATTCATCGTCATAGACCACTTCGTTGATGATCACCGCGGCATGTGCGAAGCTTGGCGCAAAGAGAAGGCCGCAAATGATTGCACAGGTTGTGAATCGTCGCATTAGCTAGCTCCTTATCAAAACCCATCACCTGAATGTGTGCCAACCATGAGTCGCGAACGCAGCATCGGCAGTCCGGACTTCTGCCATTCTCTGATCCATCTTGTATGATGCAAAGCCAACGGTCCGTTTGTCAAGCAATTGTGGCCGTTTTTCACGGATTCTTGGCGATTGCGCATTGGGGAGAGTTGTGTGCGCACTGCGGAGGGTGATGCGAGTGACCGCGGTCAACGAGATTTCACGCGGGGAATCGCCGGTTTCGCCCAAGGAATCAGCCGCTCTTCCGCGAGACTGTCAGCCTCGCCGTCCGGCACGACTTCGGTCTTCGTTTCGCCGACCGGGAAAACTCCATCGACCTCCCAGTGATCGCGCTGAACTCGATGCTCCGCGATTGCGGCAAGTAGCGCCGGCCAATCGCGGTCGACAGCGGTCGCCGCATGTGGTCGCGTCTCTCGGATCGAAGATTCGCCGTGGCGAAGACGCGATTCCGAGTCTCGGAGAGACTCGTCCACTTGACGCCCGCGCGCGTGCGGCCCGACGAAATGCCGGGCGAGGGTGCGAACGTCAACGCCGCTCGTGGCCAGAGCGCTGAATGCGGCGTCGTGGGAAGCGAGCGCGTTCAAGGGGACAGGCACATTTTGCTCCGCGACCATCGCGGCGATGGTGCCCGCCGCAAAATGAGCCAGTCCCCGGCGGTTCACGTCGTTGTTGGCGGCGACGATTGTGCCGCCGCCGCTACCGCCGCCGGGCGAAGTGCCGAATTGCTGTTGCCAGATCGAGTAATCGATGTTGTCGACTTGCGTGTCGTAATTCGCGTCGCCGAGCGTGCCCGCGGCGACGGTCGTGCCGCTCGTTTTGCGCCAGATGATGTAATCGCCTCCGTCGACGAAGCCGTCGTCGTTGAAGTCGGCGTTCTCCGGCTGACCGCCGAAATAGTTGGCCGAGTCTGTCTCGACGAGCTCTTCATCGTTGGCGGTAACCGTTGCGTTGTGCGTCCGCTGGCCGGCGACGACGACGAGCATTGCGCTATAGGTCCAGGTTTCATCCGTATCGAGCAGGTTGTTGCCGTTCGTATCGCCGCCAATCAGCATCGGATTAAAGTCGTCCATCCCATCCAGCGTGCCGTTGTTATCGCCGACAACTACCGCGCTGAGTGCGATATTGCCGGCGTTCGTGACAACGTACGTGAAAGTGGCGGTGCTTCCGACGGTGAGGGACGGGCCGGGCGGTGAATCGGCATCGTCGCCATTGATGAACGAATCGATGCTTACTGCAGGCGCGGCGCCGAAGTAATTCGTCGCATCGCTATTTGAAACCGCCTGGCTGATGCTGTCGTTGGCCGAGACGCCGCCGCTGCCCGTGTACTGGCCGGTGGAGACGGTGCGAATTGCGCTGTAAGTCCATGTTTCGCCGAGGTCGAGTTGGCTGTTGCCGTTGGTGTCGCCGCCCGTGAAATTCGGGGCGAAATCGTCCGCCGCGTTGCCTGGGGTTCCGTTGTCGTCCGTCACGACCACATTGCTGAGCGCGATATTTCCGCCGTTGGTCACCTGATAGGAAAAAACCGCAAAGCCGCCGGTCGACAGAATTGGGCCGGTCGGCGAATCGGCGTCCTGGCCGCCGACCAATGTTTCGACATTCACGGCCGGCGCGGCGCCGAAATAGTTGGCCGCGTCGCTATCCATGACGGACTGCGCGCCGCCCTGCGCAGATACTGCGCCCGTGCCGGTGAATTGGCCGGCTACAATGGTACGCACGGCGCTGTAGGTCCAGCTTTCGCCAACGTCGAGCTGGCTGTTGCCGTTGGAATCGCCGCCGATGAAGGTGGGATTGAAATCGTCGGCCGCGTTGCCGGGTGTGCCGTTGTCGTCGGTCACGACAACGCTGCTCAGGGCCACGTTGCCGGGGTTTGTCAGCAGGTAGGTAAACGTCGCGTTGCCGCCGGCGGCCAGAATCGGGCCTATGGGTGAATCGGCGTCCTGGCCGTTGACTTGCGTCTTGATGTCGACGGCCGGCATGGCCGCGGTGACGCTGAAAAAGTCGAGCACTCGGTCCATGATCTCCTGGCGCCGAGTGGCATTGGTGATCGTCTCGAACGGGAAGCCGAACATGACGATGCTGCCGTTACCGGCAGTGCCTTGTGCTTGGATGGCCGCCGTACCGCCGCTGCCGCCGCTGTACGAGAGTGCAGCCGCGGCGCCAGGTTGCGGATTGATCACGTCCGGAAATTCGGCGTCGTAGTAGTCGCCATCCAAGCTAGAGAACGTGCTGCCATTCGAGAACGAGAAGGTCGCCAGGCCGGCAAAGATGCTGCCGGCGGCGGGGGTGAGGTTGTAGGTGCCGGCGTCATCGGCAACGTAGTCTGCTTTGAGGACCGTTTCGTAGAACGTTCGGTCCGCGGTTGTGGGACCGCTCGGCCGGTCGAGGTCCCAGCCAATCTCCGAACCGGACAGGAACAAGTGCCCGCCTGCGGTAATGAATTGTTGGACGATCGTTTGCTCGGCGGAGCTAAAGGTTTCGTTGGCCGTCGACTCTTCGCCAGCAATCCATACCACGGCATCGTAATCGGTGAGATTCACCGCGCCGCTGATGACGGCTTCGTTGCTGGTGCTGGCGACGTGCAGGCCCGGCTCCGCGGCGTGAATGGCCGAGTGGACCTGCACGACATAGTCGAAGCTGTTGTTGTAGCGCGACCAAACGCGGTCGCTGACGCCGGTGGAACGCGGGGGCAGCGACGTGTATTGAAAATTTCCCAAACGATCGTGGCGGTCGAAGCCGTTGACGATCAGCACCTGCTTGGCTCCGCCGCTGGGGAGCACCGTGAGAACTTCCGAAGCCTTCGATTCGCCGCCGGCATTCACGGCCACAACTTTGAAGTAGTAGGGTAATGTCGGGTCGTAGCCGCTGAGCGTCGCGCTCGTCGTGGCCCCGCCGGAGACGAACGTGCCGCCATCGAAGCCATAGCCGTCGCTGGAGGCATAGATGCGAAAGCCGGTGGCGGCGTTACCGTGCACGCTGTCCGGCGAGGAAGGCCCGGCAGCCCAGGAAATTGTTACCTCACCGCTCGCATTGCTGACGGCCCGCGCATTGACTGGCGTCGACGGAAGGCTTGTGTTCGTGGCAAGTGGACTGCCATACGTGGCGAAGTACTGCAACGTGCCCTGATACACGGAACGCGCGATCTGGTCGCGACCCTTGGGGTCGCGCATGATGGCCGCGTCCTCCACGCTGTCGTGAAATGCGACCTCGATGATGGTGGCGTCCATGTCCGCGGAGGCGCCTAAATTGATCTCGCCGAAACTGCTGGTGAATGTGGCCGTGGTGCCGGTCGTCCAGTTGTATTCGAACACGCCATTGAGGTTCTGCATGTCCTGGTTGATCTGATTTCCCAGGAACGATGCCAGAGCGCTCTGATTGGGGGTGGGCGCACTGCTATCGATCAGGCCGCGGGCGCCTCGTCCGCCGCCGGCGTTTGAATGGAAGCCGACATAGACGCTCGTTCCGAATGGGTTCGAGTCGACGTCCATGTGCTGGGCCATTTCCGACGGCGCGGAGATGTTGCTGGTGCCTACGATCGAAGCGGGATCTGCGCCCTGGCCGAAGCCGCGGTAGATCCAGAAGATTGAGGCTTCATCCTCGCGGGGTTGGCCTGAGGTGGACCCTGACCCGAAGCCGCTGGAGTCCCTCGGCAGATCGCCCATGCCGTTGCCGAAGCGGATCGCGTCGGCGATCACGACGCTGCCTGCTGGGGCCTCGTTGCTGATGACAACCGACCCTTCGGTAGTCGAGCTGCCCGTATTGAAGTGGTACGTGCCAAGATAGACCCAACCATTGCCGACCTTGGTGTGATCGACGCGTATCTGGAACTGCCCGCCAGTGTGGTTGATCTTGTAGAGCTGCGATGTGCGGTTTGAACCAGGCGTCACCCATGTGTAAACAGGATAGAACCCTGCCTGCGGAATGTTGGGCGTGTAGATGGCCGTCGCTGTCTCCGTGGCGCTGGTGCTGGCGAAGCGATAGCGCTGCGAGTCGGCCACCGCGCCGTAATCCTCGTCGTACCACCTGGTGGCAGTGGTGCTGGTGGTCCACGCGCCTGTATAGGTCACCGAGACTAAGTCGTTATCGAGCACAACCTCGTTGACCTGACGACCGACGGGTCGCATGGATACGACGGTCGCCCCGGCTCGGAGCAGATAATCGGCGTAGTAGGCGATCTGGTCCTGGTTTCCGAACGACTCAATCATGCCGTTCAGGTTGGGTCGGTCGGTCGTCCATTGGCCGCTAAGAAAGTCCCAGCCGTGCCCGCCCGACGTGTAGACGATTTTGCCGGCCAGCGTGCCGACCGGCTGCGAACCGACCGGCACTAGCCCAGCCGCAGCCAGCGTGAGGCGCGGTTCCAGCGGCTCGAAGCGCAGCAGCCGGCGTGCCGCAGCCGACCGATGGCCTTTCCGCATCCGCAGGAGCGGCTCGGACTCAGCGGATAGAACGAGCTTCGCCCGTTGAAACCAGTTCATCTTCTCGTTCCGATCACTTGAGAATGTCCGATCTCGACAAACACGATTGTAATCGCATTTCGCGAAAATGGGCAACTAATCCGCCCCAGGGACGAAGCTCGCAGTTACAGAGCCGACACCATGATGTGATTCGAGCGAGCCGGGTGGCGGGCACCATCCGCCGCGGATGGTCGCGCCCCGACGGGGGCGAGAACGCCCCGGCTCGCGCCGAACTTCGCCCGTCGGCGGCATCGGAACGGCGCGCTCGCCGGCGATCGTTCCCAGCAAAAACGCCGATCCGGTTAGCAACGCTCGTTTGATTCCGCCGATCCGATTCATCAAGCCACTTTTTCCGCGTAGCTGAATTCGCAAGCATTCAGAACGGTTCAAGCTGCATTGTCCGCTGCTTTCGGCCGTGTACTCGTCTCGCTCCGCGAGACGAAGTTTCCTCTCGCGGAGCGAGAGGTCTACAAACCGGCCGCTTTGCCTTCGCCGCGTGGGTCGGCCACGCCGATCAATTTGCCGTCTGGGCCGCGAGCAATTGCTTGCGTGCGGCCGCCGCTGCCGATGTCCTCCACGTTGTGCCCGCGCTCGCGCAGGCCTTCGACGATGTTCGCATCAAAGTTGTGCTCATGCATCACGGCGTTCGGCTTCCATTGGTGGTGAAACCGTGGCCCTGCCACGGCCTCCGGCAGCGGGCGATCGAAGTCGAACACGCGTACGATTGTAAGCACGACCTGGGTGATAATTTTTGGCCCGCCCGCCGCGCCCAGCGTCAGCACCGGCTCCCCAACTTTGTCGAGCACGATCGTCGGACTCATGCTGGAAAGTGGCCGCTTGCGCGGCGCGATGCTATTGTTCTCCGCGCCCACGAGACCGAACGCGTTCGGCATGCCGGGATAAATCGAGAAGTCGTCCATCTCGTTGTTGAGCACCACCCCCGTGCCGGGCACGATCACCTTGGAACCGAGCGTGGTGTTCACGGTCGCCGTGATGGCGACCCAATTGCCGGCGGCGTCGGCGGCCGCGATGTGAGTCGTGTGCCGCTCGAACAAATCCTGCTGCCAGTCGCGCGGCGTGCCGTGCGATGGGACGTCGGTCGCGCGCTTCCGGTCAATCTTCTGCGCCTGCCGCAACGTGTAGACCTTATCGACCAGCCCGCGCGGCACATCGACAAAGTCGGCATCGCCCAGCCAATAAGCACGATCGGCGAAGGCCAGTTTGAACGCCTCCGCAATGACGTGAGAAGCTTCGATCGGATTTCGCTGCCCCATCGACTTTAGATCGAAGTGCTGGAGCATCTTCAGGATTTGCGCGACGTGAACGCCACCGGAGCTGGGCGGTGGAAAACCGATGATGTGGTTGCCGCGATAGGTCGTGACGATCGGCTCGCGCAGCTTGGCTTCATATGCGGCGAAGTCGTCGGCCGTGATGATGCCGCCATTCTTGGCCATCCAATCGCCGATCGTCTGAGCAAACGGGCCGCGATAAAACCAGTCGATGCCGTTTGCTGAGATCTGGCGATAAGTGTTGGCCAGGTCGGTTTGAATGAGCTTGTCGCCCTTTGCATATGGTTCACCATCCGGTTTGAAGAAAACGGCGCGCGAGCCGTCGAAATGTTTCAAATTGCCGGCCGTTTCGCGAATGGCGCCGGCCAGACTCGCATCGACGACGAACCCATCGGCCGCCGCTTTGATACCTGGCGCAAGCGCGCGAGAGAGTTTGATGGACCCGCACTTGCGCAGTGCCAAGTCGTATGCAGCCAGCGCGCCAGGCACGCCGGAGGCCAGCGGCCCGGTCTGACTCGCATTCGGCACGGGCTTGCCGTCGCGGAGGAACATGTCCTTGTGCGCTGCGCCCGGCGCCATTTCGCGGCCGTCGATCGCCGTGAGCTTGTCGTCCGCCGTGCGAATGAGAATCAAGCAGCCGCCGCCGATGCCCGAGTTCTCGCCGTCAACGACGCCTAGCGTGAGCGCTGCCGTGACCGCGGCATCCACTGCATTGCCGCCCTCGCGAAAAACGTCCACCGCCGCGTCCGTGGCGAGCGGATGCCCGGCCGCGATGATCGCGCGTTCAGCGACGGCGGTGTCGGCAGATGAATAGCTAGTCATGACTGACGATATTACGATAATACTCGCCACCCGAAGCGCGAATGCCATGAAGCCTTTTGGAGGAAGCATAATCGGAATGGTGAGCAGATTTTGATAGCCACAAAAAGCGCGAAAAGTCACGAAAAGAATCATGCGGCTTGTAGCGGAGTCATCAAGTATTTTTTGACATGAAGTTTTGGAGCGCCAAAGTTTATGAGCAGTCCGGTTTCGATCCGTGAGGACTTGAGGTACCCAAGGATCTGAGCCACGTGCTCCTCCGCTACAACCTTGCATGCTTTGAGCTCAACAATAAGGCAACCCTCAATAAACAGATCGGCGAAGTATTCGCCAAGCACAGTGCCATCCTCATCACAAACGGTGAGCGGAAATCGTTGCTCAACACGCAGGCCGAGTTTCCGCAGTCGGTTCGCCAATGCGTTCTCGTAAACTTTTTCGAGATGTCCATTGCGATGATAGACATGGATCGCAAAACTAGTTTCTCGCACGATGTCGCACAATTGATTTATGTTGTCCCACTTCATAATTTTTTGTGTCCTTTCGTGTTTTTTGTGGCTATCCAATAAACCTCAAATCACTCATACAACTCATAGACTTTCTTGCGTTCGCGAAACTTCGCCAAGTCTTCGTCAATCGATTGCAGAATTGCCGCGACTTCGTCGCCTTTCATCACGCGATCGTAGACTTCCTGATTGCCCAACAGCCGCATCCAGCGCTTCGGTTCCCATTCATCGCGATGCAGCTTGCGCAGCGCGGTGGCAATGGTCAGACCCAGGTCGAACGATCGAAATTGCTGCCAGTCGGTGATGATGAAGCTGAGACCGCCGCACTCTTCGCCCGCGAACTTGCTGGCATCGGGCGTGAACCGCAGCGGCACGACACGAACGCCCGGCGGCTCGGCGCGATTGACCTCGTCGGCCAGCTC
>JAKEIB010000096.1 GCA_022614705.1 Planctomycetota bacterium | reverse complement strand
TGCTGGCGAGTTCAGATCGTGTACACGCATTGTCGAACGCAACTTGTTGAAATCCTAAGAGTTAACCGAAGTCACTCCGGCGTTAGCCGGACAGTAGTGTTGCGGACTAGGTAAAAAGTCTTTGCGGGAGAGGAGTGCGTCGATCTTCGCAATTGGTCTGCGGGCAAGCGCTGCTTAACCGCGTCTTCGATGCGCATGCTTTCTTTTTCGAAAGTGGCACGCTATTTTGCCATAGGATATTTGCTCTCTGCCGGTAAAATATTGTAAACCCGTCGGCGATTGCGAGCGTAAGCCCTTAAACTCTTTTCACGATGCGGCAACCTGCTCGGCGATGGCCCGCGACAGGACTTGAAAGCAGCGTAATGAATACGAACTGTTTTGCGGTCTTGGTGACTCTGGTATTCCTCACTCATGCGTCGACTGACCTGTCGGCCGCCACCTTCGAAATACTCTTCCCCTACGGTGGTTCCTCCGGATTGAAGAGTGTGCACGTCTCCGACGACGGCTCGATCGTTTTAGGTTCGTATTACGGCGGATCTGGTGAAACATATATTTGGGAACTATCGAAGGGTATCACTTACCGGTCCGGATATGATGGCGTTGCTCGACCTGGTATGTCCGGTGATGGACGGACGATTCTGACTTGGTCATACCCAAGTTCGTTCAGCCCCATCGATGCCTCATTCGATGGCAGCGTCGTCGCCGGCGTCCAGGGCAGTGGCAGCGATCCCTTCGCGATCGACGCTGTCGGAATCGTCAATGGCCAGCTGATCAATTTGGGAAAGCTCGCCCCCAATGATACTGGCAGCAGAGCATGGGCCGTGTCGGCCGACGGCAGTACGATCGTGGGTGCAAGCTATGCCCAATACGATCGTCGGATTAAACTACAGTATTTACAAAATGGCCCCGTTTCGCTGGACGGCCGACTCTGGAATGACCTCACTTGGTACGCTGCCGGGCGCCTCCCTCACTCATGCGAGCGACGTTTCGGGCGACGGCAGCGTTATTGTTGGTCGCGCGCTGTTTAGTCACCGTTTCGAGGTGGCATTCCGCTGGACAGAATCAAGCGGCATGCAGTCGCTGGGCGATTTACCGGGCGGCCCCGTCGCCAGCGAGGCTCTTGCTGTCTCCGCCAACGGCAGGGTCATTGTCGGCAGTGGCCGCGCCGATCCCTTGTTACCGGGTGGGTTTATCTACGATCAAGGTTCTGAAGCGTTCATCTGGACTGAAAACCGCGGAATGCAAGACCTCAGAGAGGTGCTGATAAACGACTACAAGCTAAATCTTGAGAATTACAGATTGAGGGCCGCGACCGGCGTTTCTGCAAATGGCAATGTAATCGTCGGCTGGGGCGGCGGTTTGGGCCAAACCTTTGCTTGGCGAGTGGATCTGGTTCCCGAACCTTCAGTATTTGCACAGTTGGCCGGCGTCGGCGTGTTGGTCTTTTTCCTCCGCAGACGTTGCTAGATCAAGTGCGACCTTGATTCACTTCCTATGCTCGGATTTTTAGGGCCGCTATGCACGGGGTTCATCCAGGAAGCCTTGCTTTTGTCAGAATCACTCTGGAAATGCCCTATATCATTTGGGCATTACGGTCGTTTCGTCCCTGTGCTATCCGCTCGGGAACACGAGCTGGCCGCTGCGGATCCTTGTCGGCGCATCGCTGGGCGACGATAATGGCGAATGACGGTAACCTCCCTTGGGCAGGCATTTTGCGGCTGATTTGAATCCGGGGCACTGGGGCGGCCGGTCTGCAGCCTGCGCAAGTACACTGGCAGCCCGCCAGTGTCGCTGCACTCGTATCACATAATGGGCCAAAGCTGTCAATCTCGTTCGGCTTGCGCACATCCAAGCGCTGCCGGAGTCGACCACGTGGGCGAGTCTCTCCGAGACTCGCACCGCGTCCGCCGCGGCGGACGCGGCCACACGGCGGCGGTTTGGGCCGCCGGGTGCGTCGTCGTGGCACTGGCGCAAGTCGCCGCGGCCGAGGACGCGCCGAGTTTCAATCGCGACATCCGGCCGATTCTTGCCAATAGCTGTTTTGTCTGTCACGGCCCCGATTCGGGCACGCGGGAAGCCGAACTGCGACTCGACACCGAGGAGGGGGCGACCGAGTGGGCGATCGTCGCCGGCGATGCGGAGGGGAGCGAAGTGATCGCCCGCGTCACGAGCGACGACCCGGAGGTGCGGATGCCGCCGGCCAAATCGAAGAAGCCGCCGCTCACTCCCGAACAGATTGAGCTGCTGCGGAAATGGATCAATGCGGGGGCCGAGTACGAGCCGCATTGGGCGTATATACCGCCGGAGCGGCCGCCGGTTCCGGAAGTTCGTGTGGCCGCGTCCGCCGCGGCGGACGCGGATGCGAGTCTTCGCCACGGCGAATCTTCGATCGGAGAGACTCGCCCACTCGATTGGCCGCGCAACGACATCGATCGATTTCTGTTGGCTCGGATGGAATCGCGCGGCATTGGGCCGTCGCCTGAGGCGGACCGCGTGACGCTGATTCGCCGGCTGTATTTCGATCTCATTGGCCTGCCGCCCACGCCCGCCGAGATCGACGAGTTCGTTGCCGATACGCGGCCGGATGCGTACGAGCAATTGGTCGAGCGATTGTTGGCTTCGCCAGCTTTTGGCGAACGCATGGCCACGTGGTGGTTCGACCTGGTGCGATTCGCGACGACGGTCGGCTATCACGGCGATCAGGACCAGCGCATCACGCCCTATCGCGATTACGTGATCAAGGCGTTCAACGACAACATGCCGTTCAGCCAGTTCACGATCGAACAACTGGCGGGCGATTTGTTGCCGAACCCGACGATGTGGCAACTCGTGGCGACCGGTTACAACCGTGTGCTGCAAACGACCCATGAAGGCGGCGCGCAAGACGCCGAGTATCGGGCGATCTATCTCGCCGACCGGGTGCGGAATTTTTCCGAAACGTGGATGGCCGGCTCGGTGGGCTGCGCCCAGTGCCACGATCACAAGTTCGATCCGTACACGCAGGAGGAGTTTTACAGTCTGGCCGCGTTTTTTGCCGATGTGGACGAGTATGGTTCGTTCTCGTCTGTGGGTGGCAATGAACTTCCCACCGAGCGGCCGCCGGAGATGCTCGCTTGGACGCTGCCCATCTACGAGCGGATGCAAAAGGTCGACGCGAGAATCGCCGAGCTGGAAGCCGCGCTGGTTGGGCTTTTGGACAACGACTGGGAGAAGCGGCGCGCAGAAATGATTCAACTCAAGAAGGAACGGTTGGACCTGGAAGCGCAGTTCGTGCCGACGATGGTGACGCGCGCGGTTGAGCCGCGCGAGATTCGCGTGCTGCCGCGCGGCAACTGGATGGACAAATCGGGACCCGTGGTTCAGCCGCACACGCCGCAATTCATGCGACAACTGGATACGGGCGACCGACGCGCCAACCGGCTCGATCTGGCCAAGTGGCTCGTGTCGCGCGACCATCCGCTGACGGCGCGCGTCGTCGTGAACCGGTTGTGGAAGATATACTACGGCGTGGGACTGTCGAAGGTGCTGATCGACATGGGCTCGCGCGGCGAGGCGCCGCAGAACCAGGAGCTTTTGGATTGGCTGGCAATTGAGTTCATGGACAGCGGTTGGGACATGAAGCACATGATTCGCCTGATGGTCACGTCGAGCGCGTATCGGCAGTCGTCGGTGCCTCGGCCGGAGGTCGATACGCTGGACCCAGACAATCGGCTCGCCGCTCGGCAGTCGCGATTCCGCCTGCAAGCCGAGGAAATTCGCGACAACGCGCTGGCCGTGAGCGGCCTGTTGGTGAACAAGCTCGGCGGCGAGATCGTGAAGCCGTATCAGCCAGCCAAGTATTATTCGGCGCTCAACTTCCCCGAGCGCGAATACACGCCATCGAGCGGCGACGATCAGTTTCGCCGCGCGGTGTACGTGCATTGGCAGCGTCAGTTTTTGCATCCCGCGCTCCTGGCATTCGACGCGCCGACGCGCGAGGAGTGCACGGCCGATCGGCCGATTTCCAGCACGCCCACCGCGGCGCTGGTGTTGCTCAACGATCCATCGTTCGTCGAAGCGGCCAAAGCTCTGGCGGCCAAAATCTTGACCAACAATGACATGAACGACGACAACCAGCGAATTCATTGGGCCTGGCGGCAAGTGCTTGGACGCGAGGCGCAGTCGGAAGAGGCGGCGCAGCTCGCCGAATTGCTGCACAAACACCGCGCCGAATACACGGCCGACCCCAAGGCGGCCGAGGCGCTTGTTTCTGTCGGAATTTCGGCAAAGCCAAAAGACTTGAACGTGACCGATCTTGCGGCCTGGACATCGGTCAGCCGCGTGTTGTTGAACCTGAATGAAACGATTACCCGTAATTGACTTGGAGGATTACCCACTAAGACACGAAGACACAAAGCCGAACTTCGTGTCCTTTGTGTCTTAGTGGTTCAACCAAGTTGGGGCAAAGCTGGGCATACAATGTTGAATTTCGAATTCCAACGCGAACTAATAGCGCGCCGGTCGTTTCTCGGCCGGGCGTCGCTTGGGATAGGGTCGATGGCGCTGGCCGGGTTGCTCGAGCCGCGTGTGTTGGCCGCCGCAGCCGGTGCGAAAAGCGGCGGTGGATATGCCGGCGTGGTAAACCCGCGGCATTTTGCGCCGAAGGCGAAGCGGGTCATTTTTCTGTGCATGGCGGGCGGGCCCTCGCAGCTGGAACTGTTCGACGAAAAGCCGAAGCTCTCGGCGATGAACGGCCAGCCGGTGCCCGAGTCGGTCACCAAGGGCCAGCCGATTGCGCAACTGCAAAGCCAAAAGGAGCTGCTCTGTTTCGGGTCGCAATCGACGTTCGGCCACTTCGGCCATTCGGGCCAGGTGATCAGCAACTACCTGCCGCACATCGGCGGCATCGCCGACGACATTTGCATCGTGCGCTCGATGCAAACCGAGCAGATCAACCACGACCCGGCGCACACGTTCATGAACACGGGCACGGCCATTTCCGGCCGGCCCAGCATGGGCGCTTGGGTGAATTACGGCCTGGGAACCGATTGCGCCGATCTGCCCGGATTCGTCGTGCTCACGAGCCGCGCGGGTACGCGCTCGCCGCAGCCCGTATCGTCGCGGCAGTGGCACAGCGGATTTTTGCCGGGCAAGTTCCAGGGCGTGCCGCTGCACTCGACGGGCGACCCGGTGCACTACGTCGGCAATCCGCCGGGCGTTGATCGGCGGCGCCAGCAGGACGTTATTTCAACGGTCAACAAGCTGAACCGCATGCGGGACGCTGTGGAGCACAACCCCGAGATTGCCACGCGCATTGCCCAGTACGAACTGGCGTTTCGTATGCAAATGAGCGTGCCGGAGCTTGTAAATATCGCGGACGAGCCGCAGCACGTGCTTGATTCGTACGGCGTCACCGGGGCGGACGGTTCGTACGCCTACAACTGCTTGCTCGCGCGCCGGCTTGCCGAGCGCGGCGTGCGATTCATTCACCTTTACCATCGCGATTGGGATTTCCACGACGGCCTTCGACAACACATTGTCGACCTGTGCCAGAGTGCCGATCAGCCGACGGCGGCGCTCATCAAGGACCTTAAGCAGCGCGGCATGCTGGACGACACGCTGGTGATCTGGGGCGGCGAGTTTGGCCGCACGCCGATGGCCCAGGGCGACGTGACCCAGGCCAAGGCGGGCCGTGACCATCACATTCGCGGCTTCACGATGTGGCTCGCCGGCGGCGGCATCAAGCGCGGCATGTCGTACGGGGCTACGGATGACCTCGGCTACCACGCCGTGGAAAATGTCGTCCACGTCAACGACTTGCACGCGACGATGCTGTATCTCCTCGGCATCGATCACGAGCGGCTTACCTATCGCTATCAGGGCCGCGACTTCCGGCTGACCGATGTAGCCGGAAAGGTGGTGCGCGATATTCTCGCCTAAAACTGCTGCGCTGCGTTTCGCTTTAGACGATCGATTGCCTGCGCGAGTTCGCATTTTGGCAGTTGAGAGTACCGGTGCTTACCGATATCTTGAATCGCTGATAGTACGTTCAGACTCCAATCTTGGAATGCAAAAATGCGAGCTATTCTGACTTTCTCTCGCGGCTGGAACGCGCTGGTGGCGGCGCGGAGCTTGGGGCGGAGGGGCATTGAAGTCATCGCCGGCGATGAATATCAATTTTCGCCGACAAGTTTTTCAAAGTACACGATTGCCAGCTTTTTGTATCCGAGTCCCGACCGCGATCCGGAGGGTTTTCTGGACAAGTTGGAAGAGATCATTCGCCAGTACGCGCGAGACGGCGAAGAGTACGTGTTGATGCCCTTCCATAAAGAGACGTACGTCATCGCGCAGAACCGGGCGCGGTTCGAGCCGCTGATTAAGATGGCGATCCCCACGATCGAGCAGATTCTACAGGTCGACGACAAGGGCAGTCTGGCGCGGATGTGTCAGGAGCGCAAGCTGCCCATGCCTGCCACCATTGTGTCGGATTCGCCCGATGAGTTTCGGCGGCAGGCGGAGGGGTTCACATATCCGGCGTTTGTGAAGGTGCGGCGTTCGGCGGCGGCCGTCGGTGTGAAGCAGGTTCACAATGCGGCCGAAGCGATCGCGGCGGCGGATGAGTTTGCGAACCGATTTCATGTGCCCTGGGCGGCCTATCCGCTGCTGCAGCCGGCCGTGCCGGGCGACGACTATTGCACGACGTTTCTCTTCGATCACGGCCAGCCGCGCGCGACGATGACGTATCACAATTTGCGAACCTATCCCGTGAAAAGCGGAACGGGCGTGTTGCGCGAGACGGTCGACGCGCCGGCGATGGAGCGAACCGGGGCGGCATTGTTGGGCAGCCTGGGCTGGCATGGAGTGGCCGAAGTGGATTTTCGCTGGCAGGGCGGGGCGGCGGAGCCGCTGTTGATCGAGGTGAACCCGCGGTTCTGGGGCGGACTGCCGCAGTCGGTCGCGTCGGGTTGGGACTACCCTTATCTTTTGTATCGATTGGCCGTGGATGGAACGGTGGCGCCGGTGGACCCGCACAGCTCTGACGTGAAGACGGAAACACCCGTGATGGCGCTACTCGCGACGCTGGAAGAAATTGTCAGCGACAACGATCGATTCGATGCGATTCGCAGCGCGTATCACGAGTGGCGCGCGACAAGCGGCCAAGCTCACCGATTGCGTTCGCTGGGCGACCTTTTCGAGAGCATGAAGGAAGCGGTCGACGCGAAGCAGCGCTGGGAACGGGCGCGGTCGCTGCTCAACGATCATCGACACACAGTGTCGGACGTCTGGTCGTGGCATGATCCGCTACCGGCGCTGGGGGTGCTCTATCCGCTGGCCGTGTTTATGAAGAACGGCAAGGTGTCGACGGAGCTGTTGGTTTCGGAGGAGCCGGTGCCGGCGACGAAGTAGGACGGCAGCTGTACCAAGTAGCACGGACTTCAGTCCGTGCTGAATAGGTAGACGGACTTAAGTCCGTCCTACAAGATCGACGGACGGGCCGCTCGCGCCGCGTCACCGATCCGGGTCAGTGGCCCGGACGTCCCCTCCGGCCGAGGAAGATGCTGAAAAACGGCCTTCATCGGGTTACGGCACTCCACGGCGCCCTGACGCATCTGATCTTCGCGCAGCCCGCTCCGTCGTTGATCGAGTGCTGCATCGAAAGGGCAAACATCGTGCCGGCCGGCGGGGCAAAATGACGAATGACGAATGACGAATGCGGCGGCTGCTTTCTTTCATTCGTCATTCGGGAATTCGGGTGGTGTCTTAACAGCGTGTTGTTCTTCCGTCACTCAAACGAATTGCCACAAAAAGGCACGAAAAGACACGAAGATTTTCGTGCGTCTTTGTGCCGTTTTGTGGCAATTCATTGCGGCAACACATTGTTAAGTCAGTACCGGAATTCGTCATTCGTCATTTGCATCGGTTGAATGCCCAGCGGCCTACCTGTAGACTGGGGACTCACCTCGGGGCGGCCGAGCAGCCACCATTTTTGTCGTGGGGCGGCCGCTTGGGAATCAGGCGTCTGGAAAGGGAATTGTCGATGTCAAAGGTCGCCAAGCTGAGCTTCGATGGCGGAGAACTGGAGTTGCCGGTCGTCGTCGGCACGGAGGATGAGAAGGCCGTCGACATCTCGAAGCTGCGCGCGAAAACCGGTTACATTACCCACGACGAAGGGTACATGAACACCGGCTCGACGACGAGCTCGATCACGTTCCTCGACGGCGAGAAAGGCATCCTTCGCTATCGCGGCTACCCGATCGAGCAACTGGCGGCAAATTGCGACTTCATCGAAGTGTCGTATCTGCTGATTTACGGCGAGCTGCCCACGGCGGCCCAACTGGAAGAGTTCCGCAACAAGCTCCGTCGGCACACCATGCTGCACGAGGACATGCGGTTGTTCTACGACGGCTTCCCGCGCGACGCCCATCCGATGGCGATCCTCAGCTCCGTGTGCGGGGCGCTGTCGACGTTTTACCAAGACTCGCTGAGCGTTAAAGATCCGGCACAGGTTAACCATTCCGTATTGCGGTTATTGGCCAAGTTGCCGACGATCGCGGCCTACGCCTACAAGAAATCGATCGGTCAGCCGTTCGTGTACCCGCGGAACGACCTCACGTATTGTGAGAACTTCCTGCGGATGATGTTCGCCGTGCCGACGGAGCCGTTCGAAGCGGACCCGGATTTCGTGGACGCGCTGAATCTACTGCTGATCGTGCATGCCGATCACGAGCAGAATTGCAGCACGTCGACGGTGCGGATGGTCGGTTCGTCGGAGGCGAATTTATTCGCGTCGGTCTCGGCCGGCATCTACGCGCTGTGGGGTCCGCTTCACGGCGGCGCCAACGAGGCCTGCGTGGCCATGTTGCAGCGGATTCAGAACGACGGCGGCAACGTCAAGAAATACGTCGACATGGCCAAAGACAAGGACAACGATTTTCTCCTGATGGGCTTCGGCCACCGCGTTTATAAGAACTTCGACCCGCGGGCGACGATCATCAAGGCGGCCTGCGACAAGCTGCTGGCCAAGCGCCACATCAACGATCCGATCTTCGACATCGCGCAACAGCTCGAAGACGTGGCACTTCACGACCCGTATTTCATCGAGCGCAAGCTGTATCCAAATGTCGACTTCTATTCGGGCGTGATTTATCGGGCTATTGGAATTCCGGTGCCGATGTTTACAGTGCTATTCGCCATGGGCCGGCTTTCGGGCTGGATCGCCCATTGGCTGGAAATGCACCAGAACCCGAACACGCGCATCGCCCGGCCGCGGCAAATCTACATCGGCTCGACGGAACGCCAGTTCGTGCCGATCGACAAGCGCGGCTGATGGGGCATGTTGCGCTAAGCCGCAAGCGGAGGGTCACGCCGCTTGGCGGTCACGGTGCCCTTCTACTCTCTATTCATCGTCCTTCAAATCCTCAATGTGCGTCTCGGAGTGCGTCACCCATACTCCGTCTTCCTGGTAGGTGATGCTCGTTGCGCTCTTGAACGCTTTGGCCACGTCCAAAAATTGATAGATCTGGGGCACGACGAATCCCATTTGGAAGAGCACCGGATTTGGTTGCGCTGCTTCCTCTTCGTCGCCGTCTTCCGCTTCGCCGTCGCCATCTTCTTCGACCTTGGTCTCGTTCTTCAAAGTGCCCATGGCTACGGCCAGTCCGTAATCGATCCACGGCCTGAACGTGTCGATCATCTTGTCGAACTTAAAGTGCATCACGGTCGCGGCCGGGCGGTCGAGATCGAGCGACGTGTCGATCTCCAGCGGTTTGGACGCGAGGAGTCGCTCAGCCGTGGCCGGCATGACGGTCAGCGCCGCAGCGCCGTCCGTCAAACCCGCACTGGGTGAAACCTGCTCGTCCATGCCCCAGTCCTCCGGCAGCGAATAAACGTACATCTCGCCGCCGCCGTCCAGCTCGCGCTCCGTAGGCTCTGGTATCTCGAATTCCGGGACTTCGTCGGGGTTGATTTCGCGCGCAAGGGCAATCGCATCGCGAAAAACGCCGCAATACTCGTTCACTCCCTTGCGCAAGTTTTCCGCATCGCTCACGCTAACGACGACGCCGACCTCCAGCATCGGCAGCGGTGTCGGGGACTTCGGCATGTGCGTTGTCCATTGCTGGCTTTCGGCGGACACGTCCATGACCAAGGCGCCCTGATTATCCGCGAACGCCGGGTACATGAACTCGCGATTTGCCTTGTTCAAGCGATCCAACATGGCGACTACTCGATCGCGATACTTCAAATACTCGGCCCAGTCCTCCGGTTTGGCTTTCGACTCGGCAATCTTCTCGACGTGCCGCGCCGTCCGCTTCAACCAGGCGATCGCTTCATCGTAATCCTCGACCGTGTCGTTGGATCGCGAGGCGACGCACAACATGGGGCTGCCGCCCACGTGATTGAGAATCGTGAGCGGCTTGGAGCTGTCCATCATTGGCTGCGTGCCGGTGCTGTATTGAAAGCCTTCGTATCCACGGTCTGTGAGAAACACGACGGCGGACGTGTCGCCGGGCGCGGGCATATATTTCGACAAGTCGAGGTCGCGGATATCGTCGATCAATTGCTTCCGCTGCTCATCGCCGATTTCCGCTTCTTCGAGGGCCATATCCACGGAGTTGGCCAGGTCCTCAATGGTTTTCTCGGGCGAGCTCAAGTTTTTCGTCACTGCTTCGCTGATGTAGGTGATCGACGCGACGCGCTCGTCGGCGTGTTTTTCGAGCCGCTTGATTGCCTTCTGGTCTGCCAAGAACGGCCCCTGGCCTGTGTTTTCCAAGTGGTCGGTCGACTCGCCGACGGAAAGCAGCACAAACTCGTCGACCACTCCCAGCGCGACGGCCAACGTCTTCTTGCTGACAAGCTCGCGCCATTTCTCGAACTGCTCCGGATCAACGTCGTCGGCCTCCTCGCGCAACTTGTCCCAGGGAATCATCGAGCCGTCGAGCCGCAAGGTGAGAAACTCATGGCCCGCGATCTGGTCGCGCTGCAAATGGGCCGCGAGTTCGGGCTGCTTCTCGTCGAGCAGGTTGCGCACTATGCCGTGCACAACGTCGAGCTGCTGATTGGCCCGATCGGCGTCCTTAATGCGAAAGCCCCAGACCAGCGTAGGGACGGCGAATTCGTCGCCGCGCTCCTCGAAGATCTCCAACATTCGCCGGGCAATCGCTTCGTCAGGCTCCTCACCGCTGGCCTGCGCTTCGATGCGAACGGTGCGCTGAATACTGTTGAACTCCATGAAAAACTGAAGCCACTCCGTAATGTCGTTGCCGCCGTACAGGAAAACCTCGTCGGCAAACATTTCCTTCAACACCGCGACCGCCTCCTGGCCCTCCGGCGAATCAACGTACTCGCGGAACTCCTTCACTCCCGGCAACGACGCCTGTTGCCATTGAGTTTCGATCGTCCCCTTGGCAAATTGCACGAGCGGAATTTCCAGCAACTTCGCGTAGGCATTGCTCTCAAGGAAAATGTCGAACTGCTCCTTGAGCCGCAGGCTGGCCGAGTAGAAAGCCGCATCCGCCGGCGCCATGCGCAGCGATTTCGCCTGTGCGGCCAACTCGGCTGCGGCCGCCTGTTGGCGCGTCATCACAATGGATGTGACAGCCAGTATCGCGATGAGCACACGGCGAATCGACCACGACGGTTTGGGGCAAAGAAGCATTGTCATGAGAGTTTCCTTGGTGGTGAGCTTGTGGGGAGTGTTTTTCCCCAAGTAGCAGTGTGACGCAATAATGGTGGCATGTAAACTAGTGGACTGTCAGCGATGAATTGATGGTAGCTGAATTCGCAAGAATTCAGATTGCCCAGGGATCGCTGAACTCTTGCGAGTCCAGCTACCCTAAAGTCAGCTCGGACAGACTACTAATACGCAGATAGCATGGAATTCGTCGGTTTCCCACCGATATTGCCGGTGTCACCGCGGAGTATGACGTCACGCAGATCGCGATCTCACTTGTATGGGATCGAGCCCGGACATGTGATGACCGACCAGACTTACGCTTCGGCGAACCCACCTAAAACGGCGGCGACTTGGTCCAGCCTGCTGGCCCAAACGACGATGTTGCGCCGCTTCGTCAGCGCGTTGCTTGTTGCGGCCGTCTATCTTGCGTCGGCCAAGCTAGGCCTATCGCTTGCGTTCGTGGCGGAGCAGGTGTCGGCCGTCTGGCCTCCCACCGGCATCGCTTTGGCCGCCATCCTCTTATTTGGCTACCAGGTGTGGCCAGGTATCGCGCTGGGGGCGTTTGTGGCCAACGTGACGACGAACGAGCCGATCCTCACTGCCTGCGGTATCTCTCTGGGTAACACATTGGAAGCACTCGTCGCTGCGTGGATCTTGCGGCGCCTCGTGGGATTCGACAATGCGCTGGAGCGCGTGAAGGACGCGATCGGCCTGATTGTCATTTCCGCCTTTCTCAGCACGATGGTGAGCGCAACCATCGGTGTGACGAGCCTTTGCCTCGGCCGTGTGTATCTTCCCGCTCTGGAACGAACCATTGAGTGGACCGACTTCGCATCGCTGTGGTCAGTATGGTGGCTGGGCGATGCAATTGGCGCACTGGTGGTAGCTCCCGTGTTGCTCACGTGGTTTTCCACGCCAGGCAATTTCTTGTGGCGCCGACCAATCGAGAGCCTTATTCTGTTCGTCGGACTCGTTGCTACGATCTGGATTGTTTTCTTCGGCGGCATAACCACAACTCTTGGCGGAGCCTCGTTGGGGTACGTTGTGTTTCCATTTGTCGTCTGGGCGGCGCTGAGAATCGACCAGCCACGTACAACGGCCGTAACAATAGTCGCGTCGGGTTTGACGATCTGGGCTACGTTGCAAGGCTTAGGTCCATTCGGCAGCGGACCGCTCCACGAACGACTGCTATTGTTGCAGGTTTACATGGGCGTCGTGGCAGTCACATCGCTGTTGTTGGGATCGGCGCTTGCCGAACGCCGGCGGGCGGAAGCCGTGCTCAAGGAGGCCGATCGTCGTAAGGATGAGTTTCTCGCAACGCTTGCCCATGAACTGCGCAATCCGCTGGCGCCAATCCGGGCTGGCGTCGACCTCATGCGACTGGGCGGATCGCACAAAATTCAAGACGGCGAGGTGCTGGACATGCTCGATCGCCAAGTACAACAGATTACCCGCCTTGTGGACGACTTGCTGGACGTCTCACGAGTCACTCGCGGCAAAGTGCAATTGCAGTGGCAGCCAGTCGACTTGAAGGCAATCGTCGAGCAAGCAATCGAGACGTGTCGGCCCCTGATCGACGCGCAAGGGCATGACCTCACGGTTTCGTTTCCAGAGGAGCCGTTGCGACTCACGGCCGACCCCATCCGGCTCGCTCAAGTTTTTGCTAACCTGTTGAATAACGCGGCCAAATATAGCGATCGTGGTGGCCGCATATCGCTCGCCGCATTCCGGGAAGGGAGCGAGGCCGTCGTACGAATTCGTGACACGGGTCACGGGATCGATCAGATCGTGCTGCCACGTGTTTTTGATTTGTTCGTCCAAGAGGACCGATCGCTAACTCGTACGGGCGGCGGACTTGGCATTGGGCTGACGCTCGTCCAAAGCCTGGTCAAAATGCACGGCGGCAGTGTGGCAGCGCACAGCGAAGGGAGTGGCAAGGGCAGTGAGTTTGTGGTTCGTTTGCCGCGTTTTTCCGCGCCGCGCGAATCGACGAATGCGCCACCGGAGGAAATAATCACTCACGACGTTCCCGGCACCAGCCGCCGGGTCCTGATCGTGGACGACAATCGTGACGCCGCACGCAGCCTGGAACTGCTTCTAAAATCCGGCGGCCATGAGGTGCGCACGGCTTTCACCGGGTCTGATGGAGTGGAAATTGCCTTGTCGTATCCGCCGGACGTGGTACTTTTGGACATCGGTCTTCCGGAAATGGATGGTTACCAGGTGGCGCGACAGATTCGAGAGCTGCCCGGCGGAAAGGCCACGGTGCTTTTCGCGCTCACTGGCTGGGGCCAACCGGAGGACCGCAGAAAAGCGATCGATGCCGGGTTTGACGCACATCTCACGAAACCTGTGGATTACCGAGTGCTGATGTCGTTGTTTAAGCTCCGCACCGCGGTCGCATCCCACGAACGGCGATAATCAATTTCAACAAACTCCGACGGGCAACACGGGGGCCATTCATGCAATTAAGATTTCGAGTTTCCTGTTGTTTGATCATCGTCGCCGGCCTGCTTATCGGCGGCCGAGCGATGCGCGCGGCTGAGCCGGCCGCGAGTGAGCGGTTTGAGCAGCTCCTAAACGACGCTTGGGAGTTCCGCATGCGAGAAAATCCGCTGATGGCGACGGATACGGGCGACCATCGCTACGACGACCAGTTGCCCAAGGTTTCGCTCGCCGATGAAAAGCGACACAACGCGGCCAGAAGTGAGTTTCTCGCCCGGCTCGAGAAAATCGATCGCGACGATTTGGGGGTGGCCGAACAGGCAAGTTACGACATTTTTGGCCGCAGCTTGCGCGAGGGGGCCCGCGAGCACGAATTTCAAACATTCCTCGTGCCAATCAGCGACCGCTGGGGCTTTCACATCGACTTCCCCGAACTATCGCGCAACATGCCACTCTCAACCACCCGCGACTACGAAAATTACATCGCACGCCTCAACGGCTTCGCCCAATACGCGGCCGGGCACATCGAGCTGATGCGCGAGGGCGTGCGTCAAGGCATCACGGTGCCAAGCGTGATCATGCAGCGCTTCAACGAGCCGCTCGAAGCGCAGATTGTGGACGACCCCGAGAAGAGTTTGCTCTACAAACCACTGATCGAGTTCCCCGACGGCGTGCCGGAGAGCGATCATGATCGGCTGCGAACGGCGGCTCGGAAGGCGATTGTCGAGAGCGTGGTGCCCGGTTACCGGCAGTTTTTCGAATTCATGAAGAACGAGTACGTGCCGAGCTGCCGCGGAACGATCGCCGCCTCCGCGCTGCCGAAGGGTCGCGACTACTATCGCTACTGCGTCGTGAAATTTACGACTCTCGATGATCGTTCGCCGGACGAGGTCCACGCGATCGGCCTGGCCGAAGTCGCGCGCATCCGCGGCGAGATGGACAAAATCATTCGCGACTTGAAGTTCGACGGCGACTTCGCCCAGTTTACGGACCACCTGAGAAACGACCCCAAGTACTATCCGAAATCGGCCGAGGAATTGGAAAAAGAGGTTTCGTTTGTCCTTAAGCGGATGGACGGCGAGCTGCCGAAGCTGTTTGGTCGGCTGCCGCGAATGCCCTACGGCGTGCGGAAAGTTCCGGACTTCATCGCGCCGCAGGCCACGTTCGCGTATTACCAATCGCCAACGGGCGACGGCCGCCGCGCCGGGTTCTTTTACATTAACACGTACAACCTGCCGAGCCGGCCGCTGTACATGCTTGAGGCGCTTTCGCTGCACGAGGCCGTGCCCGGGCATCATTTGCAAATCGCACTTCAGCAGGAGTTGGAGCACTTGCCGCCGTTTCGTAAGTACTCCGGGTTTACCGCGTTCGTCGAGGGCTGGGCGCTGTATGCCGAACGGCTCGGCTTGGAAGCCGGATTCTACAAAGATCCGTACGACGACTTCGGCCGGCTGACGATGGAAATCTGGCGGGCGTGTCGGCTGGTCGTCGATACGGGCATCCATCATTTCGGTTGGACGCGCGAGCAGGCCATCGAGTATATGCGTGCTAACTCGGCCATGCCGCTGCACGACATTCGCGCCGAGGTCGATCGCTACATCGGCTGGCCTGGGCAGGCGCTGGCTTACAAGACGGGCGAACTGAAAATTCGCGAGCTGCGCGCAGATGCCGAAGCAAAGCTGGGCGAAAAGTTCGACGTGCGGGCGTTTCACGACGTCGTGTTAGGCAGCGGCGCGTTGCCGCTTGGTATGCTCGAGCAAAACGTGCGCGCGTGGATCGACGAGACTAATTCACAACTCGGCGGCTAACGCGCGAACGATCACCACGATCGCGCACAGCGCCGAAGCCGCCAATAGCGCGGGCCTGACGTGCGCGCCGTCGATTCGCGCGGTCGTGTAGCGCGAGATGGTGAAGCCCGCCACGACGCCCGGCATCAGAAGCAGCCCCAGCATCAATTCGGCCGAATGAAAGCGGCCGGCCCACCACAGACCGGTGAGCGTGATCAACCCGCCAATCGTAAAGATGGCGGAAATCGTGGCGCGAATTCGCGGACCCTCTTCATGTTGATACACGAGTGCCATGGGCGGCCCGCCGATCGATGAGACGGTGCTCATAAACCCAGACAAGATCGAAGCCAGGAATACGTTTCGTCGCGTCGGCGCCACGTGCCAACCCAGCCAGCTCACGAGGACGCCCAGCATCACCAGCGCCCCGAACAGCAACTCATACACCGATTTGGGCAGCGAGCTGAGCACGTATGCGGCCGGCACTGTTCCAAGGATGCGACCCAACGTCGCTGCACTCAGGTCGCGCACAATCACGTCGCGGCGTTCGCGCACGGTCATCAGAATCACCAGCAAGATCGCCGCTAACACGATGGAACCTGGCACAAACTCTGGCGCAACGAGGAGCAAAACCGGCGCCACGATAACGGCGAAGCCGATGCCAACGCTTCCCTGAATTGCCGACCCAACCACCGTTAGGGCGAGCGCGATGGCGAGCTGGGCGGGCGTGACGGGCAACGTGGGCACGGACTGAGGGGGCGGGCGGAACGGCGGGAGCGAAATGCAGAGAAAGCGTTATAGTGGGTTTTGTGCGACTTGGCCAGCCGGTTTCGATTGATCGACTACGACGCACCGAGTTTGCACACCGAATCGCCCACGTTGATCGTGCCGCCCGTGATGATCTGCGCGTATCGGCCGCGCAGGTGTAGCGACTTGCCGCGCTGGTTGTTGGTGAACGTGCGGACCTCTTTTCCGAAACGACTTTCGAACTTCGTGCAGCCGGAATGCCCAATGTCGCTAATTTCGAGCACGACCTGCTCGCCGACCTTGAGCTGGCTGCCGGCTGGCAGGTTGGCTTCACTGAGATCGAGGTCGACGATCAGGTTGTCGCCCGCGAGGCATAGCGCATCTTCGCTGCCGGCGATTTGGCGCAGGTAGCGCGAGTTCATTAGCGAAACCTGGCAGCGCGGGTCCGACTCGCCGCCTTCCAACCGATAGTAGCTGTCGCTCGCCCAACGATCGCCGTCGATGCCGTGCTCGGGCGTGAGTTGCGCAACTCTTAGCTCGCGTCGCTGGTTGGTTGCCGGGCGCACGAAGATGGCCGTAAGCCGGCCGTCGTCGGGGGGCGACGCAATTACTTCCGCGAGGCCTTGCTCCAATTCCAGCGTCGAAACGTGTTCAGGTGCATCGTGCATGGTTGGGGTTGTGGCCGGGGTCTGTG
Organism: Planctomycetota bacterium; assembly: GCA_022614705.1. Classification (GTDB taxonomy): domain Bacteria; phylum Planctomycetota; class Planctomycetia; order Pirellulales; family Lacipirellulaceae; genus JABDGM01. The sequence continues at coordinate 5,327 of JAKEIB010000096.1, read as the reverse complement.
ACCGCTTTTACTGTCACCCCGGGGTCCTCCGAGGGGTCCGGCCAGATTCCTCGGCGGACCTCGGAATGACAGTGAGATATGACACGTGCTTTAATCGATTGGTTCATGCAAAACCGCTCCACACGGCTGCGGCGATGCTCAGCAACACGTAGAGCACGAGGATGAACCACCATCCGAGCACGACCACGCCTGGCGGCTCGTAGCCGAGTGCGTGGATCACGAGTCCGACGAGCGCGACGAACCCGAGCACGGTTGCCGTGTTCGACGCGCCGCCCATGATATGAACCAGACCGAAGATCACGGCGGCCGTGGTCATCGCGATCATCATTTCGGCCATGGAAAACTGCAGGCGGAACTTTGGCCGCGACATGGTTTCCTGCCAGGAAGCGTCCGCGGCGCTGGGCGACGGCTCGGTGGATTTCTGTGAACCGGCGTCTGCGTCGCCGCTGCCGCCGCCTATCACTTTCTGCATGTGCGCCCGGCGCCGCGCGTACATTTCCTGTCGCCGGCGCGTGGCTTCGTCCTGAGCCTTCTTTTCCTGCCATTGCAGGTAGAAGAACAGCCCGGCCACGGAAATCATCACCAGCAAAACGACGACCGTGCCAAGCAGCTTAAGTTTGGCAAGCGTCAGCAGAATCGCCAGCACGGCGGTCACGATCAACAGGTGCTTCACCTGGAATCGGAAGCGAAACTTGAAATCGCGGAACCAGTTTTCAAGAATTTCGTCGCTACGCTGGCGTCCGGCGTCGCGGTAAATCTCGTCGATGTCGATCGTGGCGTGCGTGGCTTCAATCGCCTCCTGTCCGCGCCGCTCCTCGGCGGCGATCACGTCCGCATCGGGCGGCTCGACTTCATATTCGTCGTCGTCCGCGTCACCCGAGGTCGACGAATAAAACTTGTCGCGATCGCGGCTGTCCATGGAGGGTCGAGGGTCCAGAGTCGAGTCGAAGATTCACCGTGGCGAAAGTCGAGAGCCAGAATGTCCTTCCATTGTCGGGCCTCGCGAGTATAGTGGCAAGCTGCGATTGGCAACGGAAGCCTTGTCATTCTGAGCGAAGCGAAGAATCTGTTTCGCGAACAGGGCAGATCCTTCGCTGCGCTCAGGATGACAGGGATCGGCTATGACGCAATTCCTCATCACCGCGCTGGGCAGCTATGGCGACGTCCACCCGATGGTCGGACTCGGGACGGCGCTCGCGGCTCGCGGTCATCGCGTGAAGATCGTCACTAATCCGTATTTCGAGGAAGTGGTCACAGGGGCCAGGTTGGAGTTCGTTCCGCTTGGCAGCCGCGATGATTACATTCGGCTGTCGCAGCACCAAGATTTGTGGCACCCGATCCGCGGCCCGAAACTCGTGCTGACGTATGCGTCGGCCCGCATGCTGCGGCCGTTGTACGATCTGCTCGTCGCGAACTACATGCCGGGCGAGACGGTATATTGCGGACACACGATGGACTTGGCCAGCCGCGTCGTTGGCGAGAAGTTTGGGGCACCGGTGGCGAACGTCATCTTTGCACCCGGCGTGTTGTGGACGCTTCACGATTCTCCTCGATTGAAAGGGGCGCTGCTGGGCCCTGGAGTGCCACGTTGGCTGAAGCAAATTCAGTTTTGGCTAGCGGATACGATATTCGTGCAGGCGATTTTGGGGGGCGAATTGAATCGCTTGCGGCGCGAGCTCGGCCTCGCGCCGGTGCGTCGCGTTTTCTCGCGTTGGCTGTTCGCATCGGATTTGGTGCTTGGGTTGTTTCCGGAATGGTTCGGTTCGCCACAACCCGACTGGCCGCCCACAACGCAAGCGGTTGGTTTTCCACTGTGGGATTCCGACGCCGACGCGCAGCTTTCGGGCGAAGTGCAGGAGTTTCTCTCCGCCGGGACGCCGCCGATCGCGTTCTCGCCCGGCTCGGCCAATCGCAATGCGCACGCCTTTTTCGAGGCCGCCGTCGATGCGTGCGATCGGCTCGGCCAGCGCGGCATCCTTCTCACCAAATATGACCATCAGTTGCCCGTCCGGTTGCCTACCACGGTGCGACATTTCGGTTTCGTGCCGCTGAGCAAGTTGCTGCCTCGTACGGCGGCGCTCGTGCATCACGGCGGCATCGGCAGCTGCGCCCAAGGGCTTGCCGCTGGGGTGCCGCACGTAGTGCAACCGATGTCGTACGACCAGTTCGACAATTCGCGGCGGCTAGTGCGGCTGGGCGTGGCAAGGGAAGTCTCGGTCCAAAGCTTTCGCGGCCGCACGGTCGCCGATGCCCTGGCTCCGCTCTTGGATTCGCCAACTGTGGCGGCACGCTGCCGCGAGCTGGCCCCGCGTTGCAACGGCCCCGCGGCGCTGGCTGCCGCGTGTGATGCATTGGAACAACTAGCCGAATCGCATTCGGCGCGGTACAAGTGAGTGCGCATCGCCCACCAAATGGACAGCATCTAATCGGCCAATCATTGGAACAGGAGAGAACAGAGGGAACAGAGATTGCTATATTCTCCGTTTCCTCTGTTTCCTCCTGTTCAAGACCTTCTACGAACACTCTGTTGCGGCAATCCGCAATCCGCAATCCGCAATCCGCAATCAAAAGGAGCCTGCCATGTCTCACAATCAACCGCTGGCCGACCAGCGCTTCTTGATGTTTGTCGGCGACGACTACGAGGACCTCGAATTGTGGTATCCCAAGTTGCGGCTCGCGGAGGCCGGGGCACACGTTACGGTCGCCGGGCTGAAGGGCGACACAATGTACCGAGGCAAGAACGGCTATCCATGCCGCTCCGATGCCTCGATCGCGCTCATGGAGAACGACGACTTTCACGGCGTCGTGATCCCGGGCGGCTTCATGCCCGACAAGCTTCGCCGCGACGAAAAAGTGAAATCGCTCGTGCGCGAATTTGCCGAGAGCGAAAAACTCGTCGCCGCGATCTGCCACGGCGGCTGGATCCCGATCTCCGCCGGCGTGTATCGCGGTGTGCGCGTCACCGGCTCGCCCGGCATCAAGGACGATCTTGTAAATGCTGGAGCGATTTGGAAAGACGCGCCGGTCGTTGTCGACCGCAATTTCATCAGCAGCCGCAAGCCGGATGACCTGCCCGAATTCTGCCGAGCGATCATCGAAGTGATGTCCGGCGCGGCGGTCGGTACGTGAGCATGTCATGCGCCCAAATTGCTCGGCCGCTTGATGCAACGATTCGCAATACCTCGAAATCGTCGATGTTGAGAGGATTTTGCACCGAGCGCCGCGGCGCGCAGGCCCGCTAACTCGTTTCACTGCCACGACTTCAATTCTGCACGTCGGAACGGGGGTCCCACTCCGGCCGTGCAAAATGGTCGAATTTTGCGCTCCGGTGAACGCGCGAGCTCCGGGAAACGTAGAGCGCAACGCACGTCGAGTGGCGCAAAACCGGGCGAATTAACGTCGGTTTCATGTTGTGCGCGGGTCTCCCGACCCCGCACCCGATTTCGACCGCAGGTCTCCAATGCTATGGTCGGCGGGAGACCTGCGGTCGCGGTAATGTGCGGGGTCGGGAGACCCGCGCACAACAGCGCCGTTAGCCAGGAGCGCGATGCCGTCGTCTGGCTAAAAGCTACGAGCTAATAGCTGACGGCTGGTTTCAGGTTTTCAAAGAACGATTGCTGGAACGCAGGGACAAACATAGCAAATCCCGTGGCCAATTACTACAACTTTTTTTGGCCACGTCCCGACGTGTGTCATTGCGTGCTGCGACATCTTGACTGAAGGCCCCCATCAGGCAGGAGACTGCTTTTTTTCTTGCAATGGTAATTCGGCGGCGGCATAATGTTGGGCGCACACCAAGGGTGGAATCAACGTGTCCCGTCGGTTGCGTCTTGATTGGCTCTCGTCGAAACATTTGACCCGTCGCCGCTCGGCGACAACGCGGCGGCAGGCCGGTGGCTCGTCTCCTTTTCTGCGCCGGCTGCGCGTCGAGCCGCTGGAAGACCGGCGGCTGTTGAGCGTCAGTTTCACGGGCGTCTACGCGCAGAACTTCGGCACACTGCCCACTAGCGGCACGTCTCTCGCCTGGTCGAACGATTCCACGCTCGCTGGTTGGTCGCTGTTCCGCCAGCCGGTGCCCGGCACGGCGATCACGGCGATCAATGCGGGAGACGGATCGAGCAGCACCGGATCATTTTACAGCTTCGGTTCGGTGAGCAGCACTGATCGTGCGTTGGGTGGGCTCGGCTCGGGCGGGGCCTATTTTGGCAGCCCAGCATCAGGCGCCGTGGCGGGATGGATCGCGCTGGCGCTAACGAACGACAGCGGCTTGACGATTGACACGTTGTCTTTCAGCTACGACGGTGAGCAATGGCGGGATGCCACCACAAGTGTGCAGACGATGGTGCTCGAATACGGATTCGGAAGCACATTCGACACGGTATCGATGTGGACCGCACCCGGCGGCGGTTTTGATTTCACCTCTCCGATCCACGCGGGTGCCATCGCCCAACTCGATGGCAACGCGGCCGCTAACAAAACCTTCGGCTTGGGCGGCACGCTTAGCGGCCTGGGGTGGGCACCTGGCAGCACGCTCTGGGTCCGCTGGGTCGAGACCAACGATTCCGGCAACGATCATGGCTTGGCGGTTGATAATGTCAAAGTCAATGCTGGCTTCGACTACGTCGTTGATACGCTCGTCGATGAGAGCGACGGCAACTATTCGACGGGCGATTTTTCGCTCCGGGAGGCAATCGGTCTGGCCAACGGTATGGTCGGCACGGACACGATTTCGTTCGATCCGGCACTCACGAGCGGCGGACCTGCTGTCATCACGCTCACATCGGCCGGCGAATTGTTCATTGTTGATTCCGTGTCGATCCAGGGACTGGGTGCGAATCTCTTGACGATCAAGGCCTACGACCCTGACATGGACGGGACCAATGACGGCGACGGCAGCCGGGTATTCAATATCGACAATGGCGGCCCCACGCGTATCGATGTAGAGCTTATTGGCCTCACACTGACTGGAGGCGATGTTTTCGGCGACGGAGGCGCGATCCACAATGCCGAGCGTTTGACGGTGACGTCCAGCATCATCAGCGGCAACGCAGCCCCGGGCGGAAACGGTGGCGGAATTTCCCACTACATTTCCGGCGAACTGACGATCACCTCCAGCACGATTAGCGGCAACGTCGCCGGTTTCAATGGAGGCGGCATTTACCACCGAGGCACGATGCTGGATTTGGATAATAGTACTATCAGCGGCAACACGGCCGGCTATGGTGGCGGTATGGCCCATCGCAATAAATCTGCAACATTGGCCTGGACAAGTACATAATATCATGGGACAAGGCGCGCGCCATGAGCGTAGGCGCCTATTCGACGTG
>JAKEIB010000095.1 GCA_022614705.1 Planctomycetota bacterium | reverse complement strand
GTTCACAATCGTCGGCGAAGGGTTTGACGGCAGCGAATTTCAATTCAACGACCTCGAGCTCGTGCCCGACAAGCGCGAGTACGCGCCGGGCGAAAACGTGCAACTGCAGCTCAACACGAACCGCACCGGCGCCACCGTGCTGCTCTTCGTGCGCCCGGCCAACGGCGCGTATCTGCCGCCGAAAACGCTGCGCCTGAACGGCAAAAGCACGATCGAACAAATCGGCGTGACGACCAGGGACATGCCGAACTTCTTCGTGGAAGCGGTGACGATTGCGAACGGAAAAGTCCACACCGATGTCCGCGAGATTCACGTCCCACCCGCGAAGCGCATCCTCAATGTCGAGGTCGTCCCCTCTGCCACCGAATTTCGTCCACGCGAGCACGCCCAGGTCACGGTGAAACTCACCGACGAAGCGGGCAAGCCGTTCGTCGGTTCCACCGTGCTCTCGATCTTCGACAAGAGCCTCGAATACATCTCGGGCGGTTCGAATGTCGCCGACATCAAGGAATTCTTCTGGAAGTGGCGACGCGAGCACCGTCCGTACCTGGAAACGAATCTCGAGCGCTGGTTCGCCAACCTCGTGCCGCCCGGGCAAAAGATGATGGAAAGCCTTGGCGTGTTCGGCGACACGGTGGCCGATGAGCAAGATCAAGGCGCTGAGATGCGGTTCGGCGCAGCTGGATTCGGCGGCGGCGTTCGCAACCGCATGATGCTTGGCGCTCCCGTGGGTGCCGCGAAATTAAAAGCAGCGACCAACGGCGCGTTCTTCGACGCGGAGGTCCCGGCCGAAGCGGCGGCCACGCCGCCCGGGGCAGGCGCCGCGCCGCTTGTCGAACCCACCGTTCGCAGCGAATTCGCCGACACGGCCTTGTGGGTCGCGTCGCTCGAAACCAATAAAGACGGCACGGCCGAAGTCGAGCTCGACATGCCCGACAACCTCACGGCCTGGAAGATCAGCGTCTGGGCCATGGGCCACGGCACGCGCGTCGGCGACGCCACGACCGAAGTCGTCACGCGCAAGAATCTCATCGTCCGCATGCAAGCGCCGCGGTTCTTCGTCGAAACCGACGAAGTCGTGCTCAGCGCGAACGTTCATAACTACCTGCCGACTGCCAAGCAGGTTCAGGTGAGTTTGGAACTCGACGGCAACACGCTCGAATTGTGGCCGGCCTCGGAGAGGCCGGCTATAGCCGAGAGCACCATCGAAATCCCGGCCGGCGGCGAGCGGCGCGTCGATTGGCGCGTGAAGGTGCAGCGCGAAGGCCAGGCCGTCATTCGCATGCTGGCCCGCACCGATGAAGAGTCCGACGCCGTCGAAATGAAGTTCCCCGTCTACGTCCACGGCATGCTCAAGACCGACAGCTACACCGGCTCGCTGCGGCCGAACGATCGACTCGGCGCGTTCGAAATCACCGTGCCGAACGAGCGCCGCCCGGAGCACACGCGGCTCGAAGTCCGTTACTCGCCCACGCTCGCCGGCGCGATGGTCGACGCCCTGCCCTACCTCATCGACTACCCGTATGGCTGCACCGAGCAAACGCTCAACCGCTTCCTGCCCGCCGTGGTCACGCAACAAACGCTCATCAGGATGGGCCTCGATCTCAAGGCAATTCGCGAGAAGCGCACGAACCTCAACGCGCAAGAAATCGGCGACGCGGCCAAGCGCGCCGAAGGTTGGAAACGCTTCGATCGCAATCCCGTGTTCGATGAAGCCGAGCTCACGACGATCGTCAAGGCGGGCGTCAATCGCCTCGGCGAAATGCAGCTCACCGACGGCGGCTGGGGCTGGTTCAGCGGTTGGAACGAACAGTCCATGCCGCACACGACCGCGCTGGTGGTCCACGGATTGCAAATCGCGCAGCAGAACGACGTGGCCCTGGTGCCCGGCGTGATGGAACGCGGCGTCGAGTGGCTAAAGGTCTATCAAGACGAGCAGCTTCGCGCGCTGGCGAACGTCGACAAAGTCGGCAACGTCATCGACAGATCCAAGCCGGCCAAGCAGTTTGCCGACAATCTGGACACACTCGTGTACATGGTCCTCGTCGATGCCGGCGTCACCAACGACACGATGCGGACGCGCCTCTACAATGACCGCACCCGCCTCGCCGTATACGGCTTAGCGCTCTACGGCCTCGCGCTCCACAAACAACACGATGCCGACAAACTGGCCATGATCCTCCGCAACATCGGCCAGTACGTCGTCGAAGACAACGAGAACCAGACGGCCTACCTGAACCTGCCTGATGGTTTTTGGTGGCACTGGTACGGCAGCGAATTCGAAGCCCACGCTTACTATCTCAAGCTGCTCGTGGCCACCGATCCCCAGAGCGAAGTCGCCCCGCGGCTCGTGAAGTATCTCGTCAACAATCGCAAGCACGCCACGTACTGGAACAGCACGCGCGACACGGCGCTTGTGATCGAGGCGTTTGCCGACTACATCCAGGCCACCGGCGAAGACAAGCCGGACCTCACCGTCGAGGTCTGGGTCGACGGCGAGAAGCGCAAGGAAGTGAAAGTCAACGCCGAGAACCTGTTCACGTTCGACAACGTGTTTGTGCTGGAAGGCGACGCGCTCTCGGCCGGTCCGCACACGATCGAGCTCCGCAAAACGGGCGCCGGCCCGCTGTATTGGAACGGATATCTCACCAATTTCACGCTCGAGGATTTCATCCGCCGCGCCGGTTTGGAACTGAAAGTCGATCGGCACTACTACCAGCTCACGCCGGCCGAGAAGTCGATCGAAGTCGCCGGCGACCGCGGCCAGGCCGTTGGGCAACGCGTCGAAAAGTATGAACGCAAAGAGATCGCCAACCTCGACAGCGTCACCAGCGGCGACCTGTTGGAAATCGAGCTCGTCATCGAATCGAAGAACGACTACGAGTACATCCTGTTCGAAGACATGAAGGCGGCCGGCTGCGAACCGGTTAGCGTGCAAAGCGGCTATACCGGCAACGAGCTGGGCGCGTATGTGGAGCTGCGCGACAATCGCGTCGTGCTGTTCGTCCAACGGCTCGCGCGCGGCAAGCACAGCGTGAGCTACCGCATGCGGGCCGAGATTCCGGGTAAGTTCAGCGCGCTGCCCACGAAGGCCTCGGCGATGTACGCGCCCGAGCTGCGCGGCAATTCCGATGAGTTGAAACTGCGAATCGAGGATGCGCCCGCTGGCGAAGCGAACGAGAATCCGTAGAATGCTGTTGTCATCCTGAGCGAAGCGAAGGATCTCGTCGCCGTGCGCGCTAGATTCTTCGCTTCGCTCAGAATGACAAAGTTCCTCTTCCCCCGAAAGGATTCATCGTGTCACTCGTCGTTGAAGAACAAATCCTCGTCGTCCCTACCGCCCTGTTTCATGATCTCGGTTACTTCCAAGGCTTTTCCGCGGACGTCGATCGCTATTTGCCGCGACTGCTCGAAGGCGATCAGGTCGAATATCGCCCGCGTGGCGAAATGGAAGAGGATCCGAGTTTCAAGCAGCTCATTCCCTACATGCTGTTCCGCTGGACGGATGACGACGGCACGACGCACCTGTTCGAATACCTACGTGGCAGCGGACAGGGAGAACGCCGGCTGCACACCAAGCGCAGCGTCGGCATCGGCGGACACATCTCGACGCTCGACGCCAAAGTAGCCCTCTCGCTCCGCGAGACGGATCATCTCGCGGAGCGAGATGACTACACTGTCTACCGCGAAGGCATGCGGCGCGAGCTGGAAGAGGAGGTCGCGATCGAGACGCCTTACACGGAGAAAATCGCCGGGCTGATCAACGACGACGACACGCCCGTCGGCCGCGTGCATTTGGGCGTTGTTCATCTGTGCGACGTCGAGCGCCCCAGCATCCGGCCGCGCGAGGCCGATATTTTGGACGGGCAATTTCGACCGGTGCGCGAAATTCTGCCCCGGCTCGGTGAGTTTGAGAGCTGGTCGGAAATCGCCGTGCGGGCACTGTTTGGATGAGGTTCGCTAATCCGCAAGCGGAAATTGAGCGGGCGATGGTGTAGAATTTCTTGTATCCGCGCAGTCACCCGCTTGCGGCTTAGCGTTCCGTGCCAACCGATCCGCACCAACTCGTCTACATGGACAACCACGCCACGACGCGCGTCGACCCGCGCGTCGTCGCGGCGATGTTGCCCTACTTGGATGCGACCTACGGCAATCCGCACAGCGTACACGCCGCCGGCCACAACGCCCGCGATGCCGTCGACGCGGCCCGCCAATCGATCGCCGCGGCGATCGGCGCCAACGCCAAGGAAATCGTCTTCACCAGCGGCGCGACCGAGAGTAACAATCTCGCGATTCGCGGCGTCGCCGAACGCGATCGTCGACGCGGCAACCACCTGGTCAGCGTCGCAACCGAACACAAAGCCGTGCTCGATCCGCTCGCGCGGCTCGCGCGATCCGGCTACGACGTGACGTTGCTCGGCGTGGAACAACACGCCAGCCCGCGCGCCGGTTGGCTCGACCCGCAGAAAGTAGCCGACGCGATTCGCGACGACACGTGCCTGGTCACCGTCATGTTGGCCAATAACGAGATCGGTGTAATCCAGCCATTGGCCGACATCGCGGCGATCTGCAAGTCGCGCGGCGTGCTGCTACATTGCGACGCCACGCAGGCCGTCGGCAAGATACCGGTCGATGTAAACACTCTCGACATCGACCTGATGAGTTTCACGGCGCACAAGATTTATGGACCAAAAGGTATCGGCGCGCTGTACGTTCGGCGGCGCGATCCGATCGTGCGACTCGAACCGCAAATCACCGGCGGCGGTCAACAGGAAGGACGACGCAGCGGCACGCTTAACGTGCCCGGCATCATCGGCTTCGCCACTGCCCTGCGGCTTTGTCTCGACGAACTACCCAAGGAAATGCAGCGCCTTGCCGCGCTGCGCGACGCGCTCGCCGCCGCGCTGTTTGACCAACTTGATGATGTGCAACTCTGCGGCCCCGATCTAGGCGAGGGCACTGCGAATGGCCTGCCACTTCGCCTTCCCGGCAACCTCAACGTGTCGTTTCGCAACGTCGATGGCGAAGCATTGCTCCTGGCAATGGGCAACCTCGCCGTCAGCAGCGGCGCGGCTTGCACATCCACCGATCCGGAGCCCAGTCACGTGCTGCGCGCACTCGGTTTTAGCGACGACGACGCCCGCAGCAGCTTGCGATTCGGTCTGGGGCGGTTCAACAATGAGGCCGATGTCGAGTTCGCGATCGAACGAGTGGTTGAGGCGGTCCAGCGGCTTCGCAAACTGACGAGCTGGCCGGCTGCCGCTAGAACCAGCACTTGAAAGCGAAAATCTCTCGCCGCCTTTCCGCCACTTCGCCGATGACTATAATTAAGCAAAGTGCGTACACTGTCTGGCGGCATGGGCGTTTGAGAGCGTCCGCCGCCAGTTCACGAAATCAAACTACCTTACGGAGTAATCAGAAAATGGCCGTCATCCTCACGGAAAAGGCTGCGAACGAAGTCAAGCGAATCCTGGCCGATCAGAGGGTCGAGCCGGGCACGGTGCTGCGCGTCGGCGTTACCGGCGGCGGCTGCAGTGGATTTTCCTACGCGCTGGCGTTCGACAAGTCGTTTGACGAAAAGACCGACTCGAAGTACGAGTACCACGGCGTGCCCGTCGTCGTGGACAAGAAGAGCGCGCTCTATTTGGATGGCACGACGATCGATTTTTACGACGGTCTCGAGGCCCGCGGCTTCAAGTTCGACAACCCGAACGCCGTGAAGTCGTGCGGCTGCGGCAGCTCGTTCCAAGCGTAGCGGAGTCGAGAGCGGAGAGTCGAGAGTCAAGCGCCAGAAGGTGGAATGCTTTTTACGAATTCTGGCTCTTGACTCTCGACTCTAGACACTTGACTCTTCCCACACGAACAATCGTCACAATCGGCACGCGGGCCGAATTGCTTTTCGCCGCACGTAAGCTAGGCTTTTAGCAAGCAGATAGCCCGTTTGGCGCGCGGCGTCATTCCGGCTCGTGAAGTGGGCTTCCCCGGGCACTATCGGGTGACAACGATGATCGACCTCCTGAAAAACCTGTTGCACGATGAGAGTGGACCAACGGCCGTCGAGTACGCCGTGATGCTTGCGCTGATCGTGGCCGCCTGCATTGGCGCGGTCTTCGCAATGGCCAATGCGACGGCCAACAGCTTCAACACCTCGGCTGCCGAATTAGACGCCGTGCTATAAGTCGCTCGTCACAGTCCACGTAGGCGAGTTTCTCCGAAACTCGCCCGCCGCGGCGGGCGTCTTGGAAGAGACGCGGCCACGTGTCAAACGATCAACATCGCGTCTCCGTAGCTGTAGAACCGATACTCCTCGCGAATCGCTTGCTCGTAGGCCGCGGCGATGAGCTCCCAACCACCGAATGCTTGCACCAGCAGCAGCAGGGTGGTGCGCGGAAAGTGAAAGTTCGTCATCAGCGCGTCGATGGCACGAAACTCGAAGGGGGCACGAATGTACAGGTCCGTGCTGCCCTGCCAGGCGGGAATTGTGCGCGCCTTGTAGCCGGCCTCTGAGAGGCCAGCTACAGCACCCTGCGAGCGGACGGCCGTTTCCAACACGCGCGTGACCGTGGTGCCGACGGCAATCACGCGGCCGCCCGCGGCGCGCGTGGCATTGAGTTCGGCCGCGATCGTCGTGGTAATTTCACCCCATTCGCTGTGCATGCGATGATCTTCGAACGCTTCGGTTTCAATCGGTCGAAACGTGCCGAGACCGACATGCAGCGTGACTTTGGAATTCGCGACGCCGCGCGCTTCGAGCGCTTTGAGCAGCTCGTTGGTGAAGTGCAGCCCGGCGGTCGGCGCGGCGATCGCACCCGGCTGCCGGGCGAAAACGGTTTGGTAATTGGCGACATCGGAATCGACCATGTTTCCGCCGCGGATATACGGCGGCAACGGGACGCGGCCCAGGCGTTCCAGGATCGAAGTCGTCGAGTCATCCGATTCCGGATGGGCAAGCCACTGGCCCTCCTCCTGCCGCTCAAGGAGCCATAACTTGACTCCCGGCCGGCCCTCGCGGTCGACGAGTGTGATGGCCTCGCCGGGCTTCAGCCGGCCGCGCGTTTTGCAGAGGATTTGCCAATGGCCTTGGGGCGTGGCTTCGATGAATAGGCCGTGCCAGCGGCCACCCGTTTGGGCCCGCCGGCCGGCCAATTGGGCGGGGATGACGCGGGTGTCGTTCAGCACGAGCCGGTCGCCCTCCGGCAGCAAATGCGGCAAATCGCGGACGTGGTGATGCTCGATTGCCTGGTGGCGGCGGTCCACGACCATCAGCCGGGCGTCGGTGCGATGGCGGAGCGGCTCCTGCGCCACAAGCCGGCGTGGCACTTCGTAGTCGAAGATCGCCGAGTCGTTTGGCATCGGTTCCCTACCCCAAATCACCACAAACCCCAGCCTGTAGCGGCCCATTGTACGGGTTCTCGCGGGGCAAAGTAGGGGCGACTTTTGGCCACCCCGCAAACGGTGGCCATGCGTTCACTGTCAACCCGGATTATTTTTTTAGTCGCCGATTCCGAACGTCAGTTTTTCGACAGTGAGACCAGGGCGAGAGATACGACGACCGATAGTGAACGCATGAATACAAGTGGCGTCGGAAAGATCAGTTGACGCCAACGCGTGAGCGGGTATTTTCAGGGGGCATCGAACAGTTCCTAGGCGTGGCCGTTCCGCCGGCGCGCCGGGCAGAGACATTGCTGGAGAGCGTGTTTGGCCACAGGCTCTCCTCCAACCGGATCACACCACCGGCGAATCGTCTCTGCCTCGTCTTGGGGCAAGGAAGCTTCCGAGACGCGGTCGGTCGGCCAGCCATCGAAGGCGTCGGTCGCCGGGCGTCGAACAACCCCATTGGGCGAACGGAAGTGCCTGGGGAACGACGCTGCTTGTCTGATAGGTCAAGTTGCTGGCCCAAAATCGTAATCCGCTCGCTCCGCTAGCGGAAAAGCATTTCGCGCAGCGAGATGGCTACTAAAGCACGCGGTAGGCTGTACGCCCGCGCGATGCTAGCATTCTTGATTGCGGCTGCGGCGGCTGGTCGCGACTCTTGGTCCGCTTCCGTTCTTCAATGACGTTTCCATCAACTCAACATGTGCCCGTTCTCGCTGAGGAGGTGGTGGCCTGGCTGCGGCCGGCGGCCGGTCAAACGCTGGTCGATGGCACGTTGGGCGGCGGCGGGCATACGCGGTTGTTGGCCGAAGCCGTGGGGCCGAGCGGGCTTGTGGTTGCACTCGATCGCGATCCGGCGGCCGTGGAAGCGGCAGCGGCGCGGTTGCAAGCATTGAACGTGCGGACGGTGGAAGCGAATTACAGCGATCTGCCGGAGGTGCTGCGTGCGCTCGATATCGACGCAGTGGACGGCATCGTGCTCGACCTGGGTTACTCGAGCGACCAATTGGCCGACGCGGAGCGTGGATTCAGCTTCAATAGCACGGGCCCGCTCGATCTGAGGTTCGATACGTCGCGCGGCGAGCCGGCGTGGAAACTTGTGGAGCGATTGAGCGCGGAGCATCTGGCCGATTTGATTTTTCGTTACGGCGAAGATCGATACAGTCGACGGATTGCCAAGCGGATTGTCGAGACGCGCCGCGCGGCGCCGATCAAGTCGGCGGCCGACCTCGCGCGCGTGGTGCGCGAATCGGTGCCGCGGTCGCGCGATGAGCGCATCGATCCGGCCACGCGAACGTTTCAAGCGCTGCGCATCGCGGTGAACGACGAGCTCAAGTGGCTGGAAGTGGCGTTGCGGCGGCTGCCGGACTGTTTGCGACCAGGCGGACGGTTCGCGGTGATCAGCTTTCACTCGCTCGAGGATCGGCTTGTGAAAGAAGCGTTTCGCGAGGACAAACGGTTGGAGGTTTGCACGCGACGGCCGATTCGGCCGAGCGAAGCGGAAGTTGCCGCCAATCCGCGGTCGAGTAGCGCGAAGTTGCGCGTGGCAGAGCGGAAGGCGGCGGTGGCGAATTAGCGCGGCGTCAAGCTAAACCGCAAGCGGGAATTCAAGTCGGTTAGCGTTGCATTGGGCTGGGGCGCGGGCTGGGCCGAGCGGCTACGGGCGGCAGGTAACGCGTGGGCATTCCGGTTTGAGGATAGACCCCTGGGGCGCGCGCGGCGGTTGCCGGAAAGGTCAATTGCGGGTCGTATGGCGGCGCGTCGGTTGGCGGGCTCTGTTGTTGCACGGCGGGCGTCTGCGGCTGTGGCGTTGTGGTCGGCGTGTACGTCGCGGCCGCGGGGACCTGTTCGCCGCGCAGCTTCGCCAGCGCGACGTGGGCGTGCTGCATCTGCGGGTTCTGCTCGACGGCGGCCTGGAAGTATGGAGTCGCGTCGACTGGGCGGCCACGTTGCACGAGCAACTGGCCGAAGTTGTAGTTCGCGTCGGCCGCGTTGTGGACGGCCGCGAGGTGGGCCAGCGCCCGCTGATCCTGCCGCATCTCCACGAGCACGGTGGCGGCGTTGTTGCGATACAGCGGCTTCGCGGGCTGCAACTGGATGGCTTGCTCGATGAACTGGACGGAGGCATCCAGTTTGCCTTGCCGCGCGAGGCACAGGCCGAGGTCATTCAGCGCGCCGGCATGTTGCGGGTTCGAGGTGACGGCCTGGCGATACAGGCATTCGGCCACGGGCAATTGGCCGAGACGATCTTCCATGCGTGCGGCGGCGCGAAGCACGTCGACCTGACCGGGCCACGAGTTGAGCGCCTGCTGATAATTGGCTCGGGCCTGGGCAACGTCGCCACGCGATTCGCACATTTGCGCGGTTGAAATGAACGACTGCGGCGTCGGCACGGCGGTGGGCGCGCTGGGCACGATGGAATCGCCGTGCTCAGTTGCGGCGGGCATCACCGGGTTGGTCGAGGCCTTGCGTTTTCCATACAAGGGGATCGGCATCTCGGAAATCGAGGCGGTCAGGTATTTGAATGGATTACGCATCGGCCAGATTTTCGCGCTGGGCCACGTCGCATCGGTCTCGACGGGGGCGACGGCTTGCGCCACGGCGCTCGTGTCGTCCGAGGTCGTTGTTGCAACTGGGCGGCGGGCCACCATCAAGGCCGGGTTCGCCAAGACGGAACTGCCGGCCATCGCGACGGCGGCCAGCGATGCGGCAAATGTTTTGAGCCAAGCTTTTCGCACGACCGGGTCCCTCCTAAACGTCTCCTGCGCCGGCATCCTTTCCGGCGAGTTGTACGTTAGCCTTTCTAGGCTGACTTTTGGTTCTTCGATTCAATGGACGTAACGCTGTTTGTTGTCAGGCTGGAAAGCCTAACGTACTTGTTATTGGCCGGTGCCGACGCTGGCCGTAGCGGCGGGCAGCGTGGGCGGCGGCATGCTTTCCTGGAAGCGAACGTTCGTGGCGTCGACCACGGAGGCCGGGCGGCCTTCGCTGATCAGGTGCGTCTCCATCACCTGGGGTGTCTGATCATCGGTAACAACCTGGGAGGCGTAGTCGCGGGCGGTTGCCAGGCGGTCGGCGGTGACGGCCGGGTCGACGTCGCGCTCAATGAATATCGTGCGCCGTTCTCCGGGCGCTTGGGTCATGATCCAGCGGACGCGGAGCTCGCCGGCGGTGGTCAACTTGCCGGCACTGGCGTCGAAATGGTGGGGACCGAGCAGGTTCTGCCGACGCCAGCCGTTGTTGACCATCAGGCTAAACGGCTCGCGGACGGCGATCCGGTCGGCGCAAACGTAGGGCCAGGGCCAATTCCTGTTTTCGTGGTAGCCTTGTTTGACGTATTCGGCCGAGTCGTCGACGCAGCGTTGGACCCGATTGTGGTGGCTGCCGCGTTTGGTGTAATGGTCCGAGTGGTCGACCCAGACGGCCTGGGCGCTTGCTGCAAGGCCGCCAACGGCCGCCAGGGTCGCTACGGCAAGGAATGTTCGTCGCATGAGTCTCGTCGCTCCACGAAGGCGGGTGAGGTTGGTCATCTATCCGTATCGACTGGTCTCCACCGGCAACTGCGCAATCGTTGGATGAACCGGCGCAGGCTGCCTAACCGGACCAAGTGGACCGGGGGGACGGGGACATTTGCTGGCAGTGCTGGCGGTGGATCGAGTTGCGGATTTCGGATTGCGGATTAGCCGCGATCCAAACGGGTCGCCCGTGACTTGGGATTCTCCTTTGCTAAACCGCAAGCGATTGGTTTGAACGTTGCGGATAACTACGCGCTCCGCTTCGGCGGCCTTCGCGTCGCGGCTAAACGGTTGGCATGCGAAAAATGAAATGCAGGGCCCTTTGGGGCGGGGATCGTCGGCAAGCGCGCACGGCCGACTATGACAACCGTGGCAACGGTTGACAGTCGTGAGCACTCACGATTCGATCCTGCTTTCCAACCGCCCCATCGCTAAGCAGTCGTCCCATGGGTGGTCGTCGGCAGGTGTGGCCTGGGCGCCGACGAGCGATTTAATACACAGCTGTCAGCGTGATCCCATTCATGGCCTGCCGGCGGCGAGCGCTGCGGCAGCTACGACTCGGGCGGTCATTTCACGTGTATACATTAGCACAGTATGCGGCCAATTGCAAGAGAATATTTGGCCGCGCGTGGGTGGCCAAATTTAGGGGTTGACGAGGGAGTGCGCTAAGCCGCAAGCGGCGGAAGCGAATACGGTTTTATTTCAGCACGTCGAAGAGGCTGCTGTGGGTGTCGGTCCAGAGGACGGTGGGAGTGGAGTCGCGTTCGACCTGGAAGTGGGACAGCTCGTCGGCGAGTTTTTGGTTGCGCGTGAGGATGACCCACACGGAGCCGTAGAGGGCTTGCTTTTCGTCCTCGTTGCTATCGATGCGGATTGCACGCAGGCCGAAGCGATCGGCGATGCCGTAGGCGAGCGGCGCGAGGTCGAGATAGCGGTTGGAGATGTGGACGAGGATTGCGCCGTCTTCGCCGCCCGGCGACTGTGAGTCACCGGCTCTTGATAGGTGGGCGAGGTAGAGCTCGAAGGCTTCGACGGTGAGGAGATGCGCGGGGACGGAGTCGCCGCTAAAGGCGTCGAGGATGAGCAGATGGTAATGCTGTCCGAGGGGCAATCCCCCCTCCCCTAGCCCCTCCCCGCCGAGGGGAGGGGAACCGATTTGCAGCTCGCGGCGGAGGGTGAGCCGGGCGTCGCCGAGGCGGATGTCGCAATGGGCGCCGCGCTGGCGGCAATCGTGCAAGTAGGAAAACCAGCGGCCGCCATCGGCGATTTTCAACACGGCCGGGTTGATTTCGTAGAACGTGATGGCGTCGCCGCCGTCGACGTAGGCGGCCAGCGTTCCGGTGCCCAGGCCGACGACGGCGAGGCGCATCTGCTCGTTTTCGAGCTGCCGGCGATAGTAATCGATCGCGCGGGCGACGCCCGTGTCGCGGCCGTAGTAGGTGGTGGGCTCGCGCCGGCGGCGCTGGTTGGAGAACTGGGCGCCGTGGGTGATGGTTCCGTGTTTGACGAGGTACAGATGTCGGTCCGGATCGTCTTCGTTGCGCTCGAGCACGGCGAGCGTGCCGAAGAAGTTTCGAACGCGGAGCTGGGCCGCCGCGGTGGGGGGCTGCAGGAACTCGACCATGTCGAGCAGCATGACGGCCGACGGCAGGAACACGCCCAGCACGAGCATGGCCAGGAGCGCGTAATGCGCGGGGCGACGGGTGCGATTGTCATCTTCGCGGAACGCGACGTCGACCAGTGCGCGGAGCAGGAAGCCGATTGCGAAGACTGTCGCGATGAAGAGGGAGAGTTCCCATTCGTAATACGTTGAGAAGACCTGCGGGGCGACGAAGGTGACGAAGAAGCCGCCGAGAGCGCCGCCCAGCGCGATCATGAGGTAGTACGACGTGAGGTAGCGCGGGTCGGGCCGTTGGCGGAACAGCTCGCCGTGGCAGAGCATGCAAATGGCGAACATGGCCGCGAAGTTGATGATAAGAAACGTGAGCGTGCTAATGCGAAACTCGGGCGAGATGGCCACCGGGCTGACGATCAGCGATAGCGCGGAGAACACGAGGCCGGGCGTGCCGGCGTCGAAAACCTTGCTGCGGCCGACGCCGAGATGATGGATGAGCGCGGTAACATAGATGGCGGCCAGGATCAGCACGGCCAGCGGCGTGCGTCGGTACCAGGCCGGCCGGTCGAACGCGATGATGAACGTGACGAGGTACAACGCGAGCGGCGCGATCCACAGGAATGGCATCACGGCGATGTCGGTGGAGACGTGGTTGGTGGTGGCCATCAGCACGATGGACGCGAACATGGGTAAGAGGAGCCAGAGGATGCGTTGGGGGAAGCGGGGTGGATCGGTTGTGGGCGAGTCTCTCCGAGACTCGCTTTCGCGTCCGCCGCGGCGGACGCGGCTACGTGTCCACAAGCGCCAGGCGGCGAAGGCGCAGAGCGCGGCGTACAGCAGGAATCCGGCGGACCAGATTTGGGCCTGTCGCGGTACGCTGAAATGCCGCTCAAAGAAGAATGGATAGCTCAACAGGGCGAGCAGCGAGCCGACGTTTGAGAGCGCGTACAGCCGATACGGCGAGCGGCCGGGGAAGGAGCGCGCGAACCAGGCTTGCAGCAGCGGGCCGGTGCCGGAGAGCACGAAGTACGGCAGGCCGACGCTGACGAGCAGAATGAGCAGAATCGTCGGCACGGGATCCTCGCCGCCGCGCGGCTCCCAGCTCGCGCCGGGCAGCACGCGAGCAAACACGATGGCCGCGATGACGAGGCCCATGTGGACGATCACCTGTTGCCGCGGCCGGAGTTGGCCGTGGATGAAGTGCGCGTAGGCGTATCCGAAGAACAGCAGCGTTTGGAAGAACAGCAGGCAGGTGGTCCACACGGCAGGGCCGCCGCCGAACCAGGGGAGGATGTGCTTGCTCACGAGCGGCTGAACTTGGAACAGCAGAAAGGCACTGGTGAAGATCGCGGCGGCGTAGTTGAGGGTGAGCCAGCGGTCGCGGGGGGCTTGAAGCATGAATAGAATGGTGAGCTTCTAGTTCGTCCGGTCGAGCCGCGCAGCGGCGAAATCGCTTAGCCGTGGGCGTGAGCCCACGGAGTAAAATAAGTGTCGCATTAAAGCCGCGCAGCGGCGACACGAGGATGTCGAGGGTGTCGCCGCTGCGCGGCTTGCGGATGTCGTGGCTCGCCTACCGTGGGCTCACGCCCACGGCTAAGTTATACCGCCGCTGCGCGGGTGGAGACATCCGCTGGGAGAGTGGCAGCTGCAACCGCTAAAAAAGCAGCCCCTTCCTGCGGCAGGAAGGGGCTGCTGTGATCTGCCCCTGGTTCGCTGAACGGTAAACGGCGGACGGTTTTCGCCACCATCGATTTACGACGACTGTTTCACGGCGTACCAGCCGATGATGCCGAGGGCGGCCAGCGAAATGCCGGTCATCAGTTTAGTGTTCAAATTACGACGTCTAGCTCTATACCAAATCCAAACATCTCGTAAAACGCATCGTAGTCCTCTTGATCGACGGATGAGTCACCGTTCAAGTCGGCAGCATCATCTTGAGAATTATAGAACGACAAAAAATCCGTCTCGTCGTCATTGTCCAAGTCAAAGTCATTATCGTAGTCGCCGAAAATCGACAGCATAGCCAGATCCCGATTGTAGTTGGCCAAAAGCGATTGGTAGTCATCGAAGTTAACAGTCCCTTCGCCGCTGAATTCGCCCTGTTGCCACGTCTTATTGTTTTGGTTGTAATTCGCAGATTGGGTTTGGTAATCGTCGAAGGTGACTGCTAAGTCGCGGTTCGCATCACCAACCAAATACGTGAAGACAAACTCGAAGTCCCCACCAGCGTAGTTATCGCCCGATGGAAATTCGCTCGTGGTTACGCTCGACGTAATCGAGCCGGGATTTGTCCATTCGCCGTCGAGGGCGTTGCCGCTCAGGTCCTGAATCGAGTCCGCCAAACGAATCAGGTATTGAGCGCTTGGTAGTACAGACGCGAATGTCCAGGTGGCCGTGAAATCGTTTGAGGCATCCGGCGCAACAAAACTTGTAACGCTCGGTTCAGTGACCAATTGATTCAGTGCAATTAAGTCCAAATCAGCGGACGATATATTGACATCCTTCGTGAACTGAATCGCGATCCGGTTTGCTCCACCAACCGGCACCGTACGCAGCTGTTCTTCAGATCCAACCACATCTGCAAACTCGTACGGCGGATTGGTGCCATAGGCGTTCGATACCGTACTACTGACGATCACGTTGCTGACTTTAGGTGCGGCATTAGCGAGCCAAATGGCGTATTCAGCGTCGCTGATACCGCCAAGTGGATTAATATCTTCCCAAAATTGCAAATCCCCACCATCCACGTTACCGTCGCCATTGACGTCGGCCGGGTTAACAACAGTGGACTCGCCGGTTGCAAATCCCCACGCCCCGGCCGCTGTTTGTGCACTGAGGCTCGCATGGTCGCCGTATGCCCGAGCCAGCGATTCGCTGTAGTTTGACGCAATGAAATCGAGGGGGGAATTCACTGCTCCGACAAAGTGCACATGGAAATTAAGCGATTCGAAGGTTTGGTCGATTGCGCCAATTCCAATTACATTTCCCGTCACGTGCCAAGTATTATCAGGAGTGAGCGATCCTGCAATCCAATTATTAGCGATCTCGGCGTACGTGTTAACATATCCACCGGCAACTCCGTTGCCCACTTCAACGATGCCTCCGTATCCAGCAATAAACAAGTGGCCATGGAATAATAGGTTTTGAGTGAATTCCGGATCTGGAATGTAATTGAAGACGCCTACCGCAGACGCGCCTGTACTAGGTGAGATAGCTTTGGTCGGATCGAGACCCGTTGCGGACAATAGGGTATTCGTCGCTGATGTTACCTGAGGAACAGGAATCGAACTGCCAATAGGTGTTAGGCAGGCCGCTTCCGCATCCGTCATTGCTTCCGCCATTCCATTTTGATCACTCGCCAGCGCGGCGGCACTTAGAAATTCATAGACCTCATTTGACGACGGGATCGGCATATCAGATATGCTTCCGGAGAAAACTGCGGCGTAGGCATTTGCTTCGACATATAAATCACCGCCGGTTCGCTCGAAATTACCAACGGCAGCCGCGGTGAGCATCCAGCGATCTTCGAGCCGTTCAATTGTCAGTTGAGTCCGATTGCTATAGTTCGACGCTAGAGAAGTCGATTGGCTTAGTTGTCCTGATTTTATGCAGTTATGTAGGTAGATTGTGCAGACGGCACGCAACTTTTGCGAACAATAGTTGTTTCATTTTATTACTTAGAGTCTGTCCGAATACATGCATTGAGTTTTCAGGGAGATTTTGAACGCACGCATCGCTCGATTTCGTCAGACCCTACAAAATCAAGAGCCCGCGTT